>CAYMFF010000119.1:0-4886 GCA_964389575.1 uncultured Chitinophagaceae bacterium
AACTGATTTCTGTGGTACGATTGCTAAGCAGTTTGCTTAGAATTTAATTTTAACGATTTGGCTATGAGAAGTGCGGAGTTTCGAAGCAGTTACTCGTAGCTGTAATGTTGTTAGCCAAAGCTAAAGTTTAACTTTATCTTTTCCTAAAGTCAAAGCTTTGCTTTGGCGGTTTTCGGAGCAGAGTTTTTCGGTTTGTAGGGTTGCCCGTATCTCTTATGAGCTAATGTCGTGTACTTTTTTTATTTTTTTAATTTTCTACATTCTTCAACTAATGCTGTTGTTAATGAATCAAATTTTTCTTCTTCTTTAAAAGAATATTTTTCAATTGAATCTTGATAAACTTGAAAGTCGGTATATTGAATTGCCAATGGAGACTCTGAAGAAGAGCCTACATTCGGCATTGCACCACCAAAACTTCCTGAACCTACTAATCGTACACCTGGAGTATTTTTTGTCCCATCTGAGTAATTTTCAAATTGTTCAATCTTGGTTCTTTTCTGATACTCATCTACGAAATAGTATTCGTGGTCAATAATCCCAGCTTCAAATTCAGGTTGAATTATAAGTATGCCATTTGAAGGAATTTGAAGAATTCTACGTCCATTTTCAGTTGTTGGATTTATACCACATTCTTCGCCATAAATTACTTTGAAGCTACCCTCAAAGTTTTGCGGTATTAAGAATGTCTCAGGTTCTGGTCTTGATAAATATGAACTAAACATGGAGAGTCCGTGAATACAAATAGTTGATAAAGCCAACGTCGCAGGAAACCCTAAAATCAACTTTGTTGCACTTTTCAGCGTTGTCTTTTTTTGTTCAGTTCGGATGAATCTATCAATAAATACCAATTGAAAACATATTCCAATAATCCATAATAAAAATACTGGAATGCTAAAAGCGTTTATCCAAGGCCCTAGTATAAAGTAAACGCTATACACCCAACCAAACGATATAATCACTGAGAGAATTAAAACTACTAAAAGCCTCAGCAGATTGTTTTTTAATGGAAAGAAATTAAGGATTGATTTCCCAAAAATTGCAAGGCCAATTGACAATGGAACTGTCCAAAAAAGGTAGGAGTAGGTGTCGCCACTACCGAACCAATCTTGAAAGTATAGAATAATTATAGCTGCAAATAATCCACTTAGCAGATTAACAAGGCCGCTTAATATTTTTATCATGATTGGCTTTTTCATTTAGCTGTTATGGCACACAACGTGAACGCATATGCGCAGTGGCGTTTAAGAAGCAGGGTGTTTTAGTTTAGTGTGAAGTTACTTACGAAGCATAAAAGTAGTCCCCAATAAAATGCTTATTTTTTCATAAGCATTTTATTGGGGACGGGTAGTTTATAATCATTAAGCCATTGCGTACATGCATTGTTGGCAGGAGTTTTATCCTCTTTTCTTAAATATTGATTTTAGAAGTGGAACACATATTATAGCACTTGCCCCAAAGAACGAATAAAGAATAAATGAATAATTACCACTAGTTTGTATCTCTTTTCTAAAAATCAGGTAGTATCCTAATGATAGGATAATCCAGAATACAATGAATAGAATAAAATCTTTTTTCAATATTGCGTAATTCATAATTACTTTTATTCTAATGTGAAAGTTGCCACAACAATGCAGTTCCTGAACTCCAAGCGGCACCCCATCCTATTGCGCCAACGATGGCACCCCAGCTAAGAGGACCAAAACTTGCCAAAGCCCAAGTGCGTAATAAAACACCTACGGCACCAGCACCATCTGAGTATCCTACGGCTTTCCAATCTACGGCATAAGGAGTGTAATCAACTCCTCCACCTTGTCCACCATCCTCAACTGGCATCCAAAAAGATAGTGAACTTCGCGAAGTTTCAATAAAAGTCAATAGCATTTCTTTCTCACTGCCAAATAATTGAGCTTCGACTAAGCCTAGTTGCGTGTCAAATTCGTTTGATTTTGATTGGAAATTTTTATTATTGAAAATAATACTTTTAGTTGAATTAAAAATATTAGTAGATTCCGTTGATTGCAATTCTGATAGAATATCTTCTTCAACATCATCAATACTATTGTTTTCAAAATAATCATATATCTCGTTCTTCATATCCTGAGTAACTTCAGGCACATTCATGTTGTTGAATTTTGATTTCATATCCGAAGTTGTGATTGGTGTGTTTAATATCCCTTCACCCATATATTGGTTATGCAAGTTTCCTATGGTTCTGGCATCAGCATGTGAAATCGTATTTCCAGAACTATGAGACATGGCCTGATAATTATTGCTTTCACTTTTCTGAGGTTCTACAATTTGGTTGTCTTTCTGACAACTTGTAAATGTCACTCCAATAGCTCCAATTGCCATCATGATGGCAAGAGCTGAAATTCTAAGTTTTAAACTTTTCATTTTGTTTACATTTAAATCTATCAATCATTAGATGCAGATAAATGAAAAAAGTCACACATTTTGAGAAATTGTTTTTCAAATTCCTGCTAACAATTGTGTATGCGCAGTAGTGAGCTTGCGAAGTATTGCGTCATACATGATGTTGTTAGCAGTGTGTTTCTCTCGTACTCAAATTTAATATCTTTTTTCAACACACGTAGTTAAGAATGCAACTCCTTTTATATTTCTAGTAAGCGTAAAAAAGAGCTTCCATATGTTTTATCATTCTTAGAATATAAGACGTCTGGAAGAACGGTCGAATAATAACGTTTTGTAAAAAAGATTTTATTTCTTGACTTAGTCAGAAATAGCTGCTAGCTTAGCCAAGTCTTTTGGACGTGCAAACGTCTTTGAAAGTAAACTTTCAGTACGATTCCTCGCAAAGACTTGAAAGACTTGAAAATCTCTTTTACTCCGCTAAAATTATTTATTCGATTTTTACGCTGAATAGATCTCGTTGCATTCTTAATTGCTAAACGGATGATTATAAGCCTCGTCTCTGTGAGGTACGAGCAGATATGAGGTCTTATATATTGTTATGCATGGTTATTCCCTTTGCTTTCTGGTTGATAATATTTCATCACCGTTTGCTTTATACAATTTATGTATTTCATTTGTGCTGAAATTAATTGCTATATCACTATTTTCCTTTTGCATTTCTTGGATTTCACCATTAGTGACAACAACGAATTTAGTGTCGTTATAATAAAAGCTGCAAGAGATCCCAATATTAAAATGTTTAGCTAAACTTCTTGTAATTCTGTAACCAAATCGGCAAAATGCTTCTGCCATACTTAAACAAATATGACTTGGATCACCAGTTGCATGAGAACAAAAAAATATCTTGTCGTTTTTCAGTTGTTGAATTGCTTGAAAAAATGTTGTTAAACTAACATTCTTAGTAATTGAATCCATCTCTTGAATTTCAATTCTTGTATTATCATCTTTTTCAATAACTTCTTTTTCGCCACTTGGAGTTAACTCTACTTCTTTATCTCCACTTATTCCATGGACAAATGTGTTTTTAATTTTATGTCCATTTGCCAGGAAGGATTCAATTTCTGGATCTGTTTTCAATTCGCTACAATCACAATCTTCTGATTCCATTTCAGGTCTTGACAATAGATAACGAATTGTCTTTCTTATCTCTCTAATTTGAGTAGTATTAGTATTCGGATTAATTCCCCAAAAGGCTTTTTTCTTGTCTTTTTCAGCCAGTAGATCAACGTCATTGGCGTCCCGAAGCCTATTTAATATTTCATAGGTCATGTGTTCAAGTGCAATAAAACTATATAACATTGATATTTTTTGTGCTCTATTTGCTTTGGTTTGAAGTCTGCCTATTTTTCTCTTAATAGATTTTTGCTGAGTTGCATTTGGTTTGGGAATTGGTCTGAATCCTTTTTTTTGTTTAGGATTGAGTTTGACTTTTTCCTTTTCAATTTGAATATGTTTCCAACTTGAGTCGAATAAGTTATCTAATGAGATCGATAAGGTATCGCTTATTAGTGTAATCGGAAATGTTTTTAATTCAGACATGTAATATTTTATTTTTTTGCCTAATCATGCATAACGGTGAGTATATAAATAGTGCGAATAGAGAGAAACAAATAAATTTAACCACTACGCTTTTTATTTTTTAAGCGTAGCTAAAACAAAAATTAGATATGATAACAGCATCAGCAATAGAAAACTTAGTAAGTCACTTTGAAGAACTTGGAAAAGAAAGAAGGTACTTAGAGGACATAAGGTTAAAAGATATTTTAGGAGCGTTGGGTATCCCCAAAAATAGCTCTGAAAACATTAAGGGTATAGACCACTACCTAAAGTCGGACGTAATTTATATATTCATGCCTAATAAAGAATATCATAAATTATCATTCGACAATAACCCATACCATAGTCGTTTAAGATTCGCCCCAAGCAATTGTAATGAATGGCTAATAAAAGGCTTGGATAAAACCAACAGAGAGTTAGATTTTACTTGGAAAGAAAATTTGTGGAATAATCAAATTCCTATGGATAAATTTCAACGTGACGTATTGGATATGGTTTTTAAAAATTCACTATTAAGCCAACGAACCAAATCAGAAGCGTTAGCCAAAAATAAAAAGATTGAGAATGAGAACGATTAAGCAAACGGAATGCAAGCATTATTTTATATACAATGTTATGCGCTGTTAATTTAAAACTAAAAATATTATGAGTACAACATTTGGAATTAGAATACCGACAACAGGAGAAGTTATAGAAGTAGCTTTTAGAACGCACTATATAAGATGGGAAAACAAATTAGCACACTTACTGCCTGACGAAACAAAAGTAGAACCATTAGATAATACTGCACAAGGTATTTATACTATTGGTGATATTAAAAAAGCTATTCAGGATAATGGTGCATAACGATTGTGTATGCGCAGTAGTGAGCTTGCGAAGTATTGCGTCATACATGA
>CAYMFF010000120.1:0-4762 GCA_964389575.1 uncultured Chitinophagaceae bacterium
AACCCACGCTTAAAAGGATACTAAACCGATTGCTAGATAAAGAACTCATTACTCGTTTAGGCAAAGGTGCAGGTGTGCATTACACTTCAAAATAAATACACCATTCTCTCCTTAGCCACTCACCAAGCACCCATCAGAGAGCTCAATAATGCGATCACTCTTCTCGGCAAATTCATCATCGTGCGTAACGGCTATGATAGTTTGTCCGCGCTCTTGTGATAATTCACGGAAAATACCAAAAACAATATCGGTATTTTTTGTATCTAAATTACCAGTTGGCTCATCGCCCATGATGATAGCGGGCGAATTAATCAACGCGCGTGCAATGGCTACGCGCTGTTGTTGTCCACCGCTCATTTTGGAGGCTTTTTTGTGTTCTTGTCCTTTAATACCTAACAAGTTGAGCAACTCAATCGCCTCGTGTTCGATGGCTTCTTTGGGGCGTTTGTTTAGTTTGAGGGCAGGAAGCATTACGTTGTCTAAAACGGTAAACTCGGGTAGTAAAAAATGAAACTGAAATACAAAACCAATTTGCTCGTTTCGGAACTTGGCAAGTTGGTTTTGCTTTAAACCCGTAACCTCCGTACCATTAATAACAATATTGCCGGCGTAGTCCGTATCCATTGTGGAGAGCAGATACAGTAAGGTAGATTTGCCCGAACCCGATTTACCGATAATAGATACAAACTCGCCTTTATTTACATTAAAAGAAATATCTTTTAATACTTGAAACTCTACAGGTTCATAAAAATGTTTGTTGATATGTGATACTGAGATTGCTTTCATTGTTTTTTGTTTTAATTCCACGACCAAAGTGTGGCTAAGCTCTTAAAATTTCTACTGGGTCAACTTTGGAGGCTTTGCGTGCTGGTAGGTAGCCTGCTATGAGTGTAATAATTACACCAAAGGAAAATGCGAGTATATAATCTTTCGGATTGTAGGTGACTGGTAGGGTATTCATTGTGGCTATGGTAAATGGAATGCTATCTAATATTTGTACAATTACATTTCCTAAAACAAGCCCTACTAAGCCACCAATAAACCCAATAACAACGGACTGCGTCAAAAATATTTCTATTACATCTTTACCATTAAATCCCATTGCCTTGAGTATGGCAATCTCCTTTATTTTTTCATTTACTGTCATATTCATAATATTATAAATTCCAAAACCTGCCACAATGAGTATGGTCAACGAAACGGCAATAGCCAAAATATCACGCAACAAACTGGAAGAAACTAACTGGTCATTTCCTTCTTGCCAAGACGCTACCTTATATTCTATGATGGGACTTATTTTATCGGCAACAGTTTGAGCATTATTATAATCGCCCGTGTTTACTAATAAATCAGTGGCGTAACTATTATTTTTAGAAAAAAGCTGGCGCGCCGTATGAATAGAAATTATGGCTCTTGTATTATCAGAAACTTTAGAGCCTGTTTCTATAAGTCCGGTAACTTTAAAAGTTTTAGAAATATTATCAGAGGTACTTAAAGAAATTGTATTGCCCGTTTTTACGCCAATGCGTTGCGCTAGTCTTGTGCCAAGAATAATGGCATCGGAGCGCTTGTCTAAATCACTTAGGTTCCCTTCAGTAATAAAATCTGCTGTTTGAAATAGTTTATTTTCATTTATAGTTTCTATACCTGAGAGCGAAGCGCTGGCTTTGGTAACACCATTGCGTATAAAAACATTTTCATTAAGTTGAGCCGTTACCGCTTGCACTTCCGGAAATTTTTGCAGTTTTTCTTTTATGGCTTCAGCGTTTTTTATGCCTTGCGTATATTGGATATTGCGAGCATTGTGCACCCTTAAAATCGTATTACTGTCCGTGGGTTTATCCAAAATTGGCTCTACCGCAGTCGGTAGATCATTGTAGATTTTTATGTGTGGCATTGTAGTAAAAGTGATATCGGTTTGAATATTATTTACACCGGCCATAAAACTGTTCATAGCGACATACATAGAGATACCAAAGCTCACACTGAGTAATGCCACTAACAGTGACCGAAAGCGCGAAGTGAGGTGAACTTTTGCAATTTTTTGATTGGTGTTCATTGTTTATTTTTTTGGTTTTTCAATTACACTTCCTTCGTTAAGACCACGGATTACTTCGGTCCAGTCTAAATTTCTTCTGCCAACTTTTACTTTTTTTTCTTCACGATTATCAAGGAGAACATAGCTCTCTCTTATGATATAATCGGTAGGTATCATCAGTACACTTTTGCTACCTCCTGTTGCAATATTTGCTTGCAGTTGCGAGCCAGAAAATATTTTTTCGGGTAGTTTATCAAACTGCGCTTCTACCACATAGGATTGTTCTATTTTGTCAAAGGCAGGATAGATTTTTGTAACCTTAGCACCAAACGATTGGTCGGGATACGTGTTCATATTTACCGCTACGGTTTGTCCTAAATTTACTTTTTTAATGTCGTCCTCAGCTACAAATAGTTTTATGATAAATGCCCCGCTACCTATTTCGGCAATGGCTTCGCCTCGGCGAATCAATTCGCCTTGTTTTTTATAAATGCTAATAACATTTCCGCCTATGGGTGAGGTTAATCTGTAATCACTCAACTTGGATTTTTGTGTGTTTACTTGTACTAAACTTCTTTTTTCATTTAATTCTAAATCACTTTTTACTCCTTTATAATTTTGCTGTAAAGTGGCTAGGTTATTTTTAGAAGCATTGTATTGCAAAGTGGCTTTTTCAAAATCTATCTGCGCCACAGATTTAGTAGCATATAAATCTTTATAGCGGAGGTAGTTCTTTCGGTCTAAATCTAACTGCTTTCGTGCCTGATTAATGTTTAATTGTATTTGTTGTAGCTGTGAAGCATTTGCCGAAGCATCATTTACTGCTTCATTATATACTACCTGAGCATCCTCCAATTGATTGTTTTGCACATCGCTTTTTATAACGGCTACTAATCTGTTTCGAGTAATAATATCACCTTCACTCACTGCAATCGTGTTTAATATACCATCAGCACTTGCCGAAACTGTAAATTGATTTTCTTGTTCGATATGTCCGCTTGCAAATACTGCATCTTGAATATTCTTTCTTGTAGGTGTGGTTGTTTCTTTGTTTTTACAGGAGCAGAATACTGAGAGTGATAATACTGCACACCATAAAATGATTTTTCTATTTGTTTTCATTGTTTAGTTTGTTTTATTAATAGTTTTTAAAATCTATTTGTCTGATATATACTTTATACTGTGCTAAGGTGTAAGACGCAAGGCTTTGTAAATAATTGTTTTGAGCGCTTAGTACATCTTCAAACGCATCCAAGCGATTATTCAAATTAATTAGGCCATTTTGGTATTTGTTTTCTGCGTGTGCATCATTTTTTTGTCTTAGGCCCATAATCTCTTTATTATCCGCTAATTCTTGAGCGTACTTACTCAAATCCAATAGCATCATTTCGTCCTCTTTCTGCTTAACCAATATGGTATTATCCAAAAGCATTTTTTGTTGTTTTACTTGCCATTGAGACTGTTTGATTTTTTGACGGTTAGAAAAACCGCTAAAGATGGGAGCGTTTAGTTTGACGCCGAACACTTGCTGAGGCAATCTATTGGTATTGGAAAAGTTCATAAATTCATCCACAGCCCAGCTATAGTTGTATTGATAGTTAAAACTGATAGTTGGCAAGTGCAATGATTTCTTTTGCTTCAATATTGATTGCTGTTTTTGTACTTCCAATTTTTGCCAACTAATTTCGGGGTGTTCGGTTTCTAATTGATTATTGTTTACTACGAAATTTTGGGGTTTATCGATAACTGAAATTTCTTTATTCGTATTAAGCTGACTTTGGAGTTGTGCATAAAAAAGATTGAGGTTTGCTTTCGATTGGTTTAATCTTTTTTGATTCTCCAGTTTTTTGGTTTCAGCAAGATTTAGTTCTACTTCGCTAATTATTCCTTTTCCAAAATTTGTTTTGGTATTCGCATAAATCGCTTCGGATATTTTTAGACTTTCCTCAAAAATTTGAATGGATTCCTGTGTAAGTAAAATAGAGTAATAGGTTGAGGCCAGTAGATTATAAGTACTATACTTCACTTTTTGAATACTGACTTTGCTCTGCTGAGCAACTATATCAGCCGTTTCCCAGGTAAATTTCTTTTGAAAGTTTAGGATATTCCATTGTGCCTGAATCCCTGTTGAGTAAAGGTGCTGTTTACCGAAAGTAAATTCTTCAAAAGTTCCTGATGGTGCATTTGGATTAAAAAAGTCCGTTGGTATTAAGGTGGGCTGTATGGTAAGATTGTTATTGTATCCTGCCACAGCGTTTACCGTAGGGTATAAAAACGATTTAGATTCTTTGTTCGCTGTCTTGGCAATTTCCTCATTTATTTTAGCATTTTGGATATTTACTGCATGATCATCGGCATACTTTAACACCTCTAGAAAAGTTTGGAATTCTATTTGACTACCATCTGTATTGATTTGTGCGCAAAGCGATGTTGTATTTAGAAATGCAATTAATAAGGTTATAACTCGTTTCATTACATAGAATGTTTTTATATATTCTATGCAAGGATAGAGCGGTATTTGCTTGGTTTTGGAACTTAGTTATTGAAGTCGAATATTGGGTTTTGGAGTCGAAAAGGAAGGGATGAAAATGATATAAAAAGAGATTAACTATGCGGTTGGCTTTTTTAGTTCAGATTTTGATATTTGGAACAATTTGCGCATTATGCACAACGTGAGCGCATATGCGCAGTGGCGTTTACGAAGCAAGGTGTTTTAGTTTGGTG
>CAYMFF010000121.1:0-2860 GCA_964389575.1 uncultured Chitinophagaceae bacterium
ACTATGAAGAAACAAATCCTTTTATTAGTTGCTTTTCTAAGCTGCAGCTTTGGTGCCTTTGCACAAAGTACCACCAATGTGAGCGGCGGGCAAGCAAAACTAGGTGACGACACCTATTCCTATTCCGTAGGGGAAATGGCTTTAATCAAAACCGAAAGTAACAGTAGTATTACCGTTACCCAAGGTTTACTGCAACCCATGAGCGCTTCACCTACGAGCACACAAGATGTAGTTATCTCACAAGATGAATTACTCATTTATCCTAATCCTACTAGTGGATTGGTAAACGTAGCACCCAAGTTTAAAAAGGGTGGTGATTTACAACTAATCGTTTTAGATCTATCTGGTAAGCTCATTTTCAAAAAGAAGGTAACACTCGATCAAGGATCAGAGTTACAACAGTTTGATATGAGCACGGTAGCCAATGGTAATTATATCCTCAACGTTCAATACGAAGGAGGTAACACCATTAGTAAAAACACCTATAAAATTCAAAAAATAAACAATAACTAAAATCAACAAAAAACCACGCAAAGCGTGGCAAGCAAAAAAACAAAAATCATGAAAAAATTATCAATTATAATAACGCTTATGGTCCTAGGAATAGGGACTGTATTTGCGCAAGCGCCCAACCTCTTTAACTACCAAGGAGTAGCAAGAGATGCTAAGGGAGCACCTTTGGCCAACAAAACATTGAGCTTAAAGCTTAGCGTAATCTCAGCAGTAAATGCCGGCGTAGCCGATTACGAAGAAACACAAACCACTACAACCAATGAATTTGGTTTATACACTTTACAAGTAGGTGGTGGAAATGCTATTACTGGAACGCTTGAAAGAGTAAACTGGGAAAGCGGAAACAAATACCTACAAGTAGCCATTGATGTAAATGGTGGAACCAATTATGAGATTGTAGGAAGCGCACAATTACTAAGTGTACCGTATGCCATGTTTGCTAATAAAGCAAAAGTTGCTGGTAGTGGAACGGCACGTAGTGGTGGAGTATCAACAGCACCTAGTACAACAGGTGATGCTAATATGATACCTAAGTTTACGGGTAACCCAAATGAGTTAACCAACTCACGAATTTTTGACGGAAACTTTGGTGGTAACAAAATAGGTTTTGGAACCAATCAACCAGATCATGACTATAGCTTTTACAGAGGTGCTAGTACAAATCCTAATACAGGTAATACAGTACAAATCAAATCAGATAATGATGATGCATTTGCTCGTTTACGATTTAAGGCAAGTGGAACAGGGAACCCATCTTCTGAGTTGGTGTTTTCAAAATTAGGACCGAATGCAGCCGGTAATTATATGGGTATGCCAAGAGCCAACATGACAGCAGTAAACAGCAATGGTGAACCAGGAGACTACGTAATGGTAGGAACCAGAAACATTGTATACGGAACATTTGAAGGTGGCGTACCAACAGAAAAATGGCGTATGACACCGGACGGTAAAATTGGCTTAGGGATAAAAAATCCAGAATCGAAATTTGAAGTACGTGGTACAGAGCCCTATACAAAAGCAACTGTAAATGCCAATGTTGGTATAAGTATTTTCGATCAAACGAGTATTCCAGCTACATTTAAATATGGAATGTACTCTAATGTGTCGGGAGCATCAGGCGAGAATATTGGAATACTTTCTCAAGTACAAGGGACATCAAGTTATAATTCAGGTATTTTAGGCAATGTAATTGCAGACCCTGGATTGGGCAATTTTTCATATGGAATTGTAGCTCAGGATATTACGAATACTAATAATACTGGGGCTCTTTATGTTTCAGGGAAATCAGAGTTTGACGGTACGGCCGTAATGGATAGCGTATTTGCTGACCATGTAGCTACACCAAGCCTAGCAGTAGATACTTTATATGCTTATCGTGTAAAAGCTACCGAAATGCAAGTACAAGGCACCAACGCACATATTGGCTTATTAGCCAATGGTACCACGGAGAACTTTTATATGAATAATAATGATGATAACAGTTTAGTTCTTTCTCATGGAGCAATGGTTGGTAATAATCGATCTGTTCAAATAGATACAAATCAAGTCGTAATTGGTAAAGGCACTATTCCAACTTTCACGAATACTTTAGTACTTTCTGAACCTTTGGGTACGAATGCTGGGATAGCACTATTTAGTGGTCCACAGGCCAACAATATAACAACAGATACAAATGGGAATCTCCAGTTTATTTTAAACTCTACTAGTAGTACCATTGGATCGCCATATTACCTCATGACAATGGATGACGACAAAAAAAACGTAGGTATCAACAACATAAACCCAGAAGCCACTTTGGATGTAAAAGGGTTTAAACCAATTACACCTCCTGGTGGAATTGGAACTGTTCATGCCGCAGTTGCTGTAAGTGATACCGCTTCGAATTCAAAAAATATAGGATTCTTAACCAATATAAATGGTGGAACAACTGAGAACGTTGGGTTTGCAGCTGAGGTCAACAGCACTTCGGGAAGTGGTACTGGAGTTCGAGCAGTAATTAGAACTGCAGGCTCTCCGGGCTTACCGAATATTGGTTTTTATGCAGATGAAAGAACAGGAAATCAATACTCTATCGCACTTAGAACTAATGGTAAAGTACAGCATATACCAAGTGTAGGAGCTCCTAATGAATTAGTAATGAATGTTTCAGGCAGAGCTGATTTTAGTAGAGAAACAACAATAGACACTTTAATCTCAGATACAATATCATCAATTAGCACCACAACCGCTAACCTACAAGTTACAGGTGGGGCACCCGGCAATGGTAAGGTACTTACAAGCGATGCAGCAGGTAATGCTACTTGGAAAAGTAATACAACAGGTGGGTCTGCAAGCACCGGTTCGAGTG
>CAYMFF010000121.1:2960-4662 GCA_964389575.1 uncultured Chitinophagaceae bacterium
CCAAAATGGAATAACAATGAATTTGGAGAGACTACAATAGTTGTTTTCGAATAAGGCAATAATTTAATTATAAAATAATAAAACATAACATCATGAAATCGAAGATTCATGAAGTCAAAAACAAAAAATATAAAATGATGAATAAAAAAATAATAACAATAGCCATTATGGCTTGCTGCACCCAAATAGCGGTAGCACAAAATAATAACACAGAAAGAAGAGTAGCAGATAATCCTGAAACGCAAACACCCATACAATTAGATGCTACGCCAGCGCGTACTAAAATTATAGCTAAGAAACGTACAGTTCCTATGTTAGCTACACGCACTGAGCAAGCGGCACCTGTAAAGGCTACGTCTAAAAAAGTATCGGATACTGATATGAAAGGAAGCGAAAACGAAAGTGGAGCTCGCGCTACCAATCCTGTAAAAAAGGCTGAGGCCGTAAAAGCAACACCGCGTAAGTCTATCAAAGCAGAGATAGAAAGTCGTCGTTTGCCCGCACCACCTTCTTTAAAAGGAACCGTAAAGCAACAAGCGCCCGAAAAGCCAATGCCTAAGGAAAAAGCAGTTGATTGGTAGTAGTAGCCAACTTCATACATAACCGTCTCCATTTGGAGGCGGTTTTTTTATTTATATTCTTATTATCAAATATGTAGACTCTCAACCCTAAACCTATTAATTTATTACATTTACGTTTTAAAAAATACATGGAATACTTTGCACACGAAACAGCCGTTATAGATGAAGGTTGTAACATAGGAAAAGGAACTAAAATATGGCACTTTAGCCATGTAATGCCCAATTGTACTTTGGGTGAAAACTGTAACCTTGGGCAGAATGTTGTAATCTCTCCAGAAGTTGTATTGGGTAAGAATGTAAAAATCCAAAACAACGTATCAATCTATACAGGTGTTACTTGTGATGATGATGTGTTTCTAGGTCCCAGTTGTGTATTTACTAATGTAACAAATCCGCGTAGTGGCGTAAACCGCAGAGGTCAATATGATAAAACCCATGTAGGGAAAGGGGCGAGTGTTGGAGCGAATGCTACTATCGTTTGTGGGCATGATATCGGTGCTTTTGCTTTTATAGGAGCGGGTGCGGTGGTTACCAAAACAGTTCCTGCTTATGCCTTAGTGGTAGGTAATCCTGCCAAACAAATCGGTTGGATGAGCGAATATGGACATCGTTTAAACTTTAATGATGCAGGAGAAGCCGTGTGTGAGGAGAGTCAAGAACGTTATACATTGGTCAATAATGTAGTAAGTAAAGTATCTTAGGTTAAATTTGCGCAGTATTTATGAGTCAGGATAAAATTAAATTTGCGGTAATTGGTTGTGGTCATATCGGTAAGCGTCATGCTGAGATGATTGCGCGAAATGATGATGCAGAATTAGTGGCATTGGTAGATGTAAAAGAAAAAGATGCCTTGGGTATAGAATCGTATAAAGACGCTCAATTTTTTAATTCGATTGAAGATTTTTTAGCTTCTGATATTTCAACTGAAGTAGAGGTCGTGAATGTGGCTACACCTAATGGCTTTCATGCCGAGCAAGCGATCGCTTGTCTTGAAAAGAACAAACATGTCGTAATTGAAAAACCACTGTCTTTGTCAACTGAAGATGCTCAAAAAGTAATTGATGCAAGTGAAAAAGTAGGTAAAACTGTTTTTTGCGTAATGCAAAATAGATATAGCCCAC
>CAYMFF010000122.1:0-2693 GCA_964389575.1 uncultured Chitinophagaceae bacterium
GGTTTTTGTATTTCTTTTGGAAATCCATTGGGCATACCTACATTCTTTCCGTCGTACTTCATCATTCTGATCATCCAATCGTGTCTAAGTAGGCTAATCTTATTCGCTTCAAATACTGTACTATCCGGTATTTCTGCAACAAATTTTTGTAATTCTTCCTCGGAATAATCTCCATCAATTCCTTCATGTGTTTTTTTATTAGCTGTAGAAGCTATGCCTACGCCAACAACACCACCAATTCCTTTGCCCACTGCTTTTCTGAGAATGTTTTCACTTCCTTCACTAATAAAATAGAGTCTATTTTCTCCAATAAACATTTGCCCAGTTAGCGTTGTCATTTTTTGATTAATTTTCATTTTGTATCCTTTCATAATGTTTTTTTTTAGCTGTTCGTTTTATAATTAATATTTAAAATTTATCACATCCAATATCTGATTGACCTCCTGTGCTTAGTCGTCTGAAGCTTCCGTAGCTACTTCCTGCTTTAGGCTGAATCACAGTAAAATCTTGGTACATACAGGTGCCATCACTTTTTTTGGAGAACATTAGTACAGTAAGCGTTCTACCTGTAATTCTTCCTGCTACTCTTTTATAACCATAGTCTTTGGATGTAATGACGGCCTTCTTAAACTTTTCCGACCATCCCATGCTGTTAAATAAATTCACCAATTGTTTTTCATAACTCGCGTTTCGCATTCCTGCTTTGGGTATTTTTTTATTGGCTGTTATTCTGTTGCGTAACTTCTTGGCAGTTGTTGCCATACCCGCAAGTTTACTATCGTCATTAGCATCAAACTGAAAAGAGCCTTTGGCATTATCGTAGCCTACATTAGCTATAATTGTATGATTGCGCGGAGGAAGCTTTGATAAATACTCAGCGTTTAAAGAAACCGTTGGAAAAGTGGAACCGGTTTTGTTTTTATATCGGCTCGCATCTGCATAAATAACAAATACCGAGTAGCTTTTCGTTGGGTCGTAGTTGCCATTATAATCCATTTCATTGCTACCAGTACCCCGTCCATTTTTTATGGTCAGTCCTCCATAATTTATTCGTCCGGAACCTCCCATAATGGTGGATATTTTTTTGTCAAAATAAACAACGCCGTAGATATCTTCTCCAGCCTTAAAACTATTTTTAAAACTACTAGCTGTTGCTGTAACGGGATTGATATTAGGGTTTGATGTAAAGAATATTTTACCCATATTTTGTTTATGAAAAGGACTACAAGCTATCTTGTCCATTGCAACATCGATTTTCTGACCGAGTTTATCTCTTAGCTTTTCAGCATAGGCCGTTACTTTTTGTAGTTTACTATTATTCGGTATGACTACTCGATTTATAAAAGCAAAATCTTCACTTAGTTCTTTTAATCTACTATGGGCTTCCTTTTTGTCAAAACGCATATAAACAGCATCTATAACTTCAAAGGATGCATCTTCGAACCCATCAGTTGCTACATGTTCTTTGCAATCTTCTAATTCACTTATATGCTTACTGCTTCTTTCGTCTTTGCTAAAATAGGAGTCCATGAAAGTAGGCGTCATTTTTTTTCGAAGCACAGTATATTCATTATCTCTATTCATTACTCTAAAAGCATGTCCCGATTGATAATCTAAAAAGGATTCACAATCTCTAATGATCTGAGAATACTTATACCGTAATCGCTGATCTTCTTCATTTTCTGAATTTGTGTATCCTCCCGTTTCTCTGGATCTTGATGTTCCTTTGTTCTCGTTTTTAGTTGGACTTGTTTGAACTTGGCTATCATTCCTGGAATTTCGTTTATTAGGTTTGCCATTTAAGACTTTATCAACCGTTTTGTCAACTTTATTCTCAATCCTTCTCTCTACCTTATTTTTTAGACGTTTTCCTAAGTTTCCGAACTGTGCTTGTGCTATTTCTGGTGTCAAATTAAGCGCAAGGAAACAAACAAGTAATTTGATAATTGTATTTTTCATTTCTAACCGTTTCGGTAAAAGTAAAAAGTACCGGACTTGCGTATGTCTGCAAATTCATGAAGCGTGCTTTTGACTTCATAAACCGTTTAATTAAAAGAGATTGCAATACGTTTTTAAAGGCGAATACTTTTAATATGCAATTCGAAATCGTTTTTCTTATCTCTGGAAATTGCTACAGATTTACCATTATCAAGCGAAATATGATTATCCGCTTTAGAGTATTTGACAATGTGGTTGATGTTAATAATGGAAGAACGATGGACGCGATAGAACTGACTTCTATTTTCTAATAGCAACTCAAAATATTTGAGTTTCTTACTCACGAGAATGCTTTTTGATTTGTTCAAATGCACCTTGGTATAAGCTCCATCAGCCTCTAAATAGATGATCTCCTGGACAGCCACGAATATTAATCCGTCCAACGTTGGCAGGGCAATTTTATTGATTTCAGTAGTTTTTAAATTTTCGCTTAGCGTGTCTAGCCTTACTTGCATGCTAGCTTGTTTTAGTTTTTCAAGTTTTTCTACAGTTTTCTCTAACTGCTCAATCTGTATCGGTTTTAATAAATAATCTACTGCAGAAACTTCAAAAGCTCGTAAGGCATATTCATCATACCCTGTAGTAAAAACGATTTCAAAATTTACTTCTTTAAAAAATGTGATGAGCTCAAAGCCAGAATAGTTTGGCATTTCAATGTCTGTAAAAACGACGTCGGGTGTGTGCGTATTAATGGC
>CAYMFF010000122.1:2793-4649 GCA_964389575.1 uncultured Chitinophagaceae bacterium
AGTTTGGCATTTCAATGTCTGTAAAAACGACGTCGGGTGTGTGCGTATTAATGGCAATAACGGCCTCAGGAACATTGCTACAAACCTCAAGTACCCTTACAGTGGGGCAGAATTTTTTCAATAGATTACTCAGCACTCGTTGCGCTCTTACTTCATCATCAATAATTATGGCCCTGATCATACGGAAAGGTACTTTATACTTTCAAAATTAGAGGTATATGAATTCATAGATAGTGGGGATTAATTCATTAAAGGGAAAAATAGTGAGACTTTGGTTCCCTGTGCTTCCTTGTCTTTCTCTTTATCAATTATTTCGATTCTTATTTTTTGTTCTCTACCAATGTTCAAAAGGTCTATCCGTTCTTGATTGGCATCCATAGAAAATCCTCCTGTTTGCGACTTTCTTCTTGCTTGAATTTCAGTTGCTTTTTTTCTGCCAACGCCATTATCGTCAATACTACAAATGACGTATTTCTCATCTCGGCTAAATAGAACAGAAAGTTCTTTTTCACCTTTCCTGTGCATTAATCCATGTTTGAAAGCATTCTCAACATAGGGTTGAATGAACATAGCTGGAATCCGAAAATCATCACTATCGTCCTCGTTCAATTCGTTTATAATGGATAGTTTAAATTGATCTCCCATGCGTAATTGTTCTAACTCTGTATACAACGTTAGCACGTCTATTTCTTCTGTCACACTAATAAATCCTCTACTACTAAAGGCAAGAACTTTTCTAATAAAGTCACTGAACTTCCCGAGGTATTTATTAGAATTTCGAATGTCATCCTGCAGAATTAAATCTTGAATACTATTGAGCGCATTGTAAACAAAGTGAGGATTCATTTGAGATTGAAGTGCTTTTAACTCTGCTAAACGAACCTCTTGTTCTAACTGACCTTTGTTCTTTTCTTCCTCAATTTTGAGTGAGAGGATCTCTTGTTTCTTATTTTCTTTGAGTCTTTGGTAAACGAAAAAACCGCCGAATAAAATCAAACCTCCTAATAGCGTCATGGCAATTCCAAAATTTTTATTGCTTTCAGATTGTGTTTGTGCCAATTGCATATTGACCTGGGCAATTTCTTTTTCTTTTATAATTTGGTCTATTTCATATTTTGTTTGCAGTTCTTTTGTAACTGCAATTTTCGCAATGTTAGTAACAGAATCGTTCAACCGATTATACAATATCAAAGAATGGTAAGCCTTGTCCCATTGTTTGGTGTCCCGATATAGTTTATGCAGTTTTTCGTAGTTGCTCAACTTGGCGGTATGATTCTTTACACGCTTTCCTAACTCTTGCGCTTTTAATAGGTATTCATTTGACTTTTTAAAATTTCCCAGTTTCCTATAAATATCTCCTAGGCCATTGTAACAGATCAGAATATCTTTTTCTGCTTTAAATTTCTGAAAAATGGGTAGCGCTTTTTTATAAAATAGAATCCCTTCATTGCTCTTTCCTTTTTTCGATAAGAGGCTCGCATAGCTTAAATAAGAATTGGCTAGATCAATACTGTCGCCTAGGCGCTCTCTAATTTTTACAGATTGTAAAATGTACTTCTCAGCATTTTCTATATCATTTAACTTTAGGTAATTTATAGATAGATTATTGAAAATATTCCCTAAAGCCCTTTCATTTTTTACGGCTAATTGCTCAGCTTTTTTTAAATAAATAATGGACTGCCGATACTCATTTTTTTTTCCTAAAATTGTAGCTAGGTTGACATTAGAAATTATGATACCCGCCGTGTCATTCTCTAATCTGTACAAGGAGTCACTTTTAATAAGCAGTCGAATACTCTCCGCATAGTTTCCTCTGTTCGTTTCGATATTTGATATTTGGGAATAAACCACCGCCT
>CAYMFF010000123.1:0-4536 GCA_964389575.1 uncultured Chitinophagaceae bacterium
GAAGAGCCATTAAGGCTGGTATTAAGACGATTGAGCACGGCACACTCATGAAAGAGCCAACAATGGAATTAATGGTGCAATATAACACCTATTTGGTACCGACAATTTCAGCAGGTAAAGCGGCTGCCCGAATGGCCGATATACCAGGATTTTTACCACCTGTAGTAGCAAAAAAGGCAAAAGAAATAGGGCCTGTAAGTCAAAAAACATTCAAAAAGGCCTTTCAAAAAGGAGTGCCCATTGCTTTTGGCACTGATGCAGGGGTATCGCCACATGGTGATAACGGAAAAGAATTTGGCTATATGCATGAAGCCGGTATGCCTGTGCTAGATGCACTAAAGTCTGCTACAATAACGAATGCTAAGCTATTGGGTATGGCCAATGAATTAGGACAAATCAAGAAAGGTTTTATTGCTGACATTGTTGCCGTTGCTGAAAATCCCATTAAAAATGTAAATACATTGGAAAATGCGGTTTTTGTGATGAAAGAGGGAAAGGTTTATAAGCAAGATTGAGCATTATGGTTTTGACCACTAAAAATGATTTTTTCACTGTCACTTCGAGCGCAGTCGAGAAGAAAGTGAAGGTGATTTCAAAACTTATACAATACCTTAAACATCACAATCCTGGGGATGATAAAAGTGGTTTGATCACTGATGAGAAAATCTGAAAAAGAGTTCTGTCTTTTAAATTGTACATCAAAAATATTGTTTGCGGATAGCTCAAACCCCCAAGGATTGTCCTCTTTCTGGTATAAAAGGGAAGCATTGGCCAGGTCAAAGGTGTTGGTCAAATTTTGCGCCTCATTTTCGTAAACCGTTCTTCTGTAATCGGTCTTTAGATGAAAATCCTTTAGGAACCTATAGTCCAGATTGGCGAAGAGTTCAGAGTTGATAAACTGGTTACGGTTGGTTGCGGTGGTAAAAATTGAGGGTTCATAGGTGTAGCCTAACTCCAAATTCGGCCAATTGTCAAAAAAGGTTTCGGCTTTCCCTGTAACAGAGAGCGAACGTGACAGGTTTTTTGAGACCGTATTGTTAACGAGTTGGAAAAACTCATTGTAACTCCCTTGAGTATCAATCCCCAGTTTAATGTTATTTATCCTTTTGCTAAAGTTGAAATTTGCGTTTATGGCATTTTCAGGCTCGTTGAACATCGTATAAGTCACAAATTGCTCAATTCCATCTAAAGCAGTAGTGTTTTTAATGCTTTGACTTTTTCTATTATAAAAAACTCCTGTATTTAGGTTCAAACCTCTAAATAAACTGAATTTGTAATATGTTAACGAATAGGAGTGAAAACGTTCATTCTGTAAGTTGGGGTTTCCTCTTAGTACTGAGTTGAACGAATTCAATAAAAAATTGCCCGCCAGTCGGTTACTTCTTGGAAAACGCAGGCGTTGTCGATACCGAAAACGGAGCTTTTCACTGTTGTTGAACTCAGCCTCGGCATTGAACTCGGGCAATAGGGCATCGGTCCTGTTTTTAATCAAGGTATTGGTCTGTTCGTTGTTCCAGTTATAGTTGTGGTAGAACAGCCCCGATTTTATGGTAAAGATACCTGTCAAAAATTTATACTCCAACCCCAAAAAGGTGTCGTTGAACCTATAATCAGCGGCATTGCCAAAACCATTAAGCGAAAAATCGTTGACAGTGCCATCGGATAAAAGCTGTTCTTCTTGTGAGACAAAGTTTTCAAATACCAGATTGGTGCCGACAGTTGTATATAAATGATTAAAATTGTTAAGTACCCAATAGTCTTTTAAAATCGCATCAAAGGTTGTGGTCTGGGTTTCTCGTTGTTGTCGAATGTCAAAAACAGTGTCGTCCTGCAAGGGTATCAAACTTTCTAAAAAAGTTTGGTCGGTAATCCAGTTGTTAATAGGCGTGCTTTTTAGGTATGAAAGGGTGCTTTCAAAACTCACGGTTTGTGCCTTGGAAAAACGTTTGCTGTACGATAGGTTCTGTTTCAGGTCAATGGCATCAAGATTCGATACCGTATTGAAAAAGGTGTTTTCACCAAGGCTCTGCGTCAATAAGGTACCCTCGCTGTCATTTTGGGTGAGTTTGACAAAGGTATTCGCAGCAAGGTCTGCAGTGGAAGAAGGTTCGTAATCCAAGGTGATTTTTCCCAGTACAAAAAAACTATCCAAATCATTGGTTCGGTTTCGGTTTTCGTCGAAAGTCCCTGCTGCTGAATTAAAGGTGTTCAAGGTTTGCACTTTGGTATTGGTATCACTAGCATTGGCAATGATAAAGCTATTAATATCGGTCTTTGGCGATAGGGACTGTCGAATATTAAAAGCCCCAAAGCGGTTTATATTTTCTTTAAAGTCATTATTCAATAAAAACTGTGAAAAATCATCCCTTGACAAGGAAATATAGCCGCCAATGTCCGATAGTAATTTGCCGAAGCCCCCGTTGAACTCAAGGTAATCGGAAAGGGTAAAACTCTTAATACCAATATTGTTCAAATCCCCAATAAAGTTAATATTGGTATTTGGGCTATAATAAAAAAGGTTGGGGTGTACAATATAACGGTTTTCAATACCCCCGCCCGCTTCCACATCGCCAAAGGCAAACTTTTTTTTGTCCTTTTTAAGTTTGATGTTCAGGGCAAGGTCGTCAGAATCTTGTAGCCCTTTTAAAAACCCAATCTCGTTATAATTATCCAACACCTGCACTTGGTCTACAGCATCGGCAGGTATATTGTTCACGGCCATTTTACTATTGCCCGTAAAAAAGGTTTTGTCCTCTACTAATACCTTGGTGATTTCTCTGCCTTGAGCGGTTACATTTCCATCACGATCTACCTCAATACCTGGTAGCTTTTTCAATATCTCACGCAACTTACGTTCCTCGCCCGTGACAAAGGCATCGATGTTATAGGTTATGGTATCTTTTTTTTTATTGATTGGAGGAACATAGTCAATTGTTACCCCAAGCAAATCAACTGCTTTCTCAACTAGCTCAAAATTTAATTTTGTGTCAATATGAGGTGTAAGCTTTATTTCATTAGTCGCATACCCGATATGACTAATCATAATCTTATAGGATAGTTCTCTTTCCAAATCAAGCTTGTATTTACCTTCCTCAGATGATATTGTATGATTAATTATTTTATGTTCATCTAGAGGAATAGCTATAATATTTGCAAGCTCAATGGGCTTACCAGATAATGAATCAGTAACATTACCACTAATTATGATGGTTTGCTGACTAAATATATATGTAGGAAGTATAAGACAGTAAAGCAAAGAATATTTTAAAATCCCAATTCCCCCCGCCCTATTTGTAAACAAATAACTATTTAGATTTTTTAATAGCTGCAGATTCAATGATGTTTTCAAATTCTTCTTTGGTGACAACTTTCCCTTTATTTGGTTTTCTTATTATAGGACTGCTGTCAAAATTAATTTTTCTTGCAACAAGACTGTGGTCATTTACACTAAATTCTAAAACCATTCCTGGCAAGCCTACAGCCTCATAAGGTCCAAAGTTTGATGCAATTTCAGGACAATACCATGCTATGATTGGCACTTTTCTTTTTTGAAATTCTTTATTGGTAGCAATTCTGTGATATTTTGCCTTATAGCATTTATATCCGGATATTTCTTTGGATTTATTTGTCAAAACCCATTGATTTTTTTCGATATTACTTGTAACTAAAAATTGTTTTCCAAAAACAGATTTTTGTTCCAAAAACAAATTATCTTTCAAATTTGTGTAGTAGGTGCTATTCCCTCCAAAAATTAACTTTGCATTAAATAATAACATATCATCCCCATCTCTCGATAAATCATCAACCAGACCGAAAAAAGATTCGGTCTGGTTGAATTTTAGTTCAAATTTTATCAATGATGAGACACTCCTTATTCTTTTTTGAAAAGTTTTGAATCCAATGTCAGATTTATACATGCTGTCAAGGTGCTGATTGAAAATTATTTCATATTCAACAGTACCATCAATTTTTTTTTGACTTTGAAGATTAAAAGCTACAAATAATATTAAAAGACTGAACAATTTTTTCATTGAATAAAATTTAGATAAGTTATTCATAACATCTACCAACGCATTCGCCGTATGCAGCAAAATATGCAGAATAATAATTACCTCCGTTAGCCTCTGCACTTCGGCCAGCGAAATCAGCAGCTCCACTACAATTACAGCCAACAACTAAATCATAGCTATTCATTTCCTGATTACTAGCTTCTGTTAAATTAACACCAAACAATAAGATAGCACAAAACAAAATTTTTTTCATAATTTGAAATTTAAAGTTAATGATTAATATTCCCTTACTATTGAATTAGCGCTAAAATGTAAGATTGTGTTAAAAGCGAAAAAAAAAACTTAAAAAAGAAAGAAAAAACTTAAAAATCTATACAGGAATACATTTTATGGTTTTTGTTGAATGTGTTTAGGAAAAAGGCCTAAATATTCTATGGATTTTATTGTTAAATAGCTGATTTCAGATAATTCAAAAATAAAACCTCACAAAAGGAATCCAAGGATCTGCATATAAGCTTCGACCTTC
>CAYMFF010000124.1:0-4492 GCA_964389575.1 uncultured Chitinophagaceae bacterium
TGTATTAAATACGCAGTCGTTGAAATTGAACGAAACTAAGAAGTGGGATTAATTCCTAACTAATATGTAAATGAAACACCCGCTCCTAGCGGGTGTTTTTTATTTACTTGATTAATTGACCATCAAGGTCAACGTATTTATAGACGTTTTTAATGTAGTCTCCGTTTACTTTTAATTCTTCTTCTGAATATTGCTTTAGTGGTGGATCGTTACTATAGTGCCACAACAATATTTTGTTATTCGGAAATAATAACCAACGAGAATCGCCTTGTTTGTTTACAAGATCAACGACGATCGTTTCGGCACTAGATTTTAATATCGTGTCGTCAAATTTTGCTGGCATATCTTCTTTAAATGATTTTTGAGCAGCTTCAGAAAAGGATTGGTCAATAACAAAACGAACGGTGATAATATTCTCTTTCCTTGTTTTTAATTGTTTCATTAAAAACGAAACAGATTGTAACCTGCTAATAATATTATCTTTTTTATTTAGTAACGGCTCAATGCTACCGGGAGCGTTATTATTTTTCATGGTGGTATAAAATTTAATATTTTTATCGTTATTTTTTAATTTCAACCCGGCACTCCAACATTCATCTCCATCCCAATCATAGGAATACATGCTTCCCACAAAAGATTTTGTAATCGTAAAATGTTTTTTAATTAGTTCGATTTCATCACGAAGCAGACGCTCTAGTTTATGATGTTTGGATTGAATTCTTACTTTAATATAATCCGGTAGAAAATCGATTGCCTGTTGCAACTTTTGTTTATTGTGCTGTTGTGCATTAGAATCGTCAAGGTTGTAGTTGTAATTTTCAAATAAGTAATACATCAACACCCGATTGTAATCATCTAATGATTCGTCCTGTATCATACCCAGCATGCTTGCCTCTAGCTGTGCTGGATTTTTGGTTTCAGCCATAGCGCGCCCAAGTCTTCGAACACTTCCGTAATAATGATTAGAACTCGGGTTTTTAACTCTTAGTAAAACGCCAAATAATAATTTGGGCACATCTATATTCAATTCTTCTAATTCTTTGATATAAGTGTTGCGCCCTGCCCAAGCGTAGCTTCCATCACTTGCTCTGTCAAACCGATCGTTCATGATATTCAAATGCGCTCGTAAAAAGACTTCCCATTTTACAGTTTCGGCAGCCAGAATGGCTATGTCTCTAGCATGATATCTTGGACTCATATCTTGGCTACATCCTCCTACGACAATTCGGTTTCTTTTTAATTGTAATTCTTTCTCTTTGGATAAGTACTTGCCTACGAGTGCTTCCAGCTCATTAGTTGATCCACCGTTGCTAATTGCTTCTTTTTCAGCTTTCGCTAATAAAGACAAAAAGGTTTTATCATTGGCCAAATATTTATCAGCATAAACATATTTAGTACTATCCCAAATTCGCATTACCTTCCAGTAATCATCAAATTTCTGTGATTTTGTTTCCTTGGGTTTGTTGGTTTCTTTATGAAAGTACTTTATCAATTTATCGATAGCTGGTTTTTTTTTCTGACCTCTGTCTTGAAAGAAACCAAGTCCACCACGTTTAGCATTTTTCATGAATACATCTGTTGTGGTATCTATTAGACATTCGCTATATTGTAGCATTCTAGCGTATTTTTCGGGAATGAGTTGTGACTCAAAATCGGTAGAGAGATAAAAGGCCGACAATGATTCTTCACTGTAGCTCGTCTTCTTGAAATGGTCTATTATCCATTGTCCTTTTTTAAAATTGTCATGAATACTCTCTTTTACTTTGTAACCATCGTTGCTACCAAAACCTAAGGAGTTATAACTAACGACCTCTTTATTATTATAATTTTTATATTGGAATTTTACAATCACTAGCTCGTCATCAATTTTAGTTTTGGGATATTTAGTTATCAGATTTTCATAACTGATATTATTTTTTAAATCGATCAAGGCTTTCTTAATATCATCTGATGCTATTGTTATATAGTTCCCTTTTGCCTGCATCTGTGCGTAGTATTTTCTATCCAAATCGCATACTTTATGCTTCAAGTTGAGCGAGTCTACAATGTGACGCAGTTGTGCAACGGTTGTGTCATGATACATTAGACCATTTTTATACGTTACAAACTCAGATTGTTGAGCCTGAGTAAAATGTCCAATGAACAAATAGAGGATAACGAAAAGGTACTTTCTCATATTTAGATATTAATGATAGCTTTTAATATATGACGTAAATCATTAAATAATATTGTGCTTTAGTCCAATAGCAGAACACTAGCATCTGAGTTACTATAAATTACAAAATACTTTTTATACTAGAATTATGTTTTCTCTAGTACAATTTATTTAATGCTAGGGGTAATAAAGAATTCAGTTGTCTTAGTTATATAACAAATAACGAAAGGATGAAAAATCAATTAGTACTAATCATTTTATTGGCTTTAAACTTGCCATTAAGCGCTCAAGAAATTCAAACAAAAAAATCTAGGGATTTGATATTATATAATTTATTAATTTTGACAGCATGAAAACATTCCAGAATAGAAGGTTTTTTGCTTCAATCATTTTTTTTATATTATTATCACTTGCTGCTTGTAACAAAGATAAAGGCGGAAAAAATGCTGATGCAGAAGGGTATCGTACCATAGAACAAGGTTCTGTAACAAGAGAATATATAATTCATATTCCAAGTTCTTATGATGAGAATATGCCAACGCCATTACTTATAAGTTTTCATGGTTTTGGTGGCACGGCTGCTAATTTTATTGAGGAGACAAATGGTTTAAATCAAGTGGCTGATAACAATAATTTCATTGTGATTTACCCACAAGGAGTTGAGCGTAGTAAAGGAGACGCTGAGTGGGACCCAGGAGATAATGGAAGTCAGAACATAAATGAGAATGACGTTTATTTTGCAGAGCAACTAATAGCAGATGTGAATAGTAATTACAATGTAGACTTGAACAAGGTGTATGCTACGGGTTATTCAAACGGAGGTATGATGGCTTATGGATTGGCTTGTAAGAAAGCAGATAAAATTGCCGCAGTTGGGATTATGTCAGGCGTTATGTTATCTGATAATACGTGTAATACAAATCAGTACACATCTATCATTCATTTTCATGGTACGGGTGATGATGTACTTCCATATAATGGCAATGGCGATTTTCAATCAGTGCCTGATATCATAAACTTTTGGCTAGGTCATAATAGTATACCTACTTCTAGTTTAATAAGTACTCAGTTGAATAATGGTGATGTGCAGCGCGATGTATACACCGGCGGTAATGGTAATACAGCGGTCCAATTATATAAAATGAATAAAGGAGGCCATGTTTGGTTTAGTGAAAATATAGATGGAAAAAATTCGAATCAGATAATGTGGGATTTTTTATCAGCCTATAGTTTGACTGATTAAGGTTGAACGAAAAGATGACTTTATGGGCATGACATAAATTAATTAGATGCCCTTCATTTGGATAAACGGTCAATGAAATTTTTTCATGAACCGTTACTCGAAATACCTAAAGGATATTTTCATAACAGCTTCAATGTTCTCTAACACTTGGCTATAAGATGATGTACCAACGGTTTTGTTATTTTCATCAAAGTACTGACCACTTGTTTTACTTACTTCTTCTGATAGAGCTAAATGAGTATATGTCTTTGCCATCTGTTCCGGCGAAATTGAAAATCTACTTTTAAACTTATACATAAATTTCATAAAGCTTGATATGTTAGGATAACGATTAATATCAATTTTTACGTTCGTTACTCGAATACAATTTGCCGTGATAGCCGTTTCTTTTACTTGTTCGGCTAGCCAATAAGTGTACATTATCTGCGCCAGTTTAGATTGATAGTATGCCTTAGGAACACTAAACTTTCTATTTTTAAATTCTGGGTCCTTTAAATCTACTTTTAGTTTAGGATACAAGATTAATCCTTTAGAAGCAACCGTCAATATTCTTCCTTGTGTGCTTTTTTGTAGCAAAGGCATTAATAAATTAGTTAACATTATTGGCCCGATATGATTGGTAGCCCAGATAGTTTCTACACCATCTTCGGATTGAATAGGCTGCTTACGAGCAATGTCAAAATCAGCGGCATTATGAATTAGTACATCAAGATGCTCTAGTTTTTTGTTTAAACTTTGTCCAGCTTCATTTATAGAAGCTTGGGATGATAAATCAATGAGTTGCAACTCTACTTGTCCAGAATTTGATGTCTTTTTTATTTCTGCCAGAGCAACTTGCGCTCGTTCCAAATTTCTACAACCAATAATGACATGGCAACCTGCTTGTGCTAATTGAATAGCCGCTTGCTTTCCAATGCCAGCGTTTCCACCTGTTATGAATATGGTTTTAGTAAAGCTGATAGTTGTAAAGTTAATTTATTTACGATTTAAGAATTTTCTCGCAATAGCATCAGCAATGCTGTAGGAATTATTCCATTGTTCATATACTTCCCAAGCCCATTTTCGAATCCAATCTTTACATTCCTCTTCGTTTG
>CAYMFF010000125.1:0-4459 GCA_964389575.1 uncultured Chitinophagaceae bacterium
AAATACCCGTGACATTCGGTGGTGGCATAACAATCGTATAGGCATCTTGATCATTGGGTGCAGAATTAAAATAACCCTCTTGGTTCCAATGCTTGTACCACTTATTTTCACTGTCTTGCGGCGAATAATTTTTAGCTAAACTCATGTTGGGTGTAAAAGTAAGATAGTCGTAAGTAGGGAGTCGTAAGTCGTTAGTTTTTTTTAAGAAGTTATTACAATTTGATTTTATTAGGATTTTCTTGCAATTTTCTTAACAGCGGCTCAAGGTTACTTCATTTTCAATTTGGGAATACATAAGAAAATATAATTATGAAACGTATCGCCCTTATCGTACTCAGTATTTTATCTCTAGCCATAGCCTTTACATCTTGCGAACAAGCCAATTATGAAAGTGCCTCTGCTCCTACAGACGCCTACTCTAGCGAAGAAGCAGCTTATGATGAAGACAAAAGAAAAGTTGTAAAAACCGCACAAATCTCCTTGAAAGTAGATCAATTAGAAAAATCAATCATAGACCTAAAATCATTTTTAAAACCTATCAAGGGCTACGTATACAATTACGAAATTAAGAACGATAGTTATGAAATAGACCAGTTTCAAAAAAACATGGACAGCAGTGTTTCAGTCCAAAAAATTTCTCCGGAAGGAAATTTATCCGTGCGCGTGCCGATAGCTCATGCCGATAGTTTTATAAATTACGTATTACAAAGCAAAGCGCAAATCTCATCCTTAAAAATAAGTGATGACGACATTACCGAAAATCTTTGGGAGAAAAAAGAGGTAGCGCAGGTCTACAATAAATCTGGGCAAGCACAAAAACATAAAGGCAACAGCAAAAATATTGGCTACGATAATAACACTGCCATGAATGCAATCCGTGCTAAAGCACAAGCTGCCAAAATGGATTATAAAACAAAGTATCTGTGGTTTGATATGAGCTTGGATGCTAATCAATATTATAAATCAACAACTACCATCGCAGCTAAAAATTATCGCACACCAATACATATTGGGTTTGCCAATGCACTCATTAAAGGTTGGCACATTTGTGCAGATATTATTTTGGCTTTGCTTACTGTTTGGCCTATTTTGTTGTTGGTAGGATTGGTAGTAATTTTCGTGAAACGATATCAAATGAGAACTCCATAAAAACAATTTATTTTGAATACTTGGTTCCCATACTCACTGTCACACCTTTTTAGTTAACAAAAAAAAGGTTGTCAAGAATATTTTGACAACCTTTTAGCGTTTTGACTTCAGTTATTTCAACACTACAAATTTGTCAGAATGGTGTTTAACTTTATCACAGAAAATAGTGTAGTTATAAGTTCCGTTAGCAATATTTGATAAGTCCAAGTTCATATTTTTTAAACCTCCTTCAACGATATTTTTAACTATAATTTTCCGACCTTGCATATCTATAACTTCGACACGCGCACTTGAGAATTCTTCTGGAATAAAATATTCTAAACTTATGTAATCTTGCGCTGGATTTGGATATTCTTTGAACCATTTATTCTCTTTTTCCGAAACGCTTACGCTTTCATTCAGTTTTTTATTGTTTGACAGAGGTTCGTTGAATGAAATACATACAAAGGGCTCTATTCCTTCTATTGTATTCAATATAGAACGCGCTTTAAGACTAGCCCACTTCAAACTATTATTTTCTGCAACGGTTTGCAAGGTTGTAATTTCCTCTTCATTCATTGAAAATAAGTGTCTCCCGTCTAATTTGGCTTCCTTTTTTAAATAGTAAAGTTGACTGTACGCTTGATAGTCTGCCTGCATATCCATTTTCCAAGAGGGATGTTGCGGTATAGATTTTAAAACTCTCTCAGCATCTTCATATCTCATAAAAGAATAATACATATCGGTCAAAGTATAAAGGTTTTCTATTCCTGGTTTGTTGGCTGACCACAAAAACATATTATCTACATTATCTCCTCCAAGAGATTTATAGTGCATGGATAATTTACTACACACCTCATTTAGCCTCGATGATTTCTCAGAAAGGTCATTTTGAAGTTGTTTTTTTAATGACTTACTCCCTGTTACAGCTTTAATTTGGCTCATCATGTATTTAGGAATATTAGCCTCGGTTTCTAAAAAACTAGAAAACACTTCTTCCCGTATAACATCGGGATTGGCAAGTAATACTTCAAGTAAAAGAGACGGTGGAAGGGCATTCTTACTAATTATCTCTATAAGAACTTCGGAATTCACGAACGGAGAAATTTTTAATAGCTCAGTTCGCAACTGCCAAGCTTTATCCGGGACAGAATTTTTAATACTTAATGCGGCTTGCTTTTGAGTAGCTTCACTTAAAAGTTGCCGATAGTTATATTCTAAACCACGTACTTCAGTTTTTAATAGATTGCCTTCTTCTATTAAAGACAAAACCAAGTTTGGTTCAGAGATGGTTATCATATTTTTAAATTCGTAATCACTTGGATGCTCAGTGTCTTGATATTCTTCTGGACATCTATTAGGTTGAGCAAATTGGTGTAACCGCCCAAAATTCGGAATCCAGCTTGCATTTAAATTCTGAAATGCTCCGAAATAAGTGAAATAAGGGAGGTAGTTAAAATTAACTTCCTGATTCGATTTATAGAAATCATAAAAGCCACCTCCGTTTATAGCGTAATTTTTATGATGAGTAGTATAAGCCCATGGCGCATCAAAATAATTTCCCATAGATGCATTCATTGACCCCTGAGTTGGTTTTATATAATTACGATAAGAATTGTTATTAATCATTCTCCAATGCTGCACAAAAAGCGATTTTCCTACAACGGGGTTTGTTGTCTGATTAAAATCATTGCAAAGAAACTCTAGCCCTGTAACAGGATCATCAGGTTTGCCCGATGATCCATTCGTCCAATCACAATAAAGAGCCCAATTCATATTTTCAAATTGATTTTTGTAAATCTTTTTATCATATTCTCCTGAATTTACAAACGCGGCACCAATATGAACATTGTCAGCATCAGGTGCTTGACCGTAAAATTTATTATTTTGAAATACAAAATTAGGATTAGACGGGAGAGTCCATAGCGGCTCTAAAAGCTGATGACACCAACCATAGTAACCAGTCATAAATCCAATATTTTGTCTTGGACCACTAATTGGTTGATTATTATTAAAGTTACAAAGCGGTTCTGAAGTTTCATTATTACCTAAATAGAATTCATTATTCGTGTGCACTAAGTCCGCACAATTTCGACTTTCAACACCCACTGCGCAATTTTCAAAAATGGCTTCATTGATAGTTGTTGCATAATGACTGAGCTCGAAATTCGTAATGATTCCTCGATTTAGATTAAAGAATTCTGATTTTCTAACATCTGAACAAGGAATAGAATTACCATTGTTACAAGTTGAAAGTACGGAGAAATTTGCATCAATTGATTTAATTCCAAAACCTGAATTATAATCACGATTACTTTTGTTTGTTATATCGTTATGAAAACTACAGCCTGAAATCTTAACATCATAAATATCCCAAAAAGTAAGGTGACCAGCAAATGGCGTTGTTATTCCTTGAGGTGTTCTTCGATAGTCATCATCTACTAAAAAGTTACATTTTGATACTCGAGTTAGATTACTAGCAGGAGAATTATATAATGGTGCTGGATAATCAATGTATGACAACATCTCAAGTGAGCGTCTATTATTTTGGAAAGTAGATTGGTCTAAAATAATTACCCCATTACATCCAATCCATTGGCCTTTAGGCCCTCGAGTAAATATTGCGTCGGTCGCATGTTCAATTACAGCTCCATTTTTTATGTAACACAAAGAACTTACACTTAGGTGTTGCCTTTCGAATGTAGTTTGATTAACATTAAACCCCACCTCACCACGAACTTCTATTCCCGCCCAGTGATCAACATCTGCGGTTATTTTGGCGCCGTCAACAACAAGAGCTGCATGTGGTGAAATAATAATACGCGTATTTGGCGCCATCGTAATGGTTGTTGCAGATCCTTGGATATTTAAGGTTGCATTAGTTTGAATAATTACGTCCGTGTTAACATTCATATTTGAACTCCAAGTTGTATTGCTTGAAATTACAATTGCTTTTGATCCTATGCTCACTAATAGTGCACATAGAATTAGAATATTGATTTTTATTTTCATAATTTATAAATTTTATAAAACAAAAGTGAAAAATATTTTGATTTCAGAAACAATTTATCTAACCAACGGTACATCTTTTTGGTAAACGGTATTTCTTATTTTGATAAACGGTAAAGAAATTTGACGAACGGTCAATAAGTACACTCCAATGCTCTAGTCAACCAAAAACAATCGCAAAAAAACGTTGTATATTCGTCACTCTAAATGAACAAATTCACAGTCTTAGGAAACGGAAGTTGGAGTTCTGCTTTGGTAAAATTACTAACCGAAAATAAAATCAATGTATGCTGGTGGATGCGCAGCGACGATGCCGTTGAGC
>CAYMFF010000126.1:0-4443 GCA_964389575.1 uncultured Chitinophagaceae bacterium
CTATTGGAGACCCCAGAAAGAAAGAGGTTAGAATGGGGTCTCTTATAAGTAAGCAGCAGGTAGCGGCTGTGAGAAACTCTGTTGAGGATATTGCTAAAGAAGCAGAAATTGTTTACGGCAGTTTAGACCGTATAGAAACCATTGGAGCAGATGCTAAAAAAGGTGCTTTTATAAGCCCAATACTTTTAAGGGCAGATCATCCATTTCAAAATACTGTTATTCATGAGCGTGAAGCATTTGGTCCAGTAAGTACCATAATACCTTATAAAAATTTAGATGAAGCCATTACTTTGGCTCAAATGGGTAAAGGCTCGTTAGTATCTTCGATTGCTACTAATGATGATAAAATTGCTAAAGATTATGTCGTGAATGCAGCCAGTCATCATGGACGTATTTTAGTATTGAATAGAGAAAGTGCTAAGGAGAGTACTGGCCATGGTTCACCATTACCATATTTGGTACATGGAGGTCCAGGACGTGCCGGAGGTGGGGAAGAAATGGGAGGTATGCGAGGCATTAAGCATTATTTGCAACGTACAGCAATCCAAGGATCGCCAACCACAATTACAGAAATCACAGGAATTTACCAACAGAACGCAAAATATAAGGAAGCTGAACAGCATCCATTTAAATACCATTGGGAAGATATTGAGACTGGAATGTCTATGAAAACCCATAAACGTACTATAACAGATACTGATATTATTGGTTTCGCAAATATTACTTGGGATCATTTCTATGCGCATACAGATATTACATCTTTAGATGGAAGTATTTTTGAAAAAAGAACAGCTCATGGCTATTTTATAATTTCGGCTGCAGCAGGATTATTTGTACATCCAAATAAAGGACCAGTGTCTGCTAATTATGGACTTGAAGAGTGTCGCTTCTTAAGACCGTTATATCATAATGATACTATTTATGTGCGTTTAACATGTAAACAGAAAATTGATCGCGATGTAGCTTCGGCTGAACATCCAAGCGGAATCGTAAAATGGTTTGCTGAAATTTTTGATGCTGATGATGAATTAGTAGCATTAGCAACGGTATTGACAATGGTTCAAAAGAAACAAGAAACATTTGTTGAATTAACTACTGAAAAAATTGAAGAATGCTTAAGTCAACTTTCAGAAGATACAAAACCAAAATGGGGAATTATGACGCCTCAACATATGCTAGAGCATTTAGAATACACTTATAAGATTGCATCAGGTGAAATTCAAGATTTTGAAATTTCAACACCAGAAAAGATTCTTGAGAAAGTGAAAAATAGCCTTTGGAATTACAGAAAGTTCCCAAAAAATAGTCAATTCCCATTACTTGAAAAAGATACACTTGATGAATTGAAGCATGAAGATTTTGCAACAGCGCTTGCCAAGTTTAAAGCACAACGTGAAGCTTATTTAGAATATTTTAAAGAGCATCCAGATGCCACATTATCAAATATGGTCTTTGGTGAATTAAATAGATATGAGTGGTATTTAATGGAGCGAAAGCACTTAAATCATCACTTTGAACAATTTGGATTAATATAGTTTTGTCATTCCTGCGTTGGCAGGCATCCACAATAGTATAAGTAATATTTAAATTATATTACTGCCTTCGCAGGAATGACAATAAAAGAAAAAAACGATTGACCCTTATGTTAAAATAAATATTGAAAACGAAGTAGCATACATTGAATTCTTTCACCCTGCACACAATTCATTACCAGGTGACGTTCTAGCAAAATTAGCCAATACGATTACAGAAGCTGGACAAAATGATACCATTAAAGTCATCGTTCTAAAGAGTGGAGGAGATAGAACATTTTGTGCTGGTGCAAGTTTCAAAGAATTGATTAATATCAATGATGCTGCTACTGGAAAAGTATTCTTTTCAGGATTCGCTAATGTGATTAACGCTATGCGTAAGTGTCCGAAGTTTATTATAGGACGTATCCAAGGAAAAACAGTTGGAGGTGGAGTTGGACTTGCGGCTTCAACCGATTATTGTATGGGAACAAAATTCGCCGCTATTAAATTAAGTGAATTAAATATCGGAATTGGACCTTTTGTTGTTGGACCAGCTATTGAACGTAAAATGGGATTAAGTGCTATGTCGCAAATTGCCATAGATGCTAATTCATTTTATCCTGCTGAATGGGCAAAACAAAAAGGTTTATTCACGCATGTTTATGAAAGTACTGAAGAACTTGATGAAGCAGTCAAAACGACTGCAGAGCATTTATGTACTTACAATACGGAAGCCATGTTAGAAATGAAAAAAGTATTCTGGAAAGGTACAGATGATTGGGATGAACTTTTGGCTGAACGTGCTCAAACAAGTGGACGTTTGGTACTGTCTGAGTTTACAAAAGAGAAATTAAAAGGATTTAAGTAAAATGATATACAGTTTCCAAGGCTACATACCAGTTGTTCACGAAAGTAGTTTTGTGCATCCTTTGGCTGCAGTAACAGGAAATGTTATTATTGGTAAAAACTGTTATGTAGGTCCTGGAGCTTCAATTCGTGGTGATTGGGGACAGATTATTTTAGAAGATGGTGTTAATGTGCAAGAGAACTGCACAGTACATATGTTTCCTGGTAAATCAATTACACTTAAAGAAAGTGCGCATGTTGGACATGGAGCTATTATTCATGGTGCAAATTTGGGTAGAAACTGCCTTATTGGTATGAATACAGTTATTATGGATGACGCTGAAATTGGTGATGAATCTATTGTTGGCGCAATGGCTTTTGTAAAAGCGGAAACAAAAATTCCGAAACGTAGTTTAGTAGTTGGTAACCCAGCAAAAGTAGTTAAGCAAGTGAGTGATGAGATGATAACTTGGAAGACTAAAGGAACTGAGCTTTATCAGCAATTGCCATCTGATTGTCATGAATCCTTAAAAGTTGTAGAACCATTAAGAGAAGTACCAGAAAACATGAAAGTTCAAGATGATATCTATAAAACGCTCAGAGAAACTTTTAAGAAGTAACTATTTTAAATTCTACTCAAATCAATCTCATTAGTTTCCTTTCCAGTAGATAAAGTTATCAAACTTTGAACGTTTCCTAAATAGGGAAGAAGGGTCAGTTTAGATATGATAAACGTTTCGTAAGCCTCAATGTCTTCAACTACTAATTTTAGTAGGTAATCAAAATTTCCACTGACGCGATGACATTCTACAATCTCAGGAAAATTATTAATTTCTTTTACAAATTTTTCTAAATAACTTCTTGTATGTCCTTGCAAGGTTATGCCAATAAAAACGGTTAGCTTTAATCCTATTTTTTTATTGTCTAAAACAGCAACATACTTTTTAATATAACCTTCTTTTTCCAGTTTTTTAATACGTTCAAAAACAGGAGACGTCGTCATTCCAAGTTCTGTAGCTATACTTTTTGTTGTGCGATCACTGTCATTTTGTAGTATTGCGAGTATTTGAGTGTCTATTTTGTCAAGATTATGAGCCATAAGGATATTATGTTTTTAATCATCGCAAAATTAATAATAAAAAGAATATAAAACTTTATAATTATATTTTTAAAGAATATAATTCTTATTATAAGTATTTTTAAAGTTATTTAAGATTGAAAATATCTATATAACTTATCTTTATTTCTAGATTAATTAGAAATAGATTGAAAGAATTTGAGCTTAAGATGCCCAAAATGGGTGACGACTTCCTGCGAAGGCAGGAATCTCAAATTAAAATAAGATGAGTAATTGGTACGTCTACATAATGGCAAATAAGCCTAATGGTGTTATTTATATTGGGATCACAGATAATATTGAAGAGCGATTAAAAGAACACAAATTAAAAGTTTATCCAGATTCGTTTACTGCTAAATACAATTGCGATAAACTAGTCTATTTTGAAGAGTTTGAGAAGGATGAGGATGCAATCGTCAGAGAAAGAAGATTTAAAAAATGGAAACGCGATTGGAAAATTAAGTTAATTGAAGATATGAATCCTAGTTGGATGGATTTAAGTACCAATTGGAAATTAGATTTTAATAAGATTAGAAATGAAAGATAATGAGATTCCTGCTTTCGCAGGAACATATGAGCTTAAGATGCCCAAAATGGGTGAGAGTATTACTGAAGGCACCATAATAAATTGGTTAATCAGTGAAGGCGATACTTTTGAAGAAGGTGATATTATATTAGAAGTCGCAACAGATAAGGTTGATAATGAGGTTCCAGCTCCCGCTTCAGGGACTTTAGTTAAAACTATGTTTCAGGCCAAAGATGTCGTTCCTGTTGGTGAAGTTATTGCCTTATTAGAAGTTTCAGAAGAGAAGAAGTTGAACTCGAACTCGAAAACTCAAAAGAACCAATCTGTCACTTCGAGCGCAGTCGAGAAATCTCATTCAACTTCATTTTCTCCCGACGCTTCGGGATCAAATTCTAACCAATTCTTTTCGCCTTTAATTATTTCAATAGCAAAAGAACAGC
>CAYMFF010000127.1:0-4411 GCA_964389575.1 uncultured Chitinophagaceae bacterium
TTGTACCATATGCGCAGCCGGGCGGGATTAGTTATGACGGTTATACGGCAAAAGCAAAGGAAGGATTTGATGCTTTAAATATCAAAATTATTGGGCTGCATACCTTTGACAATTCATTTGATGCGATTAAAAATGCTAAAGGGATTTTTGTAGGTGGGGGCAACACTTTTCTTTTGGTAAAAACACTGTATGAGAATAATTTAATGGAATGTATGCATGATGTTGTAGTCGGTGGAACACCCTATTTAGGTACTAGCGCGGGCAGTAATATAGCTGGGGTGAATATGAGAAATACAAATGATATGCCGATTGTTTATCCGCCATCCTTTGACTGTATGGGATTAATTCCTTTCAATATCAACGCACATTATTTAGACCCAGACCCCACTTCAAAACATATGGGTGAGACGCGAGAAACCCGCATCAAAGAATTTCATGCGCATGAATCAAATGAGGTTTCTGTTTTGGGTATTCGTGAAGGAGGTTGGGTACGAGTAAAAGGTGAAGAAATAAGCTTGGGAGGAGGATTGAAAGCAAGACTGTTCCAAAAAGGTGAGGAGCCGATTGAATTAGATAGTGGGAGTGATTTGAGTGCCATAAGCTAGTTCTTATGTGGTTGTTGGCAAGCTCTTGCTGATTGAGAAATTATCAAACTCAAATTAATGTTTTCTAACACTTCGCTTTACTTTCTTATCGAGTAGATACCTCCGGAAGGTAATTTATTTTGGGCGAAGCCAGTTATAAAGTGAAAGAAAAGGCAATTCTCAAGAGGGACTGCCTTGACCATTTTATATTTCTTAGAAAAAGGGTTTAAAACCTCAAGCGTTTTATTTACTAAACATTCGACTTATTTTATTTCCATTTTCATCTTGAAGTAAGACGGTATAGTTTCCTGGGCTTAAAGAAGAAACTGGGATAGTAAATTTCTGATTGCCCAGTCGTATTTTTTGACTTTGCTTGGCTATCAGTTTGCCATCCATAGAGTAAATGGTAGCACTCATATTGATTACTTTTTCGCTAGAAATACTAATGTTCAATTCTTGCTGAGCCGGATTTGGATACAGGCTGCCTATTTGAAAAGGGCTATTGATCGTTGTAATTTCTTGAAAACCAAGCGGTGCGCAATCGCTGTAGCTGGAAAGGTAAAGCTTGGGTTGACCTGCATTTCTAAAGTCCGACCACACACTAAAGGTTTTGCATTCGGAGCGAACCGAAGATGTATAATCTCCGGCAAAGTCGGTATTGGCAAAATTTGCTAGGTTAGATTGTTGGCTAGTGAGCTTCACAGGAGGGCTGAATGAGACACCATTATTCGCAGAGTAGAAAAGATAGTAATCAGCTTGTCTCGCATTATCGATTCCATACGTGGATATTGACACCTTGTCGCCGCTTGCCGAAACGTTGGCGTAAAAACTATTAATATTTAATTCTTTGCTTACATCAAATGGCGTGCTCCATGTTGAGCCACCATCTGTTGAATAAGAATAAAACGCATCTGCTTCTTGCGCGTTCGGGTAGCTTGTCCAGCTTACGTGCAAATTATTTTGTCCGTCAATGGCTAAGGAGGGCGCTGCGTTTACCCGATCGTTAATTTGATGATTCTGAGGAAAAGAGCCTTGTGAATTACTGATGAGCGTTGGCGTACTAAAGGTTTGACCACCATCACTTGAGGACACATGATAAATCCCATCATTCCCGTTGATACGAGCGAATGTGTAATGAAGTACTCCATTATTGTCAACGGCCACATTACTCAATTGGAAACTACCCACTGCGGCATTTACTGGATTGTCGAAGAAGGTGTTATTTTGTTTTTTGGTTCGGATTTTTAGGCCAGCAAAGGTGTTTGTGTAATTTACAAAACCTACATATAAATTGTTAGCATGGCTTCCGTTGGTATGGTCTACGGCCATCCATTGTCTGTCGCAGATACCTTCATATATGTTAAGAATATTTTGGAGTCCATTTGTCAAAACTCCTCGACCGAAAAATTCATCAGACTGATTTACGTTTTCAAATTGAAAACTTTGCCCGTTGTCCACAGAGCTAGCCCACATGCCAGAAAAATATCCTCTGTCTTGGCTTTGATTATAATATAAGTAAATCCAAGAGACATAGAGTTTTCCTGTCTTATCGTAGGCTAAAAGAATGTCACCACCGCCACCAATGATAGAGCCAGGGTAGAGAGGGTTGCTTAAGGTGGGCGCGTCAAACGAACTCAGATTCCATGAGTTACCCGCATCGGTAGAGTAGTAGACTTGAAAACCTAATCCGCTCGTGTTGGACTGTGACATATATCCGACCGCCATTTGATTGCTATCGCTGGGGTTGATGGCGATGTGGGCTTCGGCTTCGTTCAAGCCTGCCTGGGAAGAATTTGAAACGGGATTGCTCTGTAATTGTGCTGAGGCATATCCTTGGCAAAATAGTAGGGTGAGGAGGAGTAATTTTGTTTTCATGTTTTGTTTTTTAAAGGTGCACTTATTTTTTTATCAGGGAATCTCGGGGAATGGTTAGTTTTCTATTAATGGTTCGGTTAATTTGCTTTTGGTGTGTTTGTGTGGCATTCGTTTCTGTTGGGGTAAGATGTTTTTTTCTTTTTTTGCATGTGCAAGAGAAAACGAACAAAACCATAACCGAAGCAATAAAAAGGATTGACTTTTTCATTTTATTAAAATTAAAGACAGTTTGAACTAGTATATCGTTTAATAACGTTAAAAGTTACAGTAAAGCATAAAAAAGTAAGGACGCAAATTCACGGAGAAGTTAGAGAACTAACAATGCATCATTATTTGTACTCTATTTTATTAAAAAATACAGGTGGTAAGCCATACCTGCGATGAACTAATCACATTTCCCTAAGTAGCTGGCGTATGCCAACGTTTTGCGATTTGGAATTTACGGAGGCATGCCTTTAATTAATTCTAAACTATTTTAACAGATTCAGTTTTAGACAGTTCTAAAACAATCCGTACTTTTAGTTTTTAAACCCCTTCTTAAATTACATTTCTTATGAAAAAAATCTCACTCGCATTACTAGTAATCTGTTTTAGTCTAACTCTAACTGCGCAAACGAATGTATCTGGTGGGATTTATTCGAATACAACTTGGACGAAAGCTAATAGCCCCTACATCGTAACGAATAACATAACTGTATTTCAGGGAGTAGAATTGACGATTGCCCCTGGTGTTGTTATTAAAGTAGATGATGATAAAAAGATCGAAATTAGAGGTAAGCTAATTGCTGTTGGTTTGGAAACGGATAAAATTAAATTTATGTCTAGTACTGATTCCACAGTTATGCAAAAGTGGGATGGGCTAGTAATCCATAGTAGTGTAGGTTCAATAAGCGGCCAGCAAATATTGATGGAACATGTAGTAGGAATGAATGCGAAAACATTTGTGGACTTGAACATGGCTGCATGTGGGCCTTATATTTTTAAACATTGCCTTTTTAATTTGAATTATCAAACAAATCATGATGGAGGCTTTCCCAAAACTGGATTTGAGAATTGTCAATTCTCAAATAATGTAACTGGATTAACTTTTTGCTCTGGAGATTCTTATGCGCTGAATTGTCGATTTGAGAATAATCAGTACGGAATCGAGGGTGGCCTCAAATTTATTGATAGTTGCTATTTCGCCGGACATACTCAAGTAGCTCTTGAGCCTTATGGTAGGACAAATGCTTGTTATTTAGAAAATAATAATGTCGCTGTTAAATCTATTTTTAATAGTACCAATAACGAGTTTACAAATAATGTAATTGTCAATAATAATATAGGTGTTGAAATCGGTTCGTATTTCAATGGGTCTATCACTTTTACAAAAAATACTATTTGCAACAATTCTGGATATAATATCGACATGAAAACTCCAAATAATGCAAACTTAGCTGACAATTGTTGGTGCTTAAATGATTCAAGTGCTATAAGAAGTAAACTAGAAGATGGATATAAGAATCCTTCTGATGGTCTAATTAGCTTTATGCCATATTCTACTAACTGTCCTACTACTCCTCTTTCCACAGAAAAGATAAATTCACTTGATAAAATAGTTCCAGTATCTATATTCCCAAATCCAGTTTCAAATGAATTGTACATTCAATTTGAGAGTAATAAAGAAAGAGGAATCGAAATCTACAGTATGGATGGAAAGACTATGCTAAGCAAAAAATCGACTTCGGTTAATGAACAAATAGAGTTACACTTTTTATTGGATGGAATTTATATTCTACAAGTAAAAGAAGGTACTGTTCGCAAGAATCTAAAATTTATTAAGAAATAGCTTTTACATTCATTTAGTTATGCCTGCTCCAAACTAATTACAATTCCCTTACTGGCAGGAGTGTGCGACCGCTTCGCATTCTGATCTATCGGCACGAGTACATTTGTTTCAGGAAAGTAAGTAC
>CAYMFF010000128.1:0-4407 GCA_964389575.1 uncultured Chitinophagaceae bacterium
AATGGACTCAAAGTTCTTTTTCACAAAGACGACAGCACCCCGATGGCGGTGGTTAATGTATTATATGATGTAGGAGCTAAAGACGAAAACCCAGCACAGACAGGCTTTGCACATTTATTTGAGCATTTAATGTTTGGTGGTAGTGTAAACATTCCTAGTTATGACGAGCCGTTACAAAAAGCAGGCGGTGAAAACAATGCGTACACCACAAATGATCTCACTAATTATTATTTAAAACTTCCTGTAGAAAATTTAGAAACTGGTTTCTGGTTAGAAAGTGATAGAATGCTTTCCTTAGCTTTTGATGAAAACAGTCTGGAGGTACAACGCAAAGTAGTTTGCGAAGAGTTTAAAGAAAATTATATCAACAAACCCTACGGTGATGTTTGGAAATATTTACGAACACTTTGCTACAAAGAACACCCATACCAATGGATGACGATTGGTAAAGAACTAAGTCACATTGAAGATGCACAATTACAAGATGTAAAAAACTTTTTTAAAAAACACTACAACCCTCAGAATGCTATTTTGGCTGTTGCCGGAAACACTACACTAGAAGAAGTAAAACGACTTGCAAAAAAATACTTTGAACCCATACCCAGTGGAAATAAGTATGAACGCAATATTGCCTCGGAACCTGAACAAAAAGAAGCCCGAAGATTATCTGTTGAAAAAGATGTGCCGGTTAGTTTGATCATGAAAGCATATCATATCGAGAATAGAAAAAATGCACATTATTACACAGCGGATGTCATAACAGAAATTTTAGCCGGCGGTAAATCTGCGCGCTTGTACACTACCTTAGTCAAGGAGAAAAAGCTCTTTAGTCAAGTAAACTGTTATCATACTGGAAGCATAGAAAATGGCTTATTAGTTGTTTTAGGCAATTTAAGCGAAGGGGTAACACCAGAGCAGGGTGAAGAAGCGATAAATGAAGTATTGCAAGATTTTATCTCAAATGGTGTGACAGATACCGAACTAGAAAAAGTGCTGAACAAAATTGAGAACCTTATTGTGTTTGAAGACATGAGCTTAATGAACCGTGCTAACAATCTTGCTTACTATGAATTATTGGGCGATGCCAATAAAATGAATGATGAACTATCGAACTACCAAAGTGTTAGTAAAGACTCCATTCAAGAACAAGCGAAACATATTTTCCGAAAGGAGAATGAAAATGTGTTGTTCTATTTAGCCAAGCAAAATTAGAATTCATGAAATAACAAAAGCGCCCTCGAATTACGTGGACGCTTTTGAACTTAAACTATGGATTTACCAAATGAACTTAGTACAAAGGTATTTTCATACACATTCTAATCCCGTTTCATTCAGTCAAGCTTTCGTCATTAAAAGCTGACAGTCTGATGATAAATGGCAAATAAGAGATACCTTAGATTTAATGAAAATGATTCATTTAATTTCTGGTCCAAGAAATATTTCAACTTCATTGATGTACTCTTTCAACAATAGAAAAGATTGCATCGGAATCGATGAACCCTTTTATGCACATTACTTGAAGCAAACTGGTTTGGAACATCCTGGACGAGAAAAAATTCTTCAGACGATGGAAAGTAAAGAAGAAGTGATCGTTTCGAATTTAGAATCTCTACAACCCAATATAGAATTTCTATTTATAAAAAATATGGCTTCCCATCTCGGTAGCATGAAGTCTAAATTCTATCACCAAGCGAAAAATATATTTCTTATTCGAAACACGGATGCTGTGATTCAATCTTTTGCTAGCGTAGTTCCTGGTGTGAATCTTGATGATATAGGGATAAGACAAGAATTTGAGATTTATCAAGAACTGATATCAATGGGTCAACGCCCTCCAATAATAGATAGTAATGAATTACTGAAAGACCCAGAAAAAGTGCTTACTGAAGCTTGCCAACAATTAGAAATACCCTTTGATAACAAAATGCTTTCTTGGGAGGCAGGACCCAAATCAATTGACGGAATCTGGGCCGAACATTGGTATGCCAATACGCATAAAAGCACTGGTTTCTCCAAAAACATTTCTTCTAAAAGCAAGCCATTACCTTCGCACCTGCAAGCAGTTTCTGAAGAAGCTCATTTCTATTATCAAAAACTATTTAAACATTCTATAAAAGCATAATTATGTTACAAAAATTTGACGAAAGAAACCAAGATATCAAAGTGCATATTAACGGTGAATTATTACATCGAAATGATGCCAAAATATCTGTGTTAGATAGTGTGGTGCAAGGGGGCGATGCTGTCTGGGAAGGTATTCGTGTTTATGAGCAAGGTCTTTTTTTATTAAATAAACATATTGATCGTCTAATGGATTCTGCGCATGCACTGATGTTTGAAGGCATTCCAAGTCGCAAAGAAGTGGAACAAGCAATTTTTGAAACTTTACACGCTAATCAAATGTTTGATGAAACGCACATTAGATTAACACTTACACGCGGAGAAAAAATAACCTCCGGCATGGATCCTCGTTTGAATCAAAAAGGCTGTGGACTGATTGTATTGGCAGAATGGAAACCACCGGTTTATGATCAAAGTGGAATTAAAATTATTACCAGTTCTATCAGAAGAAATGCGCCAAGCTTTTTAGATTCTAAAATGCACCACAATAATTTATTGAATAACATACAGGCTAAAATTCAATCCAATGTTGCGGGTGTCGATGCGGCACTCATGTTGGATGATCGCGGCTTTGTATCTGAATTAAATGGCACCAATATTTTTATGGTGAAACATGGAAAAGTTTATACGCCACATGCTAATGCCTGTCTGCCGGGTATTACACGTGGACTCATCATTGATATTTGTGTTGAGCTAAAATTGATTTGCCAAGAAGAAGACCTTTCCCTGACAGAATTTTATAATGCGGATTTAGTTTTTTGCACAGGTAGTATGGGTGAGCTGACACCTATTATAGAAATTGACGGCCGAACCATAAAAGATCATCGTGAATATTTAGATAAGTTGAATGACGCCTTTCATGAGAAGAAGAAGGATAATTGTACTTCTTTTCGATAGAAATTTTTCTTCTAATAGTGGCATATTTCTTTACCACGTAGACACTAAGTTCACCAAGAAACACTAAGCTTAGTGTACCTAAGTGTTCTGAGTGTCTTAATGGTTACAACCAATCTAAAACTCACAATTACCCGGAGTACGGGGAAAAGGTATTACGTCACGGATATTACCCATGCCCGTAACGAATTGAACTAAACGCTCAAATCCTAAGCCAAAACCTGCATGTTCACAAGCTCCAAAACGGCGGGTATCCAAGTACCAGCTCATTTCTTCTTTCGGGATATCCATTTCGTCCATGCGTTGCTCTAGTTTATCTAGTCGCTCTTCACGTTGGCTACCGCCTACGATTTCACCGATTCCTGGTGCCAATATATCCATGGCCGCCACGGTTTCTTTACCCGGCTCACAATTATCATTTTGACGCATATAAAATGCTTTTATATCCTTAGGATAATCAATAACGATGACCGGCTTTTTAAAATGCTTTTCTACTAAGTAACGCTCATGCTCACTTTGTAAATCAATCCCCCACTTCACTTCAAACTTAAATTTCTTCTTTTTGTATGGTTTGGATTGCATTAAAATATCAATGGCTTCGGTATAGGTGATTCGCTCAAAATCATTTTCTAAAACGAAGTTCAACTTCTCCGTAAGATTCAATTCACTGCGCTCATTTTGTGGTTTTGTCTTTTCTTCATTCAAAAGACGTTGTGTCAAAAATTCAATATCATCAGGATGTTGCTCCATTGCGTATTTTATAACATACTTGAGCATATTCTCAGCGCAATCCATATCGCCATGAATATCACAAAAAGCCATCTCCGGCTCTATCATCCAAAACTCCGCTAAGTGACGCGTGGTGTTAGAATTCTCAGCTCTAAAGGTCGGACCAAATGTATACACATTACTAAAGGCCATAGCGGCTAGCTCTGCTTCTAATTGACCACTTACCGTAAGGTTGGTTTCACCTTCAAAGAAATCTTGCTTATAATCTACCTTACCATCTTCTGTCATGGGCGTGTCTTTCATGTCTAAAGTCGTTACTCGAAACATCTCACCCGCACCTTCTGCATCACTTGCTGTAATGATCGGTGAATGCATATAAATAAAGTTCTGCTCCTGAAAGAATTTATGAATCCCAAACGAAATTGCGTTACGCAAACGGAATACCGAACCAAACGTATTGGTACGAAAACGCAGATGAGCGTTCTCCCGCAAAAATTCCATACTGTGCTTTTTTGGCTGAATAGGATAGGCCTCTGCATCACTATCGCCCAAGATTTCAATTTGGGCATCCGTCATTTCCACGCTTTGACCTTTTCCTTGACTTTCTATTATTTTTCCGGTAGCTTTTATGCAAGCACCTGTGTTAATTCGCTTTAAAAGCGC
>CAYMFF010000129.1:0-4390 GCA_964389575.1 uncultured Chitinophagaceae bacterium
GTAGCTAACTTTTTCATGCTGATTGGTAAAGATAAGAAATTGTTGGGGGATGGGGTGATATGGATGTCCAGAAGAGGGTTAGCATTATCCTGAGTTGGCAGTACTGAGCAATTCAGATAATGTAGTTGTAAAAATGTATGAAGATTGTCTATTGGTTCGATAATTATCAAGTTTCATAAAATCCCACTCTACAATATCAAATGATTCTTTTTTCACCTCTGTCAATGAATAAATAAAATAGTCACTCTCTGTACCTCCCGGGTACTTTTCCTTATTCATTTTTGCACTTGACCAAACCTTTGGACCTTCGTCTTTAATTTGAAACAACTTCGAGGATGTTTTGTCCCCCTTGGTGTGCAGTAATAAATACCTTGCTTGAACATCTCCTATTTCAAATGGCAAATTTCCCGGACCTTCATTAATCCGACGATTGTAAACTTTCTTGTTAATAATCCAATCTAAATGTTTTAGACTTTTATAATAACCAACTAAAACGTGCGTATCATCCGGAATCAATTTTTGACCGTATAGTTTCTCCGGCATTCTTTCTTCTACAACATTTATATCGTCATCCTTATTAATCTCGTAGGTTTTATACTTTAAATTTTCTCTATTTGAAGCTCTATTTTCAATATGCTTTAAAATCTTTTGAATAAAGGATTTCAATTTCTCAGTACCATCATTCTCTTTGGAAGGAGAAATTGCAAAAGCTCCTAAACCAGGTAAAATCTCGTGAAACCCTTTTAATTCTTTTTGTTCCGTTCCAGGATATAAAACATATGCTCCCGCCGTTCTTCTTATGGCATCTTTATAGGCATGCATTTTAAGTAAGTCAGCACGCTTATAATTTCCTTTCTGTTGTTCAATTTTATCATCTTTATGAAAATCTTCTTCAGGTTCGCTTTCATCTCCTAGAATTTCCTTTATCAATTCTACTTTATACTTTGCGTCAAAATGTATGTGTGTTATTACCTCTTCATGCTCGGCCTCAGTCTCTGTATAATCAGTTGGCCAAAGACTTAGTGTATAATCGGGTTTCATACTTCTAGTCCAACTACCTGCATTAGGATATTTGTCAACGGGGCTAAAGGTTCTATTAAAACTAAATTTCACCGTTAATGGTCTACTACCCGAAAGGTATTCTCCTTTAATATCCAGTTGCTTTCCTTGCTTTAGACTTAGATTCAAGCCTCCTGCATCTGAAAATAATTCTTCCAATTCATTCACTTGAATAGCAAATACCTCTTGAACAATTTCCAATAATTTAAAAAACAACCAATACTCATAGAGCGTAGCAATATTCTTCTTACCTACTCCATAAATATCCTCTCCGCCTTCCCATCCAAGCTTAGCGGCTAAATCAAACATTAGCCAAGATTTTAATACCACACGATACCCTTCTTTGCGTTGTAACACAGGACTATTTAAGGGCACACTAGCAAGGCGCGAACAATTATTAAAAACCGAATTATTTAAAAACTCTTGTACCTTATTCTCTAAAATTTCAACTTCTACAAATTGGTAAGTTTCTTTTTTCACTAAGTCCTTTATTGTTTGAAAAAAAGAAACAAACTCTTCCAAAACAAATTTTACAAATCTGTTTTCAGGCGTATCAATATTTTCATATTGCTGACTTGTAGATACCATTCTTGCAATAGAACCTAGACCCTTTTTTTGTAAAAAATGATCATCCGGCAAAGACATTCGATTACTTCCTCGGACTAATTGCTTCACCTCTTTTCTAGAAATTCTCCGTAGGCGTCTTACATCTTTTTGCTCTTCCTTATTTTTCCATTGTGTACTAGGCGCGGCAATTATGCGATGAATACTCTCTTCAAATTCGATGGATTCAATAATTGACTTTACAAATGAAAACTGCTGATACAATGCTTTTTTATTAGCAGCATTCTCATAGTCTACTTGTACGCTTTGATAAACAGGTGAATTAATTTGAAATAGCAAATCGATACTCTTCTCCGTAATGTCCTTAAGCATTTCACGATAATCAGTTCGGTAGTCCGTTTTCCTTGAACGAACCTCCAAAGCAAAGTTGGCAACCTTGCCGTTGTCTTTTTTACTGAGTAAATCCAACCTCAACGTCCCAACATAAATATTAGGCTCAAGTCGCCCCTCCTGTAATTTGCGTTTAAATTTTGACTCCTTAATTATGCCTGGTAAAGAACAAGCAATCTTATAATCTTCATGGCTTACTTTAAATTCGTAAAAACAGTCTTCTTTGAGTTGATAAGTAGCTTCGTTGTGTTCTCTCGCTATAGCCTCATCAATAATTTCAATATCCGATTCATTCCAACAAGGAACAATCTCTAAATAAACATTTGGCTTATTTAATAGTAATATTTTAATTGGCTGTTCTTCCATTAAGCCTCGGCATAACTAGCAAAACCATTTTCAATAGCTGCTTTGTGCATGCGTTTTATTTTATTGTAAGACAGTGAATATTTGATAACGCCTAATTCTTGCTTAAACAACTTCTCAACTTCCACTTCCGCTGAAAGACAAAGCTGTGCAAGTTTTTCTAGGACTGGAACAAGCTTCCGTCTGGAACCATGAAGTTTTGGAAGCAATTTTTGCATAACAGCAATATCTATTTGTTCTTCCAATTCCTCAATGCCTAATTCGTTTAAATTTTGAAGAAGTAGGCACATTTCTTTGGCGGTTCGATAACCAAACTCTGCTCCTAACTCAGTCAACTCGTCAAAGAACTTTACAAATTCTTTATTGGCATCCTTATTTTTTACTATTTCTCGATTATTAGATTTTATCACAAAGTCCTCCGCCATAGACGCTCCCGCAGCTACTAAACTGTCTGCTTTAATCTCTTTCGCATTGTCAAAGTACTGCTCAATCTGTTCTTTGTTCACTCTAAACTCTATTGTATTGGCTCTATCCAATACTTTGGGACTAAACATATAAGTTGTTTCGTCTATGTTCACTGTTCCTATGATAAATACATTATTAGGTATTTTTATTTCATTTGGTACTTCATCTAACACTTCCCCTTTTTTGTGCAAGGGGATGGCTTCTTTTGATTCCATAGCACTTAAAAAGTCGGCAAAATAACGTTCCACATGGCTCAGATTCATCTCATCTAAAATTAGAAAATACGGTAGTGATGGGTTAATCTTTGCATCTAATAGAAGCTGTAACGCCCCATTATCCGGCTGTTCATATTTATCATCATCCAGCGCATTTGGAAAACCAAGCAAAGGCTCTCTATTTGTCCAATCAGCACCTACAGGAATAATTTTATATTGTGATTTATCTTGACATATCCACTTTGCAAATAATTTTGCAAGTTGAGTTTTACCGGAGCCCGATAATCCTGTTAAAAGCAAGAACGGCTTAGTTAACAGTCCAGAGACAAATCGATTCAATAACTGTATCTCATAAATTACGTTTGATTGATTTAGCGATTTAAAAAAAGCGTTTGAATTAAATTTATTCATTTGTACATTCTTTAAGTTCACATTAATGTGGTTATCCAATCCAGGGATGTCCTTAGCATATAACTTTCGATACTCTGTATTTATTAATAAGGCAAGTTCATCTGGGCAAGGGGTTAAATACTTCCCTTGGTTAAGTTGATTTAAACTATTGTAAAAGACAGGGTGCGCTACGCGAATTTTATCCAACAATTTTTTATTCCTAGGTAGAAGTACATTTGACTTATTTAGAAAATCTAATTCGGTATAATTTTTTAAGTCAACAAAATATATTGGGCCATCCCATTCGGTACCATTGTGTAATTCTTCTTCTTTAAACGTGGCTTGGACTCGAGAAACCCCCGTGAAACCAAGATTATCGGTTAAATGTAAAACCAAATCATCACTTTCTAAAAGGCGCATATTGGCATAAATATCAGCACCCCCCTTTGACTTTCTTGGTGACCAAAGTTTTTTACCGACCGCATACGGGCCAGACATTCGATCTTCTCTTCCTTTAACATGAGTTTTTTCTATCCAAATATTATAACGGCTACTCTCCAATTTGGGAATAATTTGTAAATCATGCTCTGCTAAGATTTTAAAGCAAGGAGTTTTTAACCCTCCCCTAAAAGTTGTTGTATCAATCTTTGAACCTTCAACTATTTCATGAGCATGTGCCACAACAAGTTTAGGCGGATATGTTTTTCCATTATGAATGACATCATAATATTGGGAATCCAAATTTTTAGGAATCCCTTCTTCATCAATTCTATGAATTGCCTGAAGAAGATGTTCCTTTTCTATATTCTTAGAGAGCCCCATATTTTTCAATTTACACCTTCTCCACAACAACAGCAGAGGCACCGCCACCACCATTACAGATACCAATAGCGCCATACTGCGCATCGTTTTGGTGAAGTACGTTTATGAGGGTAACCAAGATA
>CAYMFF010000130.1:0-4370 GCA_964389575.1 uncultured Chitinophagaceae bacterium
TCTATATGGGCCTCCAGGTACAGGCAAAACGTATGCAACTAAAGAAATTGCTGTTAATATAATTGACAGCGATTTCATCCATTCAATCAAAGATCTCAAAACTACAAAGCGCAGATCAGCCATTTTGAGCAAATACAATGAGCTATACAAATCGAAGCAAATTGTATTTACAACCTTTCATCAAAGCATGAGCTACGAAGATTTTGTAGAGGGAATCAAACCAGAGACCATAGATGATAAAGATGTAATTTATTCAACCAAGCCGGGCATTTTTAAAAAACTATGTTCGCAGGCCGATATTAAACAAGGCAATTTTGTCGAAATAATTGAAAACTTTAAAATTGAAGTAGCCGAAGATGAAGAAAAAGAACCATTATTAATCAAGTCGCAAGCAAGTTCCTTTGAAGTTATTTATCGTAATGGGAATGTATTCTTGGTAAGTCCTTTAAACACAACCAAAAAAACTAAGCCTTGGTATACCGTGAATATCGATTATATGAAACACTATTTTGAAACTGGTTTTACTACAGGAACTAATTCTACGTATTCTAGAGAAATAATAAACTTCCTAATAAATGAAAGAGATTTAGTTAAGGAAAGCTCTAATAATAATCAGGAACGCTTTGTTCTTATCATTGATGAAATTAATCGTGGAAATGTTTCTGCAATTTTTGGTGAGCTTATCACATTGCTTGAGAAAGACAAAAGAATTAGCCAAAATGATGCAAAAGTTACAGAAGAACTTAAAGTCAAGTTACCGTATTCGGGACAAGATTTTGGCGTACCGCCCAACCTTTACATTATAGGCACCATGAACACGGCTGATAGAAGTGTAGAAGCACTAGATACTGCTCTGCGCAGACGATTCTCCTTTAAAGAAGTAATGCCCAAACCAACGCTTCTTAAAGAAATCACATTTAAAGGTTTCAATCTAAAAGAGCTACTAACAACAATAAACGACCGCGTTGAATTACTTTTAGACCGAGACCATACCATTGGCCATTCCTACTTTATTAAACTGGAATCAGGTGATACACAAGGCCTTACAAGCGTTTTTAGAAATAATGTTATACCCTTACTGCAAGAGTACTTTTATGGCGATTATGAAAAAATTGCTTGGGTCTTAGGTAAAGGTTTTGTAGAGCATACTCCTAAGCCAAATATTACATTCCCCCAATTTAAAGGAGGAAAAAAACCAGATATCAATGCAACTTTTAGCATCAAAGAAATTCTGGATAATTTTGAGATAGAAGCCGCTATTCAGCTATTAATAAATCCGGATAGTCAAACCGACTTAACAGACTATGAGTAGAATCCAAGTTTTTGAACACCATAGTCTTGAAATTCAAGAAAGCTATTATGGTGTGAAGTTCAAGAAAAAGCACTTCACGGCTCTGGCTAAACTAAATGAGTTACACGGTGACAAATACTTTTATGTCCGTCACAATTCTATTAAGTTCAAACAATATGTAGGTGTCATTCAGGTTGATAATCTGACTATAGAAGTATTACCTAAAATTGACAATAATATAGAAAATAAGGCTGTATGGCAAAAAGCATTAGTAGAAATGCTAAGAGTAACTAAAAAACTAAAGGTTCAAAAAGTAAATCAAGCCAATGTTAGCAAACAACAAATACACCTACTAGACTTATACTTTGATTGGTTTTTAACTGAAATTAATACTTTAATACGGCAAGGCCTTATTAAACAATATTACAAAGAAACTAAGCAAGTAAAAGCCTTGAAAGGAAAACTTGAATTCGCCGGTCACATAAGAAAAAATGTAATCCACAAAGAACGATTTTATACAACACATCAAGTTTATGATAAAAATCATTTAGTCCATCAAGTTTTACATAAAGCATTGGAGATTGTTACTAGTTTTTCAAAAGGAACATATCGTTATTATAATTGCCAATCTACTAACTTAGATTTTCCAGAAGTAGATATTATTCATGTCAATATCAATACTTTTAAACGGATAAAAAACAATAGGAAAAATGCTCCTTATAAAACAGCCTTAGCCATAGCACGTTTTATCATTTTAAATTTTGCTCCGAACGTAACAAAAGGAAATGAGGACATGCTCGCTTTGTTGTTTGATATGAATTCTCTGTGGGAAGAATACATTTACGTTAAGCTGAAAGAACAAGAATCTGAAGGAATAGTATCAGTAGAAGTTACAGACCAAGATAATAAATACTTTTGGAAAAGTAATTACCTACAACCGGACCTTATTTTAGAATTTGAAAAAGAAACTGTTGTAATAGATACTAAATGGAAAGATATCGAATCAACTACTCCTTCAGCGAATGACTTACGGCAAATGTATTTATACAATGAATATTGGAATGCAAATAGGTCTATGCTACTTTACCCTTCTAAAAAGACCGTGCGTAGCAAGTTTCATGAATTTAAACCATTGACTGAAAGAACTAAACACCATAAATGCGCAGTTGGGAAAATTTCTGTATTTAATGAAGACAACAAACATTTAGACGAAAAAATTGGCCAACGAATTATAGAGCTTTTCAATAAATAAAATTAATTCGATTACCTAGGATCATATTTAATATGATAGATAAGCTTAGTTGGTTGCAAATTTAAAAATTGTCGATTTAACCAATTCGTCCAGCTCTGATTAACGGTTTCATATGCTCTTCGAAATAAGCCTCGATAGCCAGTAGCCAATGTCTGTCTCTCTTATCCTTTACATTGATTAACAGAATACTTTTGTCATCATAATCATTAATATCCCAAATTCCATAACCATCTCTTGCAGTGCACGCGTCTAAATGTTGCATTACCCTCGCGCGACTATTCTGCAGACTAACACCAACCTTATAAAATGAATCGTTTCCTAAAAAGAAATAAACCCCCGGATGCCAAACGATATTATTCTCTTCAGACGGCAACATAATATTCTCTATAGTATCACTATCCATTTTTCGTTTACTGGCTAACAAATCCATTATTTCAAACTTCTCTTTTATTGAGCTAAACTCATTTTCAAAAGCACTTATTATTTTTTCTTTTATCATTACTTAAAACTAAACATTCTATTTAATTGACCCAACTAATACAATTCATAAGTCCACCAGAGTTAGCAATATCATTTATGACAATAGGTACAATGCGCTTCGAGGAGAAGTGTTTTTTCATAACGGCCAGAGCTTCATTATCCAATGCAGGAAACTTATCAAATATGGGAAATATGATTAAATCATCTAGCTCTAAATAATTGAGGTAGCAGCCAATGGCTGAGTCTGGGTGTTTATAATCTTTGTTTTCAAAGACAGGCATCTCTATAAACTCTAATTCATGGCGCTTCAAAGTAGCAAGCATTTTATCGGCAAACCATTGTTCTTCTTTATCTAATTGACTAATCAACACTACATGATCATGCACAAAACGAATGTAACCATCACTATGGCCGGTCATGTCCTTATGAGCTGGATAGCTCGGGATAATAATAATTTCTAGCCCCAATAGTTTTTCTAGCTTATTTATGAACTGCTGCTGCTTGATACCAAAAGGAGCATTAAACACTTTTCTTAAATTTTCTGAACGGCCAGTATCTTCAATATTATTTTCACTAAAAATTCGGTCGCAGATAATTACCTTATTGCCTCGCTGGATATAATTGCCACCATCTAGTTTTAGGTTTATAACGTGCTTGCTGGCAACCTTGCCATCTATTAAAATATCATCGGGATTCGTTTGTAAGTGCAAATCATCTTGTAAATAAGAAGGTTCATATATGAACTGAACCAATTCGTCTTTAGCATTCGTTACGGGCATATAATCTCGTGCCCAAATATCTTTGGTGCCTTCAATCAATCCATATTCTATTTTGTACCGCTGGAGTATGGCTTTTATTTTTTCAAAGTCTTTGCCGTAGTTTGGGTGACCATCTAGTAATGCTGAGAAGTATAGTTTTTGTTTCATTTTTTAATTTTTATATTGGTTGGGAGTCTTTCCACCCCCTAGCCCCCGCCAGCGGGGGAAACTGTTTTCAATTTCTCCAATATCTTCACCATGGCCCAGGTATCCATTTTGCAATAGTCAAGTAGGTTTTGTTTGGTATCATCGGGTAATGGCTTTTCACTAGTAAAGTGTGCTTTGTATAAGGCACTGGCTGTACCACCATCGGCTATTTCTAAGTCAGCGTAGGATAATTCTGGCACCAAGGCGGGCAATACTGCTTTGATAGAATAACGCCCTTTCATGGCGGGGGTATAATACATTTTTTGTTGGAAGGGAATCATGAGATCTTTCATGCGCCAGATAATTTTTTCCAAAGCATTTTCATAGGCAGGGAAATTTGCCATGAGCGCTTCGGTACGACCACGCTCAAAACCAATATTAT
>CAYMFF010000131.1:0-4360 GCA_964389575.1 uncultured Chitinophagaceae bacterium
TTGCATCTTCCATATACGGTGGTGGTGGCTTGAAAGCTTCAAGCAAAGTGGCCATGGCCAGGTCAGCATTTTTTACTTTTATGATTGCTTTTCCTTGGCCGGGTTCTACTGTAAATTTTTCGCTTACGATGGCGGCGCAGGCAGCGGAAGTAGCCCATTGTTTTATATATTTCGAACTCCCTATAAACGTAATGTGTTGTTCAGTCGCGTTTTCTAAGGTTTCTGGACCTTTAATTTGTTGGTCTGTGTTACCTATTAGTTCTCCTTGCAGTAGCTCGTTTATTTTTTGGATTGTAAGTGTTTTCATGCTTTATTTTTGCTTTGACGAAAGTACTAAAAAAATATTTGAGAGAAACTTTCCATGTCTATTGAGCCAAGGTTGGTCTTATGACTAATTACTACTTGGTTTGTTATAATTAGTTTGCTGGTGATTACAATAGCAAAGGCGAGAAACTACTCACAAACGCTACCAAGCAAGCAAAGTATTAGCCAACTGCGGCTAGGTAGTACACAGGTTAGAGAATGCAGTGAAGGAGGAGTGATGGGATTGACTATTGCCAAACTTTGTATTTATATTTGTAGCTTGTTGGCGATAAAACCAACTAGGGCGATATTATTGGCATAATATCGCTTCCCCAAAGCTAGGTTATATTCTTAGGCTAGGTGGTTTGGAATATATAAATTAGCGTGACGAGAAGTATCTTGCATGCGTAAATGATTATTGTACTATGGTTAAATTAAAAGTGCGCAATTTTGGCCCTATTAAAGAAGGCCTTACCGACGACGATGGTTTTTTGGATATAGATAAACTTACCATGTTCATAGGTGCGCAAGGCAGTGGCAAAAGCTCCATAGCAAAACTATTAACCACCTGTATGTGGATGGAGAAAGCCTTGAATCGAGGGGACATTGAGGAGCCAGGTTCACTACATGGCTTCCAAATGCATTGCAAATATTTTGGCTTGTACGGAGAGCCTTATTTCAGAAAAGATACGCACATAGAATATTTTGGCGATAAGTTTAGCTTTCGCTATAACCCGCCGGGAGAACTTGCCGTTACCTATACCCAAGCAGTAGAAAACAAAGATTATGTCGTACCCAAGGTAATGTACATGCCCGCGGAGCGTAACTTTTTAATGGTATTAAAAGATGCAATGGCGTACAAAAATTTGCCAGCTCCACTGGCAGAGTTTGCCAGCGAATTACGGTTTGCACAGCGCAAAGCAACTGACGAAGCTATTCATATTCCTATTAATAATGTAAAATATCGCTATGACGACCGAAATGATCAATCATTTTTAATGACCGATGATTATGAACTCGACCTTACCAAAGCGGCAAGTGGTTTTCAATCTTCTATCCCAGTTTTTTTGGTAACCAAATACCTAGCGGATGTTATTAATCAAAAAGCTGAAATCCATATTAATAATATGAGTGGGAATCAGCGGATTATTATGAATGATCAGATTGCATCAATTTCTTTGGACTCAAGCTTGTCAAGTTTTGAAAGGGAAATGGAAACAGAAAAAGTAAAAGCGAAGTTTATCAACAAAGCTTTTGTAAATATTGTAGAAGAACCAGAGCAAAATTTGTACCCTGATGCACAGCGTAGTCTGCTTAATTATTTATTGAAATATAATAACTTCAACGATGCTAACAAATTAGTGCTTACCACTCATAGCCCTTATATAATAAATTATTTAAGCTTGGCTATACAAGCTCAGCATGTAAACGAGCAAATAGGCCAGCACAACTATAACAAGGGGTTGAATGAGTTAGCCAATGTAGTACCGCTGGAATCTCTTATTAAAGGCACTGCAGTAAATATTTATCAAATGGATGAAAAGACGGGTTCCATCCAAACCTTAGAAAAGTATGAGGACATCCCATCGGATAATAATTTTCTTAATCAGTCGCTCCAATTAGGCAATGAATATTTTGATCAGTTGTTAGAAATCGAACAAAAAATTTCGCAATGATAGATTTTTTTAGTGAAGCGTGTAAAGAGCCAGCACGAAGGGACGCGGAATATGGCCTAATTGATAATATTACTAAATATAAAAGAGCTTTCTCGGCGGTAGATAAACGTAACGAATGGATAGCGACTGTTAAAAATAAATTCGAAAAATCAGTTGTTTTTGTAGCTATTGATGGGTGTATTTCAATAAAAAAAGAAAATAGCAATGATGATGAAAGTCTTTGCGATGGACTCTTATTATTCGATGATGCACTTTACTTAGTAGAATTGAAAAATCAACAATCTAGTTGGTTTACAACTGCGAAAGCTCAGCTTACTAATACAATAAGACTATTAAATGCACATCATTCTACATTGCCAAAAAGAAGAAAAGCATTTGCCTGTAATAAAGCTCACGGCAGGTTTCAAGTTATAGAAAATGCAAAGCAAAAACGTTTTTATGAAGAAACAGGTTTTCGAATTGATAAAAATGCAACTATAACAGTCAATTAGAAAAAAATACTGCCTATTTACTTAAAACCAACTAGCGCAAGAATGAGGCGAAAGCAACAGCGTTGGCTTCTCGTGCGGATTAGTTTACTTAAAAGCATTCAAGCCAGTAACATCCATACCCGTAATCAATAGGTGAATATCATGCGTACCTTCATAAGTAACAACGCTTTCCAAGTTCATCATATGGCGCATAATAGAGTACTCGCCGGTGATACCCATGCCGCCGTGCATTTGTCTTGCTTCACGGCAAATGTTTAAGGCAATCTCACAAGAGTTCCGCTTCGCCATACTTACTTGCGCAGGAGTAGCTCGGCCTTCGCTCATAAGTTTACCTAAACGCCAAACTAACAATTGCCCTTTGGTAATTTCAGTAATCATTTCAGCTAGCTTTTTTTGTTGCAATTGAAAACCTGCAATGGGTTTGCCAAACTGCTCACGCTGCATCGTATAGCGCAAAGCAGAATCATAACAATCCATAGCGGCACCTAAAGCACCCCAAGCAATACCGTATCGTGCTTTGCTCAAGCAACCTAAAGGTCCCTTGAGTCCTTTTACATTCGGAAAAATATTTTCTTTAGGCACTTTTACATTATCAAAAACTAATTCGCCTGTGCAGCTCGCACGCAAGCTCCACTTACCATGAATTTCTGGCGTAGTAAATCCTTCCATGCCACGCTCAACGAGTAAGCCGCGCACAATTCCTTCTTCGTCTTTGGCCCATACAACGGCAACGTCTGCTTCCGGACTATTGCTAATCCACATTTTAGCACCGTTCAATATAACGTGGTCACCCGCATCTTTAATATTGGTAATCATGCTACCCGGGTCACTACCACTATCTGGTTCTGTTAGCCCAAAACAACCGAGCATTTCGCCCGTTGCTAGTTTGGGTAAAAACTTTTTCTTTTGTTCTTCACTGCCATACGCATGGATAGGATACATAACCAAACTTCCTTGTACACTAGCCGTAGATCGCATGCCGCTATCGCTTCGCTCAATCTCTTGCATCATAATACCATAGCTGATATAATCTAATCCGCCACCTCCGTACTCTACAGGAATCGTTGGTCCAAAAACACCCAGCTCACCCATTTGTTTTACCAAGTGGCTCGGAAATTTATTGTTTTGCGCCCAATCTTCAATGTTTGGGCTCACTTCTTTTTTAATCCAAGAGCGAACCATGTCCCGAATCATTTTATGTTCGTCGGTCAGAAGTTCGTCTAGTAAATAATAATCTGGGTGGTTGTATAAATCTTGTGCCATTTAGTTTGTTCTTACGTTAAGTGTTATAATGTTCGTGTCGTATAAATCTACTTTTCTCAAAATCATTTCGTCAGCCGTAAGATTTAAAATCCCAAAGCGGACGGTATTCGGTATGCCCGTAAAGTCTTCGGCATCCAAAACAATTTCGTTTTCTTCTTGGCGCCATTTCGCCGAGTCCAGGCCATCAATGGATGTAAAATAGGCTACTCCGTTTTTCTTAAACTCCATAAACGAATTGTCTACCTGCATTTTCTGCATTTCGTCTTGTTCTTGAAATGCGAGTTGTGTAAATCGCTTGAAGGAATCAACGGAACCGTTGAAAAACTCCAAACGTTCATTTTTATCCGTAATGGTGTCCATCAAGATTTTATAGTACGCTTTTTCTTTTTCAAATGTGAGATTTTTGATACTCACGGCTTTCCAACGTTTGCTTATCTCGGGCTTCGTTTCACTTTCTTTACAAGCACTCAAAAGACTGAGAAGTGCGAAGAAAACGAAAGGAAATTTAGTCGATTTTACTGACATGAGCGCAAAGGTAAATCATATTGATTCAAAACTTATGTTGAATCTCATAAGGAATTGTTGGAAAAGGGATAGGAACTCTTAAATGTGCCGTAGGTTGAATCT
>CAYMFF010000132.1:0-4330 GCA_964389575.1 uncultured Chitinophagaceae bacterium
TCTAACGCTATTCATTGGATGACGAGTGCCGAAATTGTACAATACAAAATGCTTAAAAATTAAACGTAGTCTTAGCATTTTTAATGCATGCTATCTGAAAACTAATTTCTAAAAAAAATGTAAACGACAAAATTAAATTTTTGTCGTTTCGTTTTTTTAATATTCATTTGTGTTTCAATTAATTTAAAAACGAGAACGATGTACTTTTTTTTACAACATATCAAACCCACGGCACTGTCTTTTGACAGCAGCCCGATGTGTCTCTCGTGGAATTATTTTAGCTAGCATTTTTTACTACTATTAATTTTTTGCCCTTGATGCACAAATCAAATTGGGCAATTTTTTTGTGTGCATTGCACTATAAAAAAATCAAAAAACTTTCTAAACAACTAAACCGTCACGCCAAAGGCATGACATCTAAACAATATTATTATGTCTATTTCAATAGGAGAAAATTATTTACTGAAAGCTAAAGATGCATACCACTACGATATGGAAACTTGTGTGGAAGCCCTGAACTACGCTATGTCTTATGAGGACGAAAATGCAGAAGTTTGGCTATTACACGGCAAGGTAATGCTTTACTATATCAAGGATTATAGCAGCGCAGAGGAGTCATTTTTGAATGCCCTAAGCGTTGATCCAACTCATAGTGAAACCTTCATAGAGTTCATTTGGTTGCGCATTAATGAAGCACGATTTTTAGAAGCACAGCAATTGCTTTACAAAGCATTGCAGGTAGTTAAAAAAGATTTTGCCCAATTATTTCGCTTGCAAGCTGTGCTCTTAGAGTACGAAGAAAGCTATGCTGAGGCGATTGAAAGCTTAGAAATTGCGCTGGAGAAAACCTACAATTGTAGCTACCAATGCTTTTTAGAAGAAGAAGTAAAACGATTAAAAAACAAAAAGAAACGCAACGCGAAAAAAACAAAAAAGAAGAAGGTCTTTGTAAAACACTATACTTCTGATTACTCGCTGAGCTAATAAAAACCTGTGAGGGATGTTGAGGCTAAACCTGTGAGGTTTATTGCCCTTGAGTATTATAAACCTCACAGGTTTTATTTAAAACTAAAAAAAATGAAACACAAAATAAACGGAAACGACCCGATAGCTATCGGGTTAGAAAAAATAGGATACACTGCAGGACCTCAAATTGATATCGCATTAGAACTATTAAACGAGATGGAGTTCCGAACAAAAAAACAAGCCTTACATAAATTGAAGGCAATTGTGAATGCACCCATAAACTATGTGCGTGATAAGCAATGGGGTGTTTTAGCCAAAACCATATTGGAATCGGAGAAGCAGAGAACAGAAAACGCTACCATTCCGTTGGCAAGCGCTAAAGACTTTAATGTATTTGGTCAGCAACATATAGAACCCGGTGCTCTAGAGCAAATGTATACGGCTATGAAATTGCCGGTGACAAAAGCAGGCGCCTTAATGCCCGATGCGCACCAAGGTTATGGCTTACCCATAGGTGGTGTATTGACAACTAAAAATGCCATTATCCCTTATGCCGTAGGCGTTGATATTGGTTGTAGAATGGCCTTAAGCGTTTATGATATTCCTGGTTCTTATTTATTGGAAGATAAACTTTCATTAAAACGAGAGCTGATAGCCCATACTAATTTTGGTTCAGGCGGGAACTTTGAACAAGGAAAACGAACGGATCATAAAGTATTGGCTAACGAACTATTCGAAACCAATGCTTTGGTAAAAAGTTTGAAGGATAAGGCTTATGTACAATTAGGTACTTCGGGTGGTGGTAACCACTTTGCCGAGTTCGGTATCATAGAATTTGAAGAAGCCGATGAAGCCCTGAACGTTCCGAAAGGAAAATTCTTAGCCTTATTGACACATTCTGGTTCGCGAGGATTAGGTGCTACGCTTGCCAATCATTATACTAAAATTGCCAAAGAAAAATGTAAGCTCCCCGGAGATGCAAAACACTTGGCGTACTTAGATATGAATAGTGGCGAAGGACAAGAGTATTGGTACGCCATGAACTTAGCGGGTGATTACTCTTCTGCTTGTCATGAAACGATTCATCGTAAAATGAAACTAGCATTAGGTGCACAAGTTATAGCAACGGTGGAGAATCATCACAACTTTGCCTGGAAAGAAACTTTTAATGGTGAGGAATTAATCGTTCACCGAAAAGGAGCTACACCGGCAGGTAAAGATGTTATGGGTATTATTCCAGGTTCTATGACCGCGCCAGGATTCTTAGTACGTGGCAAAGGAAATGAAGCATCCTTAAACTCTGCATCACATGGTGCCGGGCGAAAGATGAGCCGTTCCAAAGCGAAGGCAAGTTTTACAAGAGTAGAATTAAAAGCGAAGGCCAAGCAACATGAAATCCTACTAATAGGATCGGGTGTGGATGAAATACCTATGGCCTATAAAGACATAAACGAGGTAATGAAATCACAGAAGCATTTAGTGGATGTGGTTGCTAAGTTTACGCCTAAGGTTGTGCGTATGGCGGATGACACTGGCAGAAGCCGTAAAGAGACAAAAAATAAATAATTTAGCATTCAATAGAATATGAATACTCTACCAAAATCTCAACTTATCCTTGGATACAAAGAATTTTTTAACGGGGAAATACCTGATAATAGAATTGATATTGTACGTAAAATTTGCAAAAAACATTTGATCACGGAATTAGCTGGTTTGAACTACAGGCTCAAACCAAAGGATACGATGTTCTATAATAATAGCAAAGAACTACAAGCGACTGAGCTTAAATACTTTAGCGGTGATAATCGTGATGTTCAGGGAAAATATTTTCAATTGGTAAATCATTTTGAAAAAAATAATCAAAGCCACCCCATAATTTTTACTAGACAGACATGTCTCTTTGGTTTTGAAGAAATAATACAATCTGATATTAAAGTCATCCCTGATTTCGAAATGAAGAGGTTCCAAGTCTGGGATGCTATTTTCAAATACTTACTTTCTGTGAACTCGTATATAACAAAATTTGAATCGGAAAGGAATGAACACGATATCACAATCGAAAGGTTAAATCCCAAAATGATTCCTTTAAACGAGTTAAGCCTAAATACTGACCCATTCAATATTCCATTAAGAGGATTTAAATTATTGAAATTTTTGGAAGAAAATAAAGAAGTAAGTTCTTCCCTAAAAGAATACTTAAATGAACAATACTCTTATACTTCTGAAGAATTAGTATTTACTATAATGAGCTTGTATTTGGGAAATGAACATGAAAACAAAACTTTAGACTTCTATTATCCAGTAGATCAAGCTACTCCAGTAAAAATATTAGATATTCTAAGTAATGATTTCAAGTCAACGGAGACTCATAAATTACTAAGGACTAGAAAATTCCCGTTCTACAAATCGGAAAGTGGTTATGTGCTGTCTGATAATATTATTCTTCTTGAAAAGATATACAACCAATTCATCAATGATTTTTGGTTTGATTATATAAAGCCCAAAAGAATACTAAACATTAAAAAATACAAATCAATTATTGGATACTTTTTCGAAAATTACGTCAAGGAATTGATAGACTTCTCATTTGCAAATTCAAATCATTACGTGATAAAACAATTCAACGAATTAAATATAAACATAGATGGTAACCAGATCGAATTAGCCGACATTTATGTCAGAAAAGATAAAAAAATAATTCTCGGGCAAGTGAAGTCTTCTACTCTTTATGACGACCAAAAATATGGAGGTGACTTAGAGTCGTTGTACAAAGACAATCGGGAAGAATTTTTCAAAACTTTTGGATTAACTCAACTAGTATCATCCTTGCAGCAAATGAACGAAAACATAAGCTTCATTGATAGCAAGTTCCCAAAAGATAAACAATACAGGGTATTTCCAGTAATAATTGTAAATGAAAAAGCGCTTCAAACCCCTCTAATGTCGGCGATCTTTCAAGATAGTTTTGAAGAACAAATGATGGGTCTTTCTTTTAACAAGATTCATATTTATCCCATCAGTATTATACATGTGGGAGATTTAGAATCAATTCAAGACCATCTTAATAGTAATCCTAACTTTATATGGGATCTTCTGAAATATCATTGCAGAAATAAGAAGTTTATGCCTCCATTTTATAACTCCGTATATAGAAAGAATATCAAATCTGATTATGGTAGAACATTCTCCCTACTTGAAAAACTAATTGCTCAATTTAATCCCGAAAAGTAAAACCGTACAGATTCAAATAGAACCGCTTGTACTAATTTCTTTGTAACTATAAAAGAATGCTTCTACCTTCACCCATGAAATGGAAAATAATACAGTTCTAAGCGTAAAGGGTTTAAAGAAAAACTACGGCCGC
>CAYMFF010000133.1:0-4151 GCA_964389575.1 uncultured Chitinophagaceae bacterium
TGTGCGTTCGCTTTTCGTCACTCGTAAAGCGTCACCTTTATTTTTTCATAGTCGCCTCCAACTTCGTCAAACTGTTTTCCGAAATATCGCTATGTCAAACGAAAGGTAGTTTTAATACTAATTTCTTGGTCTATAATTTTATTGGACTGCTCTTTTGAATTGTCCGCTTTGATTTCTATTAGTTCTTCTTTATCAAATATTTCCTCTTTTGAAACTGCAAGCTCTTCAGGAAGATGATCTCCATAGTTAATGTAAAGATCTAAGTCTGCACCCGACTTTACTCGCTGTCGCTTACCATTTTTTATAATGTTGTACCCATAGAGATCTACAGTTCCGTTGAGTGCCAATATTGCAATTTCTGAATTAGGGAAAGCTTCACAAATCTTTTCCTCAAAGTCAGAAGGCGTCTTGTCGTAAAATTTGAAAACTAAGGCTTGGCTAATGATGAAGATTTTGTCCTCATACTTGCCAATAGAAGTTCCTTCAGCATATTGAGCTTCATTAATTGAAATTTCCTTTCCCGGCTGAACATTGCTCATCCCAATCTTTTGTGGAATGTCTGCTGTATTATTATTAGCAACGTTGCTAATAATAATTAAATAAATCTTCCAACCCATATTTATGCTTATCGGGTTTGTTTTAAGTGACGCATAACGGTTTAGTATAAGCGGAGTGCGGGCTTCGGATCTAGCGCTTTCAGTTGATGCTGTCGTTAGCCAAAGCTACGTCTTTTGTTTTATCTTTTTATCTAAAACCAAAGCGGAGCTTTGGCGGTTTTCAGAGCGGAGGAGTTTAGATTTGTACGTATGCCCGCATTCCGTCTTATATGTTGTTGTGCATAGTGATTTGTACTTTCAGGTTGAATTTCCGGTGCTTTTTTCAAGATTGAGCGTTGGAAAGACATACTCTTTTGCAATTTTGGACTTGTATGTTGGTGGTACTAATTCCAAATGTGTATGCCTTTCTCGTTGGTGAATTTTAAAAGTGCTTACAAACTGAATACTAATCTTTTCTTTCTATATTGTTCATCTATCCAACCACTTTCTAAACGTAGAGGCTTTATCCTTGCCAATGACTACTTCTTTCGGGTGTGCTGGTATGGTTTCGAGTTTAAGCTTGCCGTTGAAATAGGAATGCACGCGCTTAATGCAGTTAATATTTATAATTATTTGGCGGTTTACCTTAAAAAACATCTCTGGGTCAATTTGACTTTTGAGGCTCTCCAATGAAAAGTTAATTGGGTATTTTCTTTTTTCAAATGTTAGCGCAAAGGTTACGCCGTGCATACTATAAAAAATAGCGACTTCTTCTATAGATAAATAAACGAATGATTCATTGGATTGAATCAAAATGCGTTTACGATATTCAGTGTTCTTACTTTTTATTAATGAAGCGATATCGGACAAGTTGATACTTGCATTTTTTTCTTGAATATACGGTTTACTATATTCTTTATACTTTTTAAAAGCTGACTCTAATTCGTCTTTTTCTACGGGTTTTAATAAATAATCAATACTATTTACTCTGAAAGCTTGTATGGCATATTCGTCATAAGCTGTGGTAAAAATTATCATACTAGCAATTTTTACTTGTTTAAATATTTCAAAACTCAATCCATCAGATAGTTGAATATCCAATAAAACTATTTGGGGGTGTTCGTTGCTTTTAAACCATTCCACAGCTGACTGAATGCTGTTGAGGCAAGCAACTACTTTGGTTGCAGTATTTATTTCCTGCAAGGTTTCTTTTAGTAAACGCTGAGCGGGAATTTCATCTTCTATAATTAATACTTTAATCGCCATTTTATTCTTCTATTAAAGGGATAGTTACAACAAACTTTCCTTCTTTCTCCACGTAGGAAAAACCTTCTTTATGAAGCAATTCAAAACGTTTACTTAGGTTTGATAAACCAGTATATGTGGAATCTACATTATCAATTGGTTGTAGGTTGTTGCTTACTATTAATTTATCGTCCACACTTTTAATCGAAATTTTTAATACATTTTCTTCGTTTGCTTTGTTGTGTTTAATCGCATTTTCAATTAAAATTTGTAAAGTCAGAGGAGGCAATTGCAGTTGTAGCGCTTCTTCTGAAATTTCCGCGGAATAATCTAAAGCCTTGCCAATCCTTACTTTATGTAAATAGATAAAGGCGTCAATACAGTCCAATTCTTTTTTCAAGGGAATCAAATTATAATTTTTACTTTGCAATACATAGCGATACACTTTTGAAAGTTTGCGTGTGAATGCTTCTGCGGTAATTGGGTTATGCTTTATCTCTGAGATTAAAACATTAAAGCTATTAAACAAGAAATGTGGGTTTACCTGATTTTGCAATACCCTGTAATCCGCTTTGAGTTTTTCTTGTTTGTAATGTTCTGCATCCAATAAAGATTTTCGCCATTGACGTAAAAAATTCCTACTCATGGGGATACCGATAAAAGCCAATAATAAAATAATAGAGGCAATAAAAATTATAACCGATGCAGGTGGGTAGGCTAAGGATTTTCCATTGAAAAAATACCAAGCTATAAAAGGCAAACCAACGGTAATAAATGTCCATAAAATGATAAAAGAGAATTGAATTACAATTCGCTTTTTAGGAAAATCAAACCAAGGAATTTTTTTATTGAGGTAGCGGTCAAAAAATAAATTTCCCTCTGTATTCAAATTAAAAAAGAGCAGGTATAAAAATACAAAAAGCCTTTTGGGCAAACGTGCTACAAATGTTACATCCTCGGGCATAGCAAACACAACTAATTTCATAACTAGCAGAGCATACAGCGAGACCAATACAATTCGGACTAAAGTTTTTCCTATATGCTGTTTCATTTATTTTCTTTTGGGCGAAATCAAAGCAATTCCCATACTAAAAAAGGGCGCAGATTCTTAATCAAAATTAAGCACATTTTTATCATAATCTACCAAGCGACTTATGCGTCTAACGCTCATTCCTCTATAAGTCTCAATCACCTATTTGAGTCTTATGTAATTATAATATGAATGACTTTTTCCACGTAATCTAAAAGATAATCCTAAATGACAATTGAAGTTATTCAATGTGGCAACGTTTGTATTAAAGCTATTTGAAGATAAGTTATAGGTAGTTTTTAAATTAAACATCGTATTATCACTTAATGGGTATTCGAAACCAGCTGAAAGAATCATACCGAAATGATTAAATCGTGATTGGTCCAAATTGCTATTACTTTGATCAAAATCAAATGAATCTCTAAAATCAGCTCCTCCATTCACCATTGAAGAATTTAATACAAGGCTTGTGTCAATATGAGCGAGCGTATTCATGAAATATGTATATGATATACCCACACCACCAAAAGGTTTAATTTTGTGTTTTGTTTTAATAAACTTCCTACCTTCTATTGAACCAGAAAAAAATAGCCTCCCTTCAACTTCCGTATCTAAATCCACTGTAACATCATCGCCAGACTGCCAACTTGAAATGTCAATTCCTTGCGATAGTACCTCATCTCTTATTATTTTCTTTATATTGGGCTTTTTCAAACCAAAAGAGAGATTACCATATATTCTCCACCCTTCGCTCAATCGCCTATAGCCATATATATCGTAGGATATAAAACTACCGGGCAAATGATTTTCATTTCTTAAACCAATTGGTTTATTGAGCGATAATCCCAACCCGAATCCATATTCCACGCTTGATGAACGATAATCTAAATGATGATTCGTCTGTATTTCATCAAGGTCTGAACCCCATAAATATTTTTCAATTAGAGCATTAAATATCTTATCAAAATCTAAATCATTGTAGTATTGATGGTTGTAATCATTGTAATTACAATTAATACTATCTGTCTGAACAAAATATTTTGAAGGAAAGAAATCATTCGTCAATTTATCATGAGCATTAAAAAATTCGCAACTGCCAATAATTATCAAGTACACTTTTGTTTTTGTAATGTGTAATTCACCGTTAAGAATATTGTTTATGCTATCTTTTATTGTTTCAGTTTTACTGTTCGTACCATTTATTATTAAATAGGACGATGAATGAGTTTTAGCTTTAGCTTCAATTTTTTTGCTTACTTCATTTATAACAGATTTCTCCGAAATGATAATATAAAAAGGGGCAGCGTAATCAGGATTATGAATCAATTTAAAATCTTGGG
>CAYMFF010000134.1:0-4105 GCA_964389575.1 uncultured Chitinophagaceae bacterium
AACTGATTTCTGTGGTACGATTGCTAAGCAGTTTGCTTAGAATTTAATTTTAACGTGAGCGCATATGCGCAGTGGCGTTTGCGAAGAAGGGTGTTTCGGTTTGTGATAAAGTTACTTACGAAGCCCAAAAGTAGTCCCCAATAAAATGCTTATTTTTTATAAGTATTTTATTGGGGACGGGTAGTTTGTAACCATTTAGCCATTGCGTATCATGCATTGTTGGCAGGAGTTTATATTCTCGCTCTAATTCTTTATAATTTTTTGGACAGCTTTTGTGCCATCTGAACTATTTACATTTAATATATAGATGCCAGAATTTATTCCTGTTAGGTCAATGGTAATTTTAGAAGACTGGTTAGCATTCTGAGTTTCGCTATAAATGATTTTCCCAGTTATATCTGAAATATTTATTGTCAAAACATGCTCTGGGTTAAAATTCAATGAACTAATTGCAAAACTTTGATTAAAGGGATTTGGGAAAACTTTCATTTCAATAGTATTGCCATTGATTTCCTTGGGAATTGTTGGGCTTAAGCGCGTTTCGTTCATTGAATAGTTCTCGTTTGTCTTTTGCATAAATCCATTTTCCCAATAATAGATTCTGCACCTACCATCGTTACCTCGATAGAATATTTGTTGTCCATTTGTTCCTGGGCTGATTGGGCCAGAGGGGTTGTGTTGGGAAGGTGTTTGCCAACTCGCTTCTAACCAATCATGATTCCATGTGTTATTATACCAAAAATATGTATGCATTCTTCCATCTACACCTGTATAAATAATTTGGTCATTAGGGAGAATCGCAATGTCACCAGCTACATTTTCATAACTTGGAGCATTCCAACCACCAAGCCAATAGTGATTCATTTGACCATTGGCCCAATAGAATGCCTGTAGCTTATTATCAATTCCTCTGTAATATACTTGTGTGCCATCGGCCTTCACAACAATTGATCCAGGGTGGGGGCTTACATTGTGACTACTTGAAGAGTTCCAATTTTCAACCCAATCATGCATCCAGTTATTATTGTAAATAAAATAGGAATGTAATTTGCCATCAACCCCACGATAAAACATTTGGCTGTTTGTTCCCATTGCCATTGAGCCATTAACATTGTTGGCTGTTGGAGCGTTCCAGTTATCAAGCCAATCGTGAATCCAATTTGTGCCATTCCACCAGTAGTATTGAATTTTATCATCAGTACCTCTGTAGAATACTTGATTTGTACTATTCACTAATATTGAACCTGGATAGAAACTTACATCTTGATAACTAGGTGCATTCCAACCTCCTAACCAATCATGATTAAATTGACTATTGTTCCAATAGTAAGTATGCATTTTGGCATCTTGGCCTCGATAGAATAATTGGTTGCCAGCACCAACTTTTATGTCACCAACTATATTTTGATTACTAGGCGCGTTCCAATTAGCTACCCAGCTGTGATTCCATGAATTATTCCACCAAAACATTGATTGTAATTTATTATCAGTTCCTCTATAAAATACTTGGTTACCTGCTCCTACATCCATTGCTTTGTATTGCGCAAAAATATTTTGAGCTGTTGGTGCGTTCCAGCCCATTAGCCAGTCGTGAATGAAACCTTGCGGTGCAAAACCTTGGATGTCAGTTTGGTTTGTATTGTTGGGGTCTAACCAATCGCTCAGTCTATCAGTCGCGGAATTTCCATTATTCCAAGATTGACTTAACCTTCCATAGTGTTTGTCAAGTTCTCCGTTATTATTTCTGTCTCTAAAATCATCAGGACAGCCTGGTTCTCCACCAGAATTTTGACCTATTATTCGTCCTTCTTCATTGAAAAGAGGCGCACCTGATGACCCACCTTGGGTAGTGCCATTATCCAGAGTTACATCCCAAGCCATTGTTGGCTGAAGGGTGAAACCTAAAAACTGTCGTGGAATGGTGTTTACAACTGGACTGCCATTATCAAATGATATTTTTTTTACAGTGCCACGGGGGTGGTGTATTACTGTTGTATTGTTAGGTGCTTGACCCGAAATATTCCATCCAGCAAAATATGGTTGGTAGGAAGTTGGAACTCGAGCATTCAAATCTAATAAACTAAAATCAGTTGCATTATTTAAAGCAACTTCTCTAGCGCCTGAAACTACTTGATAATTTGAACCATCAATGCCCTGATTACAAGTAGGGCTATTATAATTAAAATAAAATACGGTTTCATTTGGGTCTGGTTGGTCACCAGTATGCATACAGTGCCAAGCTGTTAAAAAATATGACCTTTTATCGTTATTAGTGTTGTTAATTAATGCGCCCGTACAAAATGCTTTGCCATCTACTACCATTCTCGCTACCGACCGACCTTCTAATTGCCAGTTAGTTCCAATTGGACATATGATATCATTATGACAGTCTAAAACTCCATCATGTTCAGCATCGTCCTCTTGATTGCCATATAGAATTCCAGCGGCTCCAATATAATCATGAGAAATACTCTTAATTTTAAAACTTGGTGTTATATCGGTTTGAGTCATATCATAAACTAATTCGATTGTTATTTCATCACTTGGAACTAAAGGAGTTGGGAGTATGTTACTACTGGTGTAATTCTGAGTGTACGGACCGAGAATTATATTCATATTTTTATCATAAATGAATAAACTAGAGTAATCAACTAGATTTAACTCATCAAGGATGAGCATAATAGATTTTGCTTCAGAGGATTTAATGTTTAGTCTCCAAACCATCAAATCATCTACTTCTTCCCAAACACCTGAGTTATCTTGGGTTAGATTAACATCGAATTTGCGTGCGAAAATTAGTGGACTTACTCCATTAGCATCATCGTCTTCGAATTGTAAAATCGATGCATCAATGTCAAATGATGGGCAAATAAATTCAGGAACTGGTAAAGTTAAACCTGTAAATGTATTAGTAGGGTTAAGCAATTTTTCTTGTCCTTTACTAAACTGAAATACGAAAAGTAAGAACAGTATTATCGTTATTTTTAATATGTTTTTCATGTTTGTTTATTTTTTATAGTAATAATGTAAACCTATTGAGTATTGTAAAATGCTACTTGGACTAAGATTCTTATATATTCCCGCGGCCCTTTTATTACTAATAAATTGTGTTGCCGCTCCGTTAACATTTAGCTCTAAATTTAACAAAGAATTATTTTTAATAATCTTACCGTAGAAAAGGCTAAATTCAATTGATGCGTATGCCCTTGCATATCGTTGTTTATTTAGTAAAACTTCCCAAGGAATAATTTCTTGATAGTTATCGGCGTATGCTAATAAAATATTTGAATTTACACCTAATCCAATCGCTAATGAATTATCATTTTGTTCAAAAGCGGTGTAATTCACCCGAATAGGAACAGTGAGATAGTTTAATTTAATTTTCAAAGTGTCAACATATAAATTTTGAAAAAAGTCATCGTAAAATGAAAAGCTCATATTCTTATTCAATCTATTATATCGTAACCCAGTTTGTAATGAAATTTTCTTGCCTAAAGTTTTTCTAAAATGGACATGCGGAACTAAAGAAGTAACAAAGTTTTGATTTAGTTCAGCACCCGAAAATCCAAAGGGTACTAAAGTGTCCTTGGAAATATTTACTATTTGACTATATTGACTAGATAATCCAATGCCGAAAAAGTTTTGAGCCTTTAGTTCGTTTTGGACAATCATAAAGAAACTAATCATAATGACAAACGTTCTCATATCTGTTTTAATTATTACTATATTATTGCTTACTCTTTTGCTTGGTATTTTCAGCTAATTCACCAGAGGTAACAATCTTAAAGTTTTTTTACTCTACCTTCTTTTCTAAAAGTAACATTCTCTTGTGCGTTCTTTTAGTAATTACTAAAGTTACTAATCTTCTTTCAAATTACTGCCAACGGGAGTATATACGTAATAGTATAGACAACCGTTTGTCTCCCAAATTTAGTGTATTTAATGATAAAAGACAGTGTGGAAAGCTGTTTACGCGTATTATCCGCTTATAAAAGTTTATCCTGAGTTTAGTTCAGGGGAAGTAAACGTATACATGCACTTAATAAAACGAAACCCGATTCAATCCAACGCCGCAAACAAACTTGCCTTTTTTTATTTTATAGCG
>CAYMFF010000135.1:0-4089 GCA_964389575.1 uncultured Chitinophagaceae bacterium
AACCCCAATTCTTCTGACGAGCTCGTAGTATCAATCGCAAGGAAGTATCTCGTGTTAAATAGCTCCAAGCCCAATTGATAAAAATAATGAGTTTGTTCCGCACGCTTAAAATGAGCATCAGATGTAAAAACATCCAGATAAACCAAGCGAAGAAACCCGTGATCGAACCGAAGGGCGCGTCCACCACGGCCTTGTGTTTTCCTACTGTAGCCATAGAGCCTAAATCTTTATAGACAAATGCTTTGGGAACGACTTTTGGTTTCAATAAATTAATCGCTAATGTATTCGCCTGATTAATTGCCACATTCGCTACTTGCGGATGCCCATTGGGATATTCTTCTGTTTCCATATACGCCACATCTCCTAGCGCATAAATATTGTCGTAGCCATCTACTTTATTTTGACGGTTTACTTTATATCGATTTCCTTTTTGCTCTACCTTATCTGTTAAGCCCGGCAAATAATTTCCTCTAACACCGGCTGCCCAAATTACATTATTAGAAATAATTTTTTCGCCCGTACTTAAGTTCACCGTTTTGCCATCATAATTATCAACGAAGGTTTTGGTAATCACCTCCACACCCAATTTTTCTAAATACTTCTTGGCTGACGTTTTAGCCTTCGTACTCATCACATTTAAAGGATACTCCGCTCCTTCTACCAAGTAAATTTTCACGCCCGAAACATCCAAACGTGGATAATCTTTTGGGAGAATCACGTTTTTCATTTCTGCAAAAGAACCTGCTAATTCTACGCCTGTAGGACCGCCACCAACCACTACAATATTTTTACTGCCCGCTGCATCTTTTTGTTCCATCATGCGCTCAAAATTCATGAGCATGTGATTGCGGATAAAGATTGCCTCGTGTGTTGTTTTCATCGAAAGCGAATGTTCTTGTACACTATCGTTACCAAAATAATTAGTGTAGGCGCCTGTAGCAATTACTAATTCATCATAACGTACTTCTCCCTGATCTGTCACCAAAATGTTGGATTCCGAATTTATAGATTCCACATTCGCCATCAAGAAATCAATATTCTTTGCTTTCTGAAAAATCTTACGAAAAGGAAATGAAATCGTACTGGGCTCTAAACGTGCTGTAGCGACCTGATAAAATAATGGTTGAAACATGTGATGGTTTTCTCGGTCTATTAATAAGACTTGAAAACCTTTTTTATTTCGCAGTTTACGACACAGTTGTAAGCCTGCAAAACCACCTCCAATAACGACTACTTTTTTACTTTTTTCATCAGGCATAAGGCATGTATTTGAATACAAAATTACTGCCGAAAACACCCTTAGCCCAGATTATGTCCAACTATCGGTTTTTATCATTTTAGTGAAAAAAGAGGTTAATTTCCCTGTTTTTTGTGCAAAAAGTAGGTTTTTGGGTCTAATTTTGCGATTCTCTAAAAAAAATTAAAACCCACATATGGCTAAACAACACATTGTAGATTTATTAGGTAAAGACGCAGAATTCTACCTAGACCACACTTGTAAAACAATTGACAAAAAGCAATTACACGTACCATCTAAAAAGACAGTTGAAACTTCTTGGATTGGTTCGAATAGAAATATTCCTACGCTAAATAGCATTCAACGTTTGTTAGGACACGGTCGGTTAAAAAATACAGGTTACGTTTCTATCCTACCAGTAGATCAAGGAATTGAGCATACAGCCGGCGCATCTTTTGCACCCAACCCAATCTACTTTGATCCAGAAAATATTGTAAAGCTAGCCATCGAAGGTGGTTGTAATGCAGTAGCATCTACCTATGGCGTGTTAGGAAGTGTGGCTCGTAAATATGCACACAAAATTCCATTCATTGTAAAAATTAATCACAATGAATTATTGACCTACCCCAATACGTTTAACCAAATTATGTTTGGAAATATTAAGGACGCTTGGAACATGGGTGCGACGGCAGTGGGTGCGACTATCTATTTTGGTAGCGATGGTGCAGAGCGTCAAATTCAAGAAGTAGCTGAGGCATTTGAGTATGCACACGAATTAGGAATGGCTACTGTATTGTGGTGTTACTTGCGTAATAGTGACTTCAAAAAAGACGGTACAGATTATCACGCTTCTAGTGATGTAACTGCACAAGCGAATCATATAGGTGTAACCATCCAAGCAGATATTATAAAGCAAAAACTACCAACAAACAATGGTGGTTTTAAAGAAATTAGTTTTGCGAAAACGCATGACGATGTATACGAAAAACTAACTTCAGATCACCCAATTGATTTATGTCGTTACCAAGTAGCCAACTGTTATATGGGCCGTGTAGGTTTGATTAACTCTGGTGGTGCTAGTGGTGGTGCAACGGACCTTGCCGAAGCAACTATGACAGCCGTAGTAAACAAACGTGCTGGAGGCATGGGCTTAATTAGCGGACGTAAAGCCTTCCAAAAAGATATGAAAGTGGGTATCAAATTATTGAATACGATTCAAGATGTTTATCTTGATAAGAGTATTACGTTGGCGTAGTTTTTTTTTAGCGAATAGCGACTAGTCAATAGGAATTAGGGCTTAGATTCTTTAACTCTCAGATTTTTTTCTGGGAGTTTTTTTTATACTTTCTGAATATTTTATGAAATTAATAAAAAGCGTTTGTATACGGATATATACGTATACAAACGCCTAAACCTAACTAGCGGTTTAATCTCATAACTTATTGGTATATTCGAATAGACATTCTGCAAATATGCTATTGCGTATATACGGATGTTAGCTGCAATTTGAAAAATGGACATTAAAGAGATTTCGGACAAATTAAAAAACCAACTATTAGAAGTTAAACCTTCAAAGGACTGGACAATGGAATATCGCCCCTGTCAAGTAAAGCTGAATAGCGGAGAAATACTTGACCGAGTTTACTTGTCGGAATCTGAAGCTTATATGAAAACTTGGGGCGTAATGCCTGACCAAGACAGTGGAAAAAGATATGTTCTAATCGAAGATATAGAAGAGATAAGGGAAAGTCCATTTCGAATGCCAGTTGACTTAGCGAATCAACTTTATGAAGCAGGAGAATCTGGAATGGGATATTGTCTTTACAAAATGAAATTTGATAACGGAAAGACAGTTGACGTTGTGACAGGAAATGCAGTTGACTTCCCACCTTTTCCAAATGGATTAAGAACTGAAAATATTAAGGACGTATTTCCACACCAAGGTTCGAGAAAGAATCCAACAAATAGTCCTGACTATACTTGGTGTTTATTTAAAGGAGAAATGCCCGAAATGGAAAAAGAAAAAAAAGCAGCTAACAATGGCTATACGACAATGGCGGCTAATGTGCAAAACGATAAAACAGAACCTAAATCAAACTTTTGGTCAAAGCTGAAAAATCTGTGGTCTTAATCCGCCACTGCCCATTTCCGAGACGTTAGGCACAATTCAAAAAATGAACAAATTACTGATATTAATATTATTTATTTTGATAAGTTGTAGTTCAACTGGACAAAACAACTTTGAGGGATTAGTAAAGTTCTCGACGAAAATTACCACTACTGAATTAGCACCAGATGGATTTCAAAAACAGTTGAATGATAAATATGGAGACAGTTTATTAATGTATTATTCTCGAAATGGAAATTTCAAAAGAGTTCACTTAAATAGCGCTGAAGATGGCTCTGATTCACAATTCTATTTTTCAAAAAAAGCAAAACTGTATATCACAAAGAAAAACAGCTCTCAAATTGACTCTTTAGATACGAAAGAGAACTCATTGAAACTATTGAGCAGAGGAAAAATAGACAATGATAAGATAATGGATTTAGATTGCGAGTGTTATGAATTCAAAGCAATTAGCAAATACAATCAGAACGTAATTTTAAATTATTGCTACAATTCTGAAAGTCCACAAATTAATCCTGAACTATATTCCGAACACAATGATTTCTATTTGAACGAATTTTATATTCTTGCGGAAAGACCTTATCTGAAATTCTCAATAGAAACGGAGGTGTTTAAAATAACCTACTTGGCGACTGAATTGACTAAAAAGAAAATTGACAAAGAAATATTTGAATTAAAATAACTGTGCCTAACATCAACTCCTATGTAAAACAGTAACTTAATT
>CAYMFF010000136.1:0-3905 GCA_964389575.1 uncultured Chitinophagaceae bacterium
TTGCAACGTGGTTCAACCAGAGGAAACGGAATTCAAGGCGATGATATTACAACCAACACCAAACAAATAAAAAGCATTCCGCTCTCGGCAGATTTTTCAACCGATAAAATTGAGCAAATAGAAATGCGCGGTGAAGTGGTGATTCAAAAAGAAAAATTCAAAGCTTTTAATGAACGCATAGTAGCAGAAGGTAAATCTCCTTTAGCCAATCCAAGAAACGCGGCATCTGGCTCACTCCGAATGAAAGATCCGAACGAAGTGGCAAATAGAAATTTGGATGCCTTTGTATATCAGATTTCTAATATTCAAGGTGACCAAGCCGCGGCCTGGCCTTTTAAAACACACTACGAAAGTTTGGAATACCTCAGCAAAAAAGGCTTTCGGTCTTCTTTTGAAATTGCACAGGTATTTTCTAAAATAGAAGATGTAATAAAATACGCCGCTGAATTCGAAGAAAAACGTGACGATCTACCTTATGAAATTGACGGACTCGTGATTAAAGTAAACGACTTGGCGCATCAAGAAAAAATTGGCATGACTAGCCATCATCCCCGCTGGGCAATGGCTTATAAATTTAAAGCACAACAAGCAACGAGTACACTACTTGATATAGAATACCAAGTGGGACGTACAGGAAGTATTACGCCTGTAGCTAAAATTGAACCTGTATATGTAGGTGGTGTAACGATTAGTTCGTTGTCTCTTTTTAATGAAGATATTATCCGAGAAAAAGACATGCGCATTGGCGATACCGTTTTGATAGAACGTGCGGGCGATGTAATTCCGTATGTAGTAAAATCGTTCCCAGAACTACGCGACGGAAGCGAGCAGAAAGTTGTTTTTCCTAAAGTCTGCCCGATTTGTGAAACAACATTAGAAAAACCAGAAGAGGAAGCCGTTTGGCGTTGCCCTAATTATACAGATTGTGCTGCGCAGGTTGCAGAGCGTATCATTCACTTTGCCTCTAAAAATGCTATGGATATTCGTGGCTTAGGCGAAAGTAATATTCGTAAATTTTTTGAACTCGGCTTACTCAAAGATTTACCGGGTGTTTATCGTTTGCCTTATGAGCAAATAAAAACTTTGGAAGGTTTTGGTGCCAAGAGCATTGAAAAAATGCAGGACGCCATTGAAAAAACAAAAACACAACCCCTGCATCGTTTAATCTTTGGATTAGGCATTCGATATGTAGGAGAAACTACAGCTAAAAATTTAGCGCGAGAAGTGGCGCACTTAAATGAGCTAAGCTCCAAAACTGAAGAAGAACTCTTGGCTATTGAAGACATTGGAATTAAGGTGGCACAATCTATACTTGATTTTTTTAACCAAGATGAAAATATAGCTTTATTAAAAGAACTAGAACAACTAGGACTGAACTTTGAAAACCAACAAAAGAACGAAAGTGCAAGTGGCGAACTGGCAGGCAAAACATTTTTATTTACTGGCACTCTTCCTACTCTAAAACGTAAAGCCGCTGAAGAAATGGCCGAATCCAAAGGCGGTAAAATACTGAGCGGTGTAAGTACAAAACTAGATTACCTTATAGCGGGCGAAAAAGCCGGAAGTAAATTAGAGAAAGCCAAGAAGCTGGGTAGTGTAAATATTATTAGTGAGAAGGAATTCTTATCTTTAGTGGAATGAGATTCTTGATGTTACTTCTTATTGTATTAATTTTCTCTTGCGATAGTGAGACAATAGATAAAGATTTCGAAGCCTATAAACAGACTCCAGATTACATTCTTCAGCAGAAAATCATGAAGGCGAGGGAACATAAAATAAAACGTAATGTTTATATTGGATATGAAAGCATTCGCAATCCTCACGAAGCATGCGTTCCGGTAGATAATGAAAATTACTATGCAAAATGTCGTTTATTTTTAAGAAATGATAGTGCTTTTATGGAAAAGGCTGGAATTTATATAAATATTAATAATGAACTAAATTGTATTGACAAAGGAAATTTTGCCTATTACAAAGGTGTTATAGACTCTTCAGAAAATAATGTCAATATTTGTCTTTATGAAATATTAAGATCTTGTGGTGAAGAATATGAACAAATTAATGATAAATATAAAAGAACGTATGACACACTAAATCTTGAAGGACAAATTGGTCAAGGTGGAATCATTCTCAATGGTATAAGTTATAAACTGAGAATTGATTCGAATATTTTCATGTCCATGTTTTACGAAAGAGATAGCATGAATGATATTTTAGATAGTCTGCCATATGGTTCAAGAATTAAACTAAAACCTCTTGATCAAGAATGAAGATTAGAATAAGCTCCTATGGCGACCCTACTAACTCACCATTAAAACACTAAACTCAATAAGGAACACTCAGCCTTATAGTGTTCTTCGTGCCTCCCTGGTAAAAAAAACTCATTATCTTTAAACCCAATGAAAAAACTATTTGTCTTATTCATTTCTGTTTTTATCGTAGTAATATGTTCAAAAGCTCAAATAATATACAGCCCCAATAATCACATTGAATACCACGTAGGCACAGTACCTATTGTTTTATCTGCACCCCATGGTGGTGGATTAGAACCAACTAACATTCCGGATAGAACTTGTAATAATCCTACAACGGTTAGAGATAGTAGAACGCGTGAATTGGCCTTGGCTATTGACAGTATGTTTCATTTACGTACGGGATGTAGAATTCATCTGATTGTTTGTAATCTGCGACGTACCAAATTGGATTGTAATAGAGATATCACTGATGGCGCTTGCGGAAATCAAGATGCCGAAGTTGCTTGGACCGCTTTTCAAAGCTATGTAGATAGTGCAAGACTTTTATCAGAGTCTAACTTTGCTGAAAATTTCTATATCGATTTGCATGGACATGGTCATACCAAACAACGATTAGAGCTAGGTTATTTATTATCGGGTTCGCGATTGCGCAATAGTGATAGCACATTAAATACCCCAACATTTATCGGCTATAGTTCTATACAAAATATGGTAAGCTCTAATGTAAATAATTATTCGCATGCCCAGCTGTTGCGCGGACAACAAGCCTTAGGAACCTTGTTGCAAAATTCTGGCTACCCTTCTGTACCCAGCATGCAAGATATTCACCCTGATACTACTGACCCTTATTTTAGTGGCGGGCACAACACGCGAGAGCATACTTGTGCTACACCTAACGTAAGCGCCAATGGTGTGCAAATTGAATGCAACTGGACGGGGGTAAGAGATACAAAAGCGAACCGAATAAAATTTGCAGATTCTTTAAGCACGGTACTAATTTCTTATCTAAATCATCATTTTAATATGAATCTTGGTTTTTGCGCACCAACAGCGATGGGCTCAGTTTCTAAAAATAAACTACTCGTTTATCCTAGTATTTTATCAGCAGGTGAAACGCTACATCTGAAAAATAATTTTCAAAATGTCGATTATAAAATTTACAATCTTACGGGCTCTGTTGTGCAAGAAGGAAAGACGAGTAACTCTATTCCTACAAAAAATGATTTAGCACCTGCTACTTATTTTATGCAGCTAAAATCTAAGTACGAGATTTATAGAACCAAAATTATTATCCAATAATGCGCATTGCTTCATTTATTATATTAATTGTATTATTTGTTTCTTGCCAACCCAAGCAAGAAGAAGAAACAGAAACTAAAAAAATAACTAAAACTTCTTTAGTCGTTTTAGGTAATGTACAAGATGCTGGCTCGCCACATATTGCGTGTAAAAAGGCATGTTGCGCAGAGCTCTTTAAAAATCCTGATCATACAAGAAAGGTTGTGAGTTTAGGATTAATAATACCTGAAAGTAAAGAAACTTATCTCTTTGAAGCTACACCTGATATCCCAGCTCAACTAAAAATGCTGAATGAGTTAGCCCCCTTTGAACATAAAGAAACGCCAGATGGCATCTTTCTTACGCATGCAC
>CAYMFF010000137.1:0-3822 GCA_964389575.1 uncultured Chitinophagaceae bacterium
TCTAGATCCGTGGTAATGCCAGTATAATGGCGTTTGTTTTTTAAACTACGTAATATGTAAACGTTGTAATCCATTTTTAATTAAAAGCCCCACGCTTTAGCGTGGGGCTTTTGTCGGGAAGACAGGATTTGAACCTGCGACCACTCGACCCCCAGCCGAGCACTCTACCGAACTGAGCTACTTCCCGATATGAGCAAACAAATATAAATCTTGAATCCAGAAGAATAGCAATTCTAGCTTTATTTAAAGTCTCATTTATTTTGTAAAAGAAATGAATGACTAAGCGTTATTAATAATTTCATTTTGGTTAAATTTGAATTTCAATATTTAGACGAATTTATCATGGAAAATCAAGGAGGCGATATTAGCAAGTGCCCATTTATGAGCGGCGCAAAAAGACAAACTTCAGGTGGTGGTACAACCAATAGAGATTGGTGGCCGAACGCACTGAAATTAAATATTCTTCGTCAGAATGACTCGAAGGTTGATCCGATGGGAGCTGACTTTGATTACGCAGCAGAATTCAAAACCTTAGATTTAAAAGCGCTGAAAAAAGACTTAACTGACTTGATGACAGACAGTCAAGATTGGTGGCCTGCTGATTATGGTCACTATGGTGGTTTCTTTATTCGTATGGCTTGGCATAGTGCAGGTACGTACAGAGTACAAGATGGTCGGGGTGGTGCCGGGGCAGGAACGCAACGTTTTGCTCCTTTGAACAGCTGGCCAGATAATGGAAATTTGGATAAAGCGCGTTTACTATTATGGCCTATCAAACAAAAATATGGTCGTAAAATTTCTTGGGCTGATTTAATGATCTTGGCAGGAAATGTTGCTATAGAATCTATGGGAGGAAAAACATTTGGTTTTGCTGGTGGACGTGCTGATGTATGGCAGCCAGAAGAAGATATTTATTGGGGTAGTGAAACAGAGTGGGGCGATAATGACGCACGTTATGCTACGGAGGAATTAGAAAATCCTTTAGGTGCGGTAATGATGGGATGGATATACGTAAATCCAGAAGGGCCAAACGGCAATCCTGATCCTTTAGCTTCTGCCAAAAACGTACGTGAAACGTTTAAGCGTATGGCAATGAACGATGAAGAAACGTTGGCGTTGGTAGCTGGAGGACACACCTTTGGTAAAGCGCATGGAGCTGCTGACCCGGGGAAATATGTAGGAAAAGAACCAGCAGGTGCAGCCATTGAAGAAATGAGCACGGGTTGGAAAAATACATTTGAAAGTGGAAAAGGTGATCATACGATTACAAGTGGTATTGAAGGAGCTTGGACGCCAAATCCTGATAAGTGGGATCATGATTACTTTAGAGTATTGCTTGACTACGATTGGGAACTGACTACAAGTCCTGCCGGAGCAAAACAATGGAAGCCAACAGAGGCGTCAAAAGCTGACAAAGCACCTATGGCGCACGACAGTTCAAAAGATCAAGACTTGATGATGACTACGGCTGATATGGCTTTGAAAATGGATCCGATTTATGCCAAGATTTCTCAGCGCTTTCGCGATAATCCAGCAGAGTTTGAAGATGCTTTTGCAAGAGCTTGGTTTAAATTAACGCACAGAGACATGGGTCCTATTGACCGCTATTTGGGTGAAGAAGTTCCTACCGAGGAATTGATTTGGCAAGATCCTGTAACTAAACCAACGTATACACTGACTGATGCTGACATTGCTACTTTGAAAAAATCTATTGCGGATAGCGGTTTGTCTATTTCTCAGTTAGTAAAAACAGCATGGGCTTCAGCTTCTACATTCCGCTCTTCTGATATGCGCGGTGGAGCAAATGGTGCGCGCATTCGTTTGGCACCACAAAAATTCTGGGAGGCTAATAATCCTACAGAGCTAAATCTTGTTCTTGCTAAATACGAAGAAATTAAAAGTGGTTTTGATAGTGGCGACAAATCAGTTTCTATTGCAGATTTAATTGTACTAGGTGGCAATATAGGCGTTGAGCATGCAGCTAAAAACGCTGGTCATGAAGTAAGTGTTCCTTTTACCGCGGGTAGAGGAGATGCTACTGAGGAACAAACAGATATTGAATCCTTTGCAGTCTTGGAGCCACAGGCTGACGGCTTTAGAAATTACCAAAAGAAAAATACAGGACTTTCTGCTGAAGAAATGTTGATTGATAAAGCAAATCTTCTAAATTTGAGTGCTCCTGAAATGTCGGTATTAGTGGCGGGAATGCGTGTTCTGAATACTAATTATGACGGCTCTAGTCATGGTGTATTTACTCAGGAAACGGACAAACTTAGTAATGACTTCTTTGTGAATTTGTTAGACATGAGTACAACTTGGAAAGCGACTGATCAGAATGACAACCTTTTTGAAGGAAGCGACAGAAAAACGGGCAATGTGCTTTGGACAGGAACACGAGCGGACTTAATTTTTGGCTCAAACACAGAGCTTCGGGCTATTTGTGAGGTGTATGCAGCCTCTGATGCTCAGGAGAAATTCGTGAAGGACTTTGTTGCCGCTTGGACAAAAGTTATGAATGCAGACCGCTTTGACAAATAGTTAGAATCTTTTACAGAAAGAAAGTAGTATTTTAGTCTTTTAAAGAATTCAAAAGAGTATTTTTGCATCTGTAAGTTTTGATATCATGAACCGTCTCTTATAAAAGTTCTTCAAACTTACGTAAACGAAATACTACTTTATCCAGCTTGCTGGAATTAAGATAAAGTAATGGGAAGTATCAATGGGGGTTTTTACTTTTTTTCCATTACTTACCCTCACCTTCCTGGTGAGGGTTTTTTTATGTCTTGCCAAGAGTAAAAAAACTATCTAAATCTAAAACTAAACAAAAAGAGCTTTGCGGATTTTATGGACGGTATTTAGGGTTGGAAGCATTAAGCTGAAGTACTTGCATTAAGAATCAGCCTCCCGCTATCCGTTCTTACTCCTCGCTTCGCTGCGGGGTATCCACTCCCATAGGGGCTATGTGAACTGTAGCTCATCATTCAACTGTTAGCGGGGATTACCACCTTTGTTGGTGGCTGTGGGCTTTACATTCCTGTGATATCTAACTATTTATTAGAGTTCTCTCATCTGATGTTCGAAAATGTTTCGCCGCAGTTGTAGCATTTCAAATGTCCGATAAAGTGGAATACCAAACCGACCGGACCGGCAGTCAGATCTACCGGCTGTTAGGTAGTTCAGTACTAAACATTCTTGACAGTTTGTATTTTTAAAACAAGACGAGTAAGTCAGAATTCTGATAGTTATTTGAATGGATTATTCCAAGTTCGAGTTTTGCCAAAAGAACAATAAAAAAACGCCCCGAAAATTCGAGACGTTCTAGATTTTATTTAGCTATTGACTAAGCCGCATTTTCCTTCTTAATCAAGTTCAAGGCAGAACCTTCATTGTACCAATCAATTTGTCCTTGATTGTATGTGTGGTTTGTTGCGATAACATCTTTTGTTCCATCGGCATGTACAAACTCAATGTTTAATTGTTTGCCAGGTGCAAATTCATTTATGTCTAAGAAGTTGATGGTGTCATCTTCTTGGATTAAATCGTAGTCTGCTTCATTGGCAAATGTTAAACCAAGCATTCCTTGCTTCTTCAAATTTGTTTCGTGAATACGTGCAAATGATTTTACAATTACCGCAACTACACCTAAGTGACGTGGTTCCATTGCTGCATGCTCTCTTGAAGAACCCTCGCCATAGTTATGATCGCCCACAACAACGGAAGGAACGCCTGCTGCTTTATAAGCACGGGCTGTATCCGGCACGGCACCATATTCGCCTGTTAATTGATTTTTTACTTTGTCTGTTTCTTTATTAAATGCATTTA
>CAYMFF010000138.1:0-2702 GCA_964389575.1 uncultured Chitinophagaceae bacterium
TCATAGTGCGAATAACGCTGCGCTTTTATTATTTCTTCTAAATGATCGAAACCTAAAGCGCATGCCTGATTAAAATCTGAAGCAAATTGCTCGGGTAAATTTTTATTCGCAACCCAAGCAGCAAATACGAAAGGAAGACCAGTGAACTTTTTCCATTCATCTGCTAAGTCATAAATGTGTGCGAAATTATTTAGCTGCTCAAAAGCACGGTCGCCAATTATTAAACCAGCTGTGGTTCCTTTTATCTTAGCGATATAATTTTCATCTGCCTGTATGAATTCTACCTTCTGCTTGAAGTGGTTTTTTAAAAGAACCTTTAATAAAGCCACACTTGTTCTGCTTTGATAATCGAGGTAAATTTCTTTTACTTTTTCCAAAGGAACTTCAGAAAAAAGACAAACAGAAGCCACTGCACCATCCGCACCAATGCAATACTTGCTAAAAATATAAGGACGATCTAAATCTGCTATGGCAGCTATCGGAAGGAGAGCAACATCCAATTCACCTTTGTTCATACGCTTGGCTAAGTTAGCAGGGTAGTCTAGTATGAGGTGAACATCTTCTGGCATAGCGCCCTGCTCAAAGCCATATATTAATGGTTTTGTATTGAGATAACTCACAGCGCCTACCCAAGTTTTGTCCAACATTGATTGGCAAATGTAATATCAAAAGGCACGTCCTGAACTTGTTTAAGAGGCAAAAAGGGGGCTTATAATTTCCCAATCGTTTTCAAATAAAGATATTCCACCTTTTCTCTAGCCCAAGGAGTTCTGCGCAAGAATTTTAAACTAGATTTTATACTCGGGTCATAATTAAAACAGCGGATATTTATTTGCTTACCCATTTCTTCCCATCCTAGTTCTTTTTCTAAAAGCTCTAGTATATCCGCAAGCTTTACGCCGTGGAGTGGATTGTTGCTTTGGTCGGTTAATGGTTTTTTGTTTTCGGGCATGAGTTATAAAAATCTATTATCTATTTACTATGAAGTTATCGAATTATTCCCAAGGGTATTTGCCAAAGCTAGCAGGCTTTTCAGTGGATAAAGTTTTACCGTTGTAATAAATATATTTATGAGAATATTTGGCGTTATACTCTGTATTGAAAATCTTGAAAAACGATTCTTGAAACCGACGAACATATTTATTACAATAGTCCGTGCCATAGTGCCAATGATTAATGGCAAATACACTACTTGGCGCAACGCTTTCAATGTCTAACATTTCAAAGTCAAAATATTCGGAAATTACTATTGCATTGTAATTGTTCTTTTCGCAGAATTGGTTGAATGCACGAATTGAAATACAAGCTGTAGCACCACAATGAGGGCTCCATAAATAAACAACACAAGGTGCTTTTTCTTTTACAAGTTGCGCTAAATGCTTTGCTGTAATGGCATAGGTATTAGAGTCAATGAGCGGTGGTAGTGTATTCTTGTTATTTACCACCACAACTTTCTTTCGTTGTAGTTCGGGTAACCTTTCAAAGCCTGAATAAAAACCTGGAGTTTGCGTAATCATGGTGCCAATAGCCATACAAGAACTTAATAAACAAAACCCTATGAGGATAAGGTAAAATCTAGAGAGCTTAAAGAAATTTTTACGCTTCACACCGTGAAGTGGGTTATTGCTTTGGTCGGTTAATGGTTTTTTGTTTTCGGGCATTGGTTTAAGAGTTTAATTTTAATTCGATAAAGCATTATTCAGTCTGTGTATCATCAACAGTGCTATGAACTTCTGCATTTGCTCCAGCCCGAGATACAACCTGATTATACACGCAATCATTGTATTTATAAACGTAATTTGCTACAACTCGATTAAAAATTCTTAATAAATAGGGTAAGTCATCGACTGGTTCGTAATGTCCTTCAAAAATCAAAAATAGAACTCCACTAGCTTCATCATCTGAACAAACTAAAGGCATGTCAGAACAAATAATTGTATGCGTTGAATTTTTATGTTCGAATTGATTGCAAACAAATTCCACATTATTTAACGATTTTTTGATAGCAGATTGAATTTCAAGCGCTACTCCTGTTTCGGTGTCATTAGAAAGTAAATCTTTATATATTATTTCACTTTCAAATTGTAATTCATCTTTTAGAAAAATGATACCCTTGTCACTTATTTCTTCAGCCCAATTAGTAATTTGCACTTGATTATTTCCAAGATGGATCAATTCTATTCTATTATAATCGCTTGGTTCATGGGAATATTGATTAAGATGTAAACCAACAGAAAATTTGTTTATATCAAATGCGTTTAGAATAATATGAGTATTAGAAATTACTGGATTCAACACATCTTTAAGTCTTACTTGTAATTGTTCATCACATAAATGCGGGTCGGTTCCAACATTTGTAGAGCAAGTTTGATCATTTAATGATTTTACCGATTGATTTATATAATCATTAATTACCTTTTGCCTATGAAATATTTTATCATACTCTTCTAATTTATATTTAGATTCTAATTCTTCCGATATTGACCCTGGAAATTTCATTTGATACAATGTTCGTATTGCGCTTAGAACAACATATAGAACAGAACAAAACAGTAATATACCTACCCAAATATCCAGTTTGTCATTTACGTTATTCGATGCAATTCCAATAACTATTACAAGAACACCTTCAACAATTACAGTGGCTATTAAGGCTTTCTGAATTACTTTAATCCAATTGTTAAGTTTTTTAATGAGTATTT
>CAYMFF010000138.1:2712-3804 GCA_964389575.1 uncultured Chitinophagaceae bacterium
TTTTTTGAATTAATAGCGGATATTGACCATTCGTCAAACCATCTTGTGTAAAACTAATCTTTTGCCTTAAAGTAATCAAAAGGTTGTACTTTCTAAATATTACTTGACACAAGAGTAAAGAACTATCACTAATGGTGAATAACTACTAACTACTAAATACTTGCTGCTAACTACTAACAACTAATTTCGCACCCATGTCATCATCACAACTCACAGCAATATCCCCCATAGACGGTCGTTATCAAAAAACAGTTTCTAATCTGAGCAATTACTTTAGCGAGTATGCGCTTTTTAAATATAGAGTTTGGATAGAGGTGGAATATTTTATTGCCTTGAGTGAGCATAAATATTTTGCGCTAACAGTCGCCAACAAAAAAGCTTTGCGCAAGCTGTATGAAAAGTTTACGGTAAAGGATGCTGAAGCAATTAAAAAGATAGAAGCCGTTACAAGACATGACGTAAAAGCGGTAGAGTATTTTATAAAAGACAAAATGAAAAAGCTGAAGCTTTCTAAAAAAAGCGAGTGGGTTCATTTTGGATTAACGAGTCAGGATATAAATAATACGGCCGTTCCATTAAGCTGGAAACATGCGATTGAAAATGAATATGTACCCAATTTGCAAAAGACAATACGTCATTTACATAAATTAGCCGTTGCTTGGAAAGACGTGCCTATGCTAGCACGCACGCATGGTCAGAGTGCAAGTCCTACTATGTTGGGTAAGGAAATTATGGTATTTGTGGAGCGATTAGAAAATCAATTGGTGTTATTAGGTTCTATACCACATAGTGCAAAATTTGGCGGTGCCACCGGAAATTTTAATGCGCATCATGTAGCTTTTCCTAAAAAGAATTGGACGGCATTTGGAAATGAATTTGTAAATAAACGTTTGGGTATGCATCGTCCCCAATTTACTACGCAGATTGAGCATTACGATATGTTTGCTGCACAGTTCGATACCTTAAAGCGTATTAATAATATACTCATTGATTTAGCCCGTGATATGTGGACTTATATTTCAATGGATTACTTTAAACAAAAAACAAAGAAAGGCGAAGTAGGTTCTTCAGCTATGCCGCATAAAGTAAACC
>CAYMFF010000139.1:0-3686 GCA_964389575.1 uncultured Chitinophagaceae bacterium
TGCAAGAGATATGCTGAAGCAATGGGTGGCTATGAAGAAAATTGCGAAGGGGTAAATAATATTGAATGATTAATTTTAAATTTTTCATTATTCATAATTCGTATGCCTTCTGGCAAGAAACAGCTCATTAAAAAGACGTTCAAAACCATAAAAACGTCGAAATAATACGAGAGCCTATACCCTATTACCGTTCGCGTATGTATTCTATAAAATGGATGTCAGTTCTTTAATCAGAGTTGGATGAAAAACTATAAAATAGAACGTATCTGTATGATACTAACTCCTAACTCTTCTGAAAAAATAAGAGCAGAATCCCTCAGTTTAATCATAAAAAAGCTGGAGAAGATTGTAAAATAATTTACGGATCATTCCATACCGCTAGTAATAATGCGTGGGTTTATAGTTACCTTACCTGTTGTAAATAAGCCACCATTTATTTGAGATCTTCATTTTATCCTTTGACCAAATCTTATCCTTACATACATTAAATCCGTACTTAATTTTGCGAGAAAATATTTATTTTAGCCACATGAAAAATATCAACTTCGCGGCTGTTTTGATTTTTTGTATCTTTTTTTTGAATCAAGAATCAAGGGCACAACAGGCAGCTTTCCAATCCGTATCAAATATTGGAGGCCAGTGGTCTGAAGACGTATATTCTTCTGTAAAAGATGCGCAGGGTAATATAATATTGTTGGGTTTATTTTCTCTTCAAGTAGATTTTAATCCTGGGCCGGGCGTATTCAACATGGCGGGCTCTACAGGCGGACGGATTTATCTACTAAAACTTGATTCACAAGGAAACTTCTTATGGGCAAAACAATTTGGTAACAACGACCAAACTACTGCCTATGATATTGCACAAGATAATATGGGAAACCTCTATGTAACCGGCTCAGTAAGACTTCCCTCAGATTTTGACCCAGGCCCAAACTCAGCTATTGTTACCAATACAGGTTCTTCATTTGCACGAGATGCCTTTGTAGCAAAGTACGATGCAAACGGTAATTTCATTTGGGTAAAAAGCTATGGAAACACCACAGGCAGCACCATAGGCAGAAATGTTATTGTTGACAATTCCAATGAAGGCATTTACATTACCGGCCAATTTGCCGGTAGCACTACCGATTTTGACCCAGGTCCTGGTATCGATACCATTTCAATCCCTGTAATGAATAATACTTCAAGTTTTATTCATCATTTAGATTCTGCAGGTAATCATTTGTGGGTTAAACCTTTTGATGCCACTGGCAGTAGTTCTAACGTTGGTATCTCAGATATAGAAATTGATCATAATGGTTTTTTATATCTTTTGGGTAATTGGTTTGGCACCGCTGATTTTGATGCCGGAGCAGGAGTTTTGAATAAAACGGCGAATGGTCCCAGTGGTCAGGATATTCATTTCGGGAAATATGATAGCAGTATGAATTTAATTTGGCATCATACAATTGGTTCCAGTAATAATTATGATGCTGGTGTTGATTTAGATTTACAACCTAATGGAGATTTAATTATCACAGGTGGTTTTGGCACTACAGTAGATTTTGACCCAGGTACAAATATTGTTAATAGAACTAGTAATGGTTTAGGAGATATTTTCATGTTACGTATAGACAATAATGGAAATTACAAATGGGTCAATACCATGGGTGGTACGAGCAACGACCTAGGCATGGAAATAAAAACCGACACACTGGGTAACATTTATACCCTAGGTAACTTTAGAAACACCGTAGATTTTGACCCAAGTTCAACGGTGACAAATCGCACAGCAAACCCAAACACATGGAGTATGTTTATTCATAAAACCGACTCTATGGGAGATTTTGCCTGGGTGGCAGATCAAGCAGGTAGCTTTATTATCAATCCAAGAGAATTGTACATCTATCCTTCTGGCGAACTTTTCATTGCAGGTGAGCTTGATAGTATTTATGATTTCGACCCAAGTTTTGCAGTAGTCAACAACCAAAACAATGGTAGTGATGATATTTTCATTTATCGCTTAAACCAATGCTCCCCCACTTTTTCAACCATAGCTCAAACCGCCTGCGATAGTTTTTTCTTTGCCGGGCAAATGCGCACCAGCTCAGGCACTTATATGGATACGCTACAAAACGCAGCCAGCTGCGATAGTATTATAACGCTCAACTTAACCATAAACAACTCTAGCAGCACGAGCTTTAATGATACAGCTTGTGTCTCCTACTTCTTTGGTGGGCAAACGCTAGCCTCGAGTGGCTCTTATACAGACACTTTACAAAGCGCCAATGGCTGCGATAGTATAGTTACTTTACATCTCGTTATCAATCAGCCTTCGGCCAATACCATTTCGCAAACCGCCTGTGGTTCATTCTTTTTTAATGGACAAATTTTAACTACCAGTGGCACCTACTTGGATACCTTACAAAATGCCAACGTATGCGATAGTATATTGACTTTACAACTCACCATAAATCAAGCCAGCAGCAGCACACTTACTGAAACAGCTTGCAACTCCTACAATTTTAACGGACAAATCTTAACAACAAGCGGAACGTATATAGATACCTTACAAAACAACGTGAGCTGCGATAGTATCGTCACGCTAAATTTAATCATCAACACCTCTCCCCTAAGCGTACTAAACGAAACCGCTTGCGATCAATATTTATTTGCTGGACAAACGTTGACATCGAGCGGTACGTATTACGATTCTATTCCTATACCCAATAGTTGTGATAGTGTGGTTCAGTTGAACCTAACCATCAATACGGTAAACAATGGCGTTACACAAAACGGCTTACTGCTTACAGCTCAAGAAAATGGAGCTAGCTATCAGTGGCTGCGGTGCAATCCATTTGCGCTAATAAATGGTGCCAATGCACAAAGCTATACGGTAACAGACAATGGCGATTATGCTGTTATCGTTACCCGAAATAACTGTACCGACACCTCTTCTTGCTTTAGTTATACCAATGTCAGCGTACAAGACTTGAATGCTGAAACGAGAATTACTATTTATCCGAATCCGGTAAACAATGAACTGAATATTTCAATACCAGATCGCCTTAATGCTCAACTGTCCTATCGTCTTTACGACGCTAGCGGACGAACGATTCTTACAGGAAAACTAGAACCTACGGAAAATGTAATTTCTCTTGAAGAAGTCAGTAAGGGCTTGTACTTTTTGAACTTATCGGAAGAAAACCAATCCATTTTCCAGCAACGGATTTTAAAGCAATAAGCGTTTGGAGCTTATGCGCTCATCTGTTCGTAGCCTCTGGCTACGAAATAAGAATGGAAAAGAGCCTCTGGCTCGTAAATCAACACATATAACTTCTTCAAAATTGCTGTTCGTGATGTTTTACCGAAGGCATAGATCCCGAAGCTAAGATAATGCAACGTCTCTGACTTGCTCGTTGAACCAAAGCGAAACGAAGTTGCAGACCATACTTAAGAACTAGTTTTGCTTGGGTAGCAGAAAGTTCTGGAGAATCTTGTACCCTAAAATGTTACCGATTAAAACTATAATTTAACTACCGCAGTTTAACCCTTATGATACTGCACCAATTCACCAATCGGCCGTTTCACCACTTTACCGAGTTCTATTTCGTACTGAAAACAAAGTTGTTTAATTACATCTTTAAATGAGTCTGCAACGGATCCGCTAAAATGAACCGGCACTTTATGAATCTGTTTGTAATGCA
>CAYMFF010000140.1:0-1892 GCA_964389575.1 uncultured Chitinophagaceae bacterium
TACATTTATCAAAATAAAGACTGGCCACACTTTATATGGGATGCGCAGGCTATTATTTCCAAACTCTCGCGTATAAGAAATAAACAAGGATTACTGACAGGCAAAATGGAATCCTTAGGTTTCAATTTGCAAAATGAAGCGTATTTAGAAACACTTTCACAAGACGTACTAAAAAGTAGTGAGATAGAGGGCGAGATACTGAATACCGAACAGGTTCGCTCCTCTATTGCACGTAAGTTAGGTATCGACATTGGCGGTCTAGTAGATAGCGACCGCCACGTAGACGGCATTGTAGAAATGATGCTAGACGCCACACAAAACTGGCAAAACAAACTAAATACCGATAGATTATTTGCTTGGCATGCGGCACTCTTCCCCACCGGTAGAAGTGGCATGTATAAAATAGTAGTGGACGATTGGCGCAGTGATACAAACGGACCCATGCAAGTCATTTCAGGACCAATGGGAAACGAAACAGTCCATTTTGAAGCACCCGAAGCAAAAACAATTCCTAATAAAATGAAAGCTTTTATAGCTTGGATGAATAAAGCGACTGAGAACGATGCGGTTTTAAATGCTGCCATTGCACATTTATGGTTTCTTACGATTCATCCTTTTGAAGATGGTAATGGCAGAATTGCACGCGCTATTACAGATTTATTACTTTGCCGTTCAGAACAAAAAACGCAAAGATTTTACAGTATTTCTGCGCAGATAAAAAAACAAAAAAAATCGTACTACGAAATACTAGAATCCTCGCAAAAAGGAGATTTAGATATTACAGCTTGGCTAAGTTGGTTTTTAGATTGCATGGAAAAAGCAATTGCTGCTTCAAGCGAAATTGTTCAAAAAATAATGAGCAAACACAAATTTTGGGATGACCATAAGCTCGTAACTTTTAACGATAGACAATTAAAAATATTGGAACTTCTATTGAGCGACTTCTTTGGCAATTTGACCACCAGCAAATGGGCAAAATTAAATAAATGCTCTAGCGATACTGCCTTACGAGACATTCAGGATTTGATAGACAAAAACATTCTTATAAAATCTGATTCGGGAGGCAGAAGTACAAATTATGAATTGATAAAGTAAATCACCTAAGCCAATTAATTCTCAAAAACTCTCCCATATCAAGTGATATGAGGCTGACAGAGCATATAGACAGAACTGTATTGCTAGATTAAATTTTCTATTTACATTTATAGCATGGATACTATAGAGTTAAAACAATCCTTATTAAACTCAATTAAAAACTGTAGCGATACAGACTTCTTAAAAATGTTGCAAGAAATTGTAACTAATTTTAATAAGAGTGAAGGAGAGTTGCTAGCTGCCTTATCGCCCGAGCAAAAAATGCAATTGGAAGAATCTGTGCAATCTTCCTACAATACCAACGAACTGATAGATAATGTTGCTGCCTGGAAACGACTAGACCAATGGCTTTAGAAATCCGATGGACGCCCCAAGCTATTGAAAGCTTGGACAAGATTGCCAAATACCTTTCAGAAAATTGGAGCAGTGTTGTTTGCCAAAAATTTATGGCAAAAACTAAAGCTCAAATTAAGCTCCTTTCAATTTTCCCTAGATTAGGCAAAGTCCAAAATGCCGATAAAGATATTCGTGCACTCCTACTTGTAAAACAAGTTAGTCTTTTTTACAGAATAGAAAATAACACAATTATTCTAATTGATTTTTTTGATAATAGACGAAAGCCTATTTAAGAATAGAACCATCATGAAAAACAACTTATCAAGCGCCGTTCAATTTCCATGTGGCGCCTCCATGAAAAACAAATTCATGCTCGCACCTATGACCAATAGACAGAGCCATGAGAATGGTCAATTATCAGACGAGGAATACGAATGGTTGGTCATGCGAGCAAAAGGAAA
>CAYMFF010000140.1:1992-3648 GCA_964389575.1 uncultured Chitinophagaceae bacterium
CTCCGAGACGATTTTATAAGCGCTGCCGTACGTGCTAAAAAAAGTGGCTACGATGGCGTAGAAGTTCATGGAGCGCATGGTTATATTCTCACGCAATTTTTGAGTAGCGAAATCAATCAAAGAACAGATGAATATGGCGGCAGTCTTGAGAATAGGTCCAGACTTTTATTTGAAATCATTGATGGCATACGAAGGGAATGTGGCAAGGAATTTCTACTAGGTGTTCGACTTTCTCCCGAGCGTTTTGGCATGAAACTATCCGAGGTAAAAACAATCTGCGAGCAGCTTATATTTGGGGAACAAATAGATTTTTTAGATATCTCGCTATGGGACGTTTTTAAACAAGCCGAAGAGAAAGCACATAAAGACAAATCCTTGTTAGAGCATTTTACAAATATTGATTACAAAACTGTAAAACTTACGGTTGCTGGTAATATCAAAAACGGCGAGGACGTACACAAGGTTTTAGAAACGGGCGTAGATTTTGTATCCATAGGACGTGCCGCTATTCTGCATCACGACTTCCCCAAACAAGTAATAGCCAATCCTGATTTTAAATGTATGGACACACCTGTATCACCAGTCTACTTAAGCAAAGAAGGCCTCAGCGAAAAGTTTATAACTTATATGCGGAGGTGGGATGATTTTGTGGAGGAGTAGCACCTCCCCTAGCAGAGCTTGGCCCATGTTTGTGTTATCACCAACAGGCTACTAATCCAAAAGTTTGTTCGTCAAAGGCCTACAAAAGCGCGAAACTCCAATTTGCTGCTTTGTTTAAATTCACCATGATTTAATTAAACAATTAAAGTCTACATTTGTACAGTGTTTAATTAAAAATAAAAAACAATGTCTATCAAATCTACTCTTGTAATCATGTCCTTATTTGGTCTTTGGACCATGTCATGCAATAATGCCGAACAAGTAAATAAAACAACCACAGCAAAAGAAAAAAAATCAACAATGAAATCAATTTACACTACAAAAATTAACTCGATAGACAATGAACCTATCGATTTGACACAGTTCAAAGGTAAAAAAATACTTTTTGTAAATGTTGCTTCTAAATGTGGTTATACTCCACAATACGCCGATTTGCAGAAACTCCACGAAGCTCATAAAGACCAATTGGCTATTGTTGGAATTCCATGCAACCAATTCGGCGGTCAAGAGCCAGGATCGAAAGAAGAGATTGCAGCATTCTGTGAAAAAAATTATGGTGTGTCTTTTTTAATGACGGAAAAAGTAGATACCAAAGGTGATAATCAACATGAACTTTATCAATGGCTTACATCCAAAGAACTAAATGGAAGCGCAGATTCTGAAGTGAAATGGAATTTTCAGAAATACTTAGTGAACGAATCTGGTGAGCTTTTAGAAATGTTTCCGTCAGGAGTTGCCCCAATGGATGAACAAATTACTTCCCTTTTGAATTGAAGAAGGAAACTTTAGTTCACCTTCATTGACTATTTTCTTATAACGAAGAACAGTATGTTGTGTTCCTGTTTGGTAGGCGTTTCACTTTGAAAAAAAGATTCCCTAAGATGGTTAAGCGCAAGAAGAACTGTTCTTTGTAATTTTGACAACCAGAAGAAAAGAAAGAAATGAACCACCCAATAATAGATCTGCACTGCGACCTACTCGCACACATGATAAAAA
>CAYMFF010000141.1:0-3620 GCA_964389575.1 uncultured Chitinophagaceae bacterium
TGGTAACCACTTTGCCGAGTTCGGTATCATAGAATTTGAAGAAGCCGATGAAGCCTTGAACGTTCCTAAAGGAAAATTCTTAGCCTTGTTGACACATTCTGGTTCTCGTGGCTTAGGTGCTACACTGGCAAATCATTATACTAAAATTGCCAAGGAAAAATGTAAGCTCCCAGGAGATGCAAAACACTTGGCCTACTTAGATATGAATAGTGAAGAAGGACAGGAATATTGGTACGCTATGAACTTGGCGGGTGACTATGCCTCTGCTTGTCATGAGACAATTCATCGTAAAATGAAACAAGCGCTTGGCGCGCAAGTTTTAGCAACGGTTGAGAACCATCACAACTTTGCCTGGAAAGAAACTTTTAATGGTGAAGAATTAATCGTTCATCGTAAAGGGGCTACTCCAGCAGGTAAAGAAGTTATGGGAATTATCCCAGGCTCAATGACAGCGCCAGGCTTCTTAGTGCGCGGTAAAGGAAATGAAGCTTCTTTAAACTCCGCATCGCATGGTGCTGGACGTAAGATGAGTCGTTCTAAAGCTAAGGCTAGTTTTACGAGAACGGATTTAAAAGCTAAAGCTAAAGAGCACGAAATTCTTTTAATAGGCTCGGGTGTTGACGAAATACCTATGGCCTATAAGGATATAAACGAGGTTATGAAATCACAGAAGCATTTAGTAGATGTAGTGGCTCAATTTACGCCCAAGGTTGTTCGTATGGCTGATGATAGTGGGAGGAGTCGTAGGGAGATTAAGAAACGTCCATGATTTTCATGGGCGTTTTATTTTAAACTTGTCGCCCACTCACAAAAATTAAATATCTTTCTAAGCGATTCCATTTTGCTTGGCAAATAAAATAAATGAAGTGTAAAATCCTTAGTACTTAGTTCAACTTTGTTTAGGGAATTATATCCTAGAATATTTCTACTCATCAATTCATTGTAACAAAAGTCAGAATTATAACAGATAATAAATTTTTCTGTCCGTTTTACTTTTTTGTATTTACTGAAGTATGAAAAAAGTTTGTTCTTAAAATTGTTTCTTTTAATACTAAAAAAAATCGCTTCATTAAAGTTCTGCTTTGTAAAAGACAATTTTAGCTCTTCTACAATCTCTCCATTTATGGGTATAAAATTTGTAGTAACCGTGGTTAAATTTCGCAAACCCCAGCCACTCACTTCTATGCCACGTATAAATAGAGCAATATCAAACTCTAATAAATCCGCATTATAGTGGCCATCAATTTCTGCTCCTATTTCATTAGCAAAGTTGTTCCATGCTTGCCCTTTCTCTTCCATAATTTTATACCAAGGAGAGTCGTCAGTATTTGGCAACGATGGAGAGATAGACATTATTTCAAATATAAGAAGTACCGCAAAACATCTCTATCTCCCGCTCATCACTTTTGCTTAAGCATGCTATCATGCTTTCATTACCTTCACCTAACCAATGGAAAATAATACAGTTCTAAGCGTAAAGGGTTTAAAGAAAAACTACGGCCGCATACAAGCACTCCAAGGTGTAAGTTTCGATGTACCCAAAGGTTGTGTTTACGGCATTCTTGGTCCTAACGGAAGTGGTAAAACTACCTTACTGGGTATACTTTTAGATGTACTCAAAAGCAATGGCGGTTCTTTTGAATGGATAGACTATTCCAAAACCGAAGACGCTCGTAAGCAAATCGGCTCCTTATTAGAAACACCCAATTTCTACCATTATCTAAGCTCAGTTGACAATTTAAAAATAGTAGCAGAGATTAAAAAAATTAAAAATCCTGATATTGATGGTGTGCTGAAACGAGTTCTATTATACGAACGTAAAGATTCTAAATTCCAAACGTATTCCCTGGGCATGAAACAACGATTAGCGATTGCCTCGGCACTGCTAAGCAACCCAGATGTAATAGTTTTTGACGAACCAACTAATGGTCTGGACCCGGAAGGTATTGCAGAAATTAGAAACCTTATAAGAGAACTAAGTCAAGAAGGGCGCACTATAATTATGGCTAGTCATTTGCTAGACGAAGTAGAAAAAGTTTGTACGCACGTTGCTATTTTAAAAAAAGGCGAACTCCTGAAAGAAGGACCTGTCTATTCAATTTTAAAAGACGAACCTACTTATGAAATTAGTGCTGATGATTTAGCCCAACTACAAACGGCTCTTTCGGAACACAAAAATATTTCATCATTAGATAAAAATTCTAATATGCTTATTGCCTCTTTTTCCGAAAGAATTTCAGCTTCAGAACTAAATCAATATTGTTTTGAAAAAGACATTGCTCTTTCGCACCTAAAAGAAAACAATCACAGTTTAGAAAAAACATTCCTTGACCTCATAAAATAATACCAATGCGATTACTAAAGATTGAATGGCTTAAACTAAAAAAGTACAGAACATTTTATATCCTCATCGGATTATTTACTGGCCTATTCATTGCCATAAATTTGGTTATGCGAACAGGACCCATAAGTTTTACGCCCAGCAAAGGGGTTAAATTGAGTTTGCTGAGTGAGAATTATTCCTTTAGTGAAGTATGGAATAACTTAGGATACTATTATGGATGGGCTATCATTTTTATTTGTGTTCTGATAATAATAAATATTTGTAATGAATTTAGCTTCAAAACACAACGACAACATATAATTGACGGGTATAATCGACTCGATTTTTTACATGGAAAAGTAATGCTGATACTAACTATTAATGTAGGCCTGCTCTTTTTGTTTGTAGTAACCGGATTAATAATGGGTTACATGAATGGTGGAGGCGATCCATTACACAATATAGAAAAAATACTGCATGCCTTTTTATTAAGTCTGAATTACATTTCATTCTCCGCATTAATCGCTTTAGTTATAAGGAAATCGGGTCTTAGTATTATGCTATTACTTGCCTATGCGATTATCGAACATTTCATAGCAATGATTTCTGCTATGAAATACAAAACGGCGATTTCAATGTATCTACCATTAGAAAGCAGCGATGCCTTGTTTACAATGCCATTGAATCCACTTGCCAAACAAGTAACAGAAAACATTCCATCTAATAACGCAACGCAATTAATTGCTATGAGCTGTTTGTTTATTGTTATCTATTATTTCATTGCTCGATGGACCATGCAAAAATCAGATTTATAACTTTTATTCCACCAGTAACTTTTGATGGGCAAATCCGCCACCCACGTTGACTTGTAAAATATAGGTTCCAGAAGTGGCATTGATAATTACCTCCGATGATCTAACGTTTTTTCTTAGTAAAAAAGGAATTTTTCTTCCGTCTAAACTATATACCGTCAGATTGCTTATTACTTTATCATTAAACGAAACATTGAACACTCCGGACGCTGAAGGGTTTGGATAAACACGAAGTTTTTCATTCAAAAGAGACGCATTTCTAACAGTCGTTGGGTTTGTATTTTGAGAAAATACACATTGTTGCAAAGCAATATATTTCGGTGAAAGTGTGTCGTTATAATGTTCTTTAGTACCCCAAAAACCATAACGACCCCAATTGCCGTGTGAAGAAAAATGGCAAAACAAACCTGCCTGCGTCGTATCATACCAGTGCGAAAAATAATCACAATACTGATTTTGAATTCGAGCATCACGCTGGGTCGCTT
>CAYMFF010000142.1:0-3562 GCA_964389575.1 uncultured Chitinophagaceae bacterium
GCGGACCGCCGACTACACAGCCGGGACCATTTTTGTTAGTTAATTCCACCCAAATTGTATCGGCCGCGCAGGCACTTAATATACTTGGAGTGATTACTTTCATTTGTCCACTTGGGGACAATTGCGCCAAAACCGAATTCGGAATAGCGCACAATCCTGCTAAAATGAGGAGTAGTAGATGTTTTTTCATAATTTAAAAGACTTTTTCAATGTAGTAAAGTGTAATTAACGTCATAATTAATAAATTAACATATGATCTTATTCACACTGATTTTACTACATCCGTAAACGTCCAAATATTATGCCAAAAACATATATATATATTATTTATTATGTAAAATTCAAATTTTTTATGTCTCATATTCAGTCACTTACACTAATAATCAGAGGTTTAATAATAAAAAATGTGGAGTTCGCAAACTCTAGCTAATCCTAATTCCTGCGGTTATTAACACTGCCAATTTTGATCAAAATCTGTGGAAAGTATAGCTATGCAATCAAACAATACCTTCACGAATCAAATCGTGAATATGGAACATTCCCGCATAGGAATTGTCTTCTAACACGATTAATTGTGAGATATTATTCGCTCTCATTTGTCGCAATCCTTCAACTGCTTTTGAGCCCTTTTGGATACTTTTTGGGCTTTGATTCATGATGTTTTTTGCCGATAATTCAGCAAAGTTTTGATTTTTTTCTATCATTCTTCTAATGTCACCATCTGTAATCATCCCCACTAGTTTTCCGCTTTCTAGAACGGCAGTTGCACCCAACCGTTTGGATGTAATTTCTAATATCACCTCATTGATTGATGCTGTTGCATCCACACTTGGTTTATCATGATTGGCATATAAATCATCAACTAATAAATAAAGTTGTTTACCCAGCGCTCCGCCCGGATGAAAACGAGCAAAATCTTCTGGCCCAAAACCTTTTAGTTCTAATAATGCTACGGCCATTGCATCGCCCATGACAAGTTGTGCTGTGGTACTCGTAGTTGGTGCTAAGTTATTAGGACAAGCCTCTTCTGATACCGTGCAATTAATAAAATAATCAGAATGTTGAGCAAGATAAGAATTTTCATTACCGCAAAGAGAAACAATTTTATTTCCAAAGTTTTTTATCAATGGAATCAAGACTTTTACCTCTTCACTTTCTCCACTTTTTGATATCAGAAGCGCAACATCATGTGCTTGCATCATTCCCAAATCACCATGAATGGCATCCGCTGCATGCATAAAAATAGCGGGTGTGCCTGTACTATTAAATGTAGCTACTAACTTTTGAGCAATATTGGCACTCTTGCCGATACCGCTTATTATTAAACGCCCTTTACTTTCTTTTATAGCAGAGACCGCATCAGCAAAATGTTGATTTAACTGACCTCCCAACGACTGAATAGCCTCAGCTTCCAAAGCAATAGTCTTTTGAGCGGACGATAGAATATTTTTGTTTTCGATAAAACAAAGATACTTCTTATTCGAACTTGGAAGCTTTATGAATAAAAAAAAGACCATAATAAATATGGTCTTTTTTACATTTCGTTTTTGGCAATTTAACCTTTACCAGAAAAAGCAAAAACCTTTTTTAATATATCCGTCGTGCGCTTTGCTGGATTTACTCGAATGTCATGCTCTTCTTCTCGAATCTTTTTAAATAAACCATCTGTTGCCCGCGCCGTAACATAATTTGTCAAATCGGTATTGACCTGTTTTCCAGCAACCATATTATACGCTTTAGATACTTGAGACCATGGCTTGGCAATTCCTACTGAATTCAGTGAATTCCCAATTACAGGAGTAAACTTAGCCGTCAATTGAGACAGTGTTGCTTTCTTCAAAAAATCAGTGGCTCCACCATCGCGTCCTGTTACGATATTAACCGCATCCGTGATAGTCATTCGTCGAATTGCATTTACAAAAATTGGCTTGGCCTGTGCCATAGCTTTTTCTGCACCTGTATTCATAGACGTTTTTACTTTGTCTAAATAAGCACCTGCTAATGCATTAGCTATTGGATTCGATCGAATTTTAGATTCAAAATTTCTTACTTCTTTCGGCATTAAAATTTGATAAGCTGCATTCTTTAAAAAACCGCCACTTCTGCCCAATGTACTGGTTCCATTTAGAACACCAAACTCTAAAGCTTGTTTAATTCCGGCAGCCGCATCTTTACTAGAAAGCGCTCCTGAACTTAAAATGTCTCCTGTTGTAGATAGTACCTGACCTAAGTCTCCGCACGACATAGCCGTTACTGAGAACATTAGTATAAATAATATTTTTTTCATGTAGTTTTATTTGAAAGCAAAATAGAAAAAATTATTGGATTTCAGCTTACCCTGCCCGCCCCTTTTCAAAACATTAATAAATAAGGAAGCAATGTAAGAAGTGCGCCCACTGCGCTTTAATTTTGCGCATCCAATGAGCGTTTCCAACCAAGACATTATTATTAAAGGTGCACGAATGCACAACTTGAAGAATATTGATGTGGTTATTCCGCATAATAAACTGACGGTGGTAACGGGTGTTAGTGGAAGTGGAAAGTCATCGCTAACCATGGATACACTTTTTGCAGAAGGACAACGGCGCTATGTTGAAAGCCTAAGTTCCTATGCACGACAGTTTATGAAAAACATGACCAAACCCGATGTAGATAGCATTGAAGGTTTGTGTCCAGCCATAGCCATCGAGCAAAAAGTGATTAGTAGTTCACCGCGCAGTAGCGTGGGAAGTATGACTGAAATCAATGAATATCTGCGTATTTTATATGCTCGAATTGGTCGCACCTATTCGCCCGTTTCGGGCAAGGAAGTTACTAAAGATGAAATTCAGGATATAGTCAATGAGATAAAAAAATTAAAACATGGTTTAAAAATAATCGTGCTCATTCCCCTACCTGAATATTCCAAAAAGAATCCAACCTATTACTTGAACGAACTTTTACAACAAGGTTATTCACGACTGTATGATATAAAGAAAAAAGAATATCGTGACATCGAAGATTTACTGGACTTGAAAAAAATCAAGTTTACAAAAAATGATTACATATTAATAGACCGTTTTAAGAGTAAAGATTATTCTGATAATGAAGACGACTTGCATCGAGTAGCGGATAGTATTCAAATTGCATTTGCCGAAACAGGTGGTGATGTTTATTTGGAGATTGATGAAAAAATGCAACACTATTGCAACCGATTTGAAGCCGATGGTATTCTGTTTGACACTCCTGTGCCAAATATGTTCAGTGAAAACAATCCGCAGGGAGCCTGTCCAAAATGTGAAGGGTACGGACAAACCATTGGCATTGACCCCGAATTAGTGATTCCCAATAAAAAGCTAAGCATTTATGAAGGAGCCGTCGCTTGTTGGAGTGGCGATAAAATGAGCAATTATAAAAAGAAGTTTATCGCGAATAATGCGAATACGGACTTTCCTATTCATAGACCGATTAAAGATTTAAGTAAAGCTGAATATGACACTTTATGGAATGGACGTGGTGGCATCCAATCCTTTTTTAATATGGTATCGCAAAATTTGTATAAAATTCAATACCGTATTCTTCA
>CAYMFF010000143.1:0-3495 GCA_964389575.1 uncultured Chitinophagaceae bacterium
GAGTAGTAGAATTCGTTTTTATTTCCAGCTAATGTTATTAAATACTATTTATTCTTTATCTAGATGATATGTAAAGAGAATTTATTTTTCTTTACATGTTTAATGCAAAGCCTTGCTCACATCTTGCCTACCTATGATAGCCATTATTTCTGCTGTATTCTTATTGACTCGGTAATAAATAGTATCTGCACCGCATACACAACGGCGGTAACCTGGTTTAATGTAATCAACGCTCGGAAATGAATTGGGCCGTTCAGCAATATATTCAAAACAATCAAAGAAGGCATCGAAATATTTATCGGCTTGAGCCATTCCAAATTTATCTGCTCCGTAATTGTGAATTCGTATTAAATCTTCTTTGGCCTCTTTGCTTAGTTTATAATTAGCCATTTAGCCTAGCCTTTGCTTTTTTTAGTATTTGTGCTTTGTTCTTTTTTGTAAATCCACTTTGCTCAGCTTTCTCTAGTTTGGTTCTGATCCAATCTACCTCAGCTTGTTGCTTTCGGGCTTGGCGTATTAAATCATTGACCAATTCACTTTTACTAGCATACTCTTGGCTAGCTACTTGCGATTTTAACCAATCATCGTTGGGTGGGGTGAAAGAAATGCTTTGTCTCGACATGGTGTAAATTTACACCAATTTTGGCAATATTTCTAATTGTCTATTCCTCCTTCTCCGCAGAAGTCTCAGTTGAGCCCGCCTGCCAGACGGACAGGCATAGCGAAACTTGACTCTGCGGTATATTGAGAGCCTCAGTGTCCCCAATGCTGCGCAAAGGGAGACACTGCGTGGAAGAGTGACGCACGAGAAGCCTGCGCTTGGGCTTGTGCCTCATTCTCGCACTAGTTGGAGCCTTTGCAATGGCTTGCACCCAATTCTACTATTTCCTATTATGCTTTCTAAATGCTTGAATTATTTGATAAATCAATACCACTATTAAGATTTTACTAAATAAAAGCCATGCTGAAACCTTTATTCCCAATTCTCCATTTTCTAAACCTTCAATGAAGTGCCATCTACCCAAAACAAAAGTAGTGGGGTTTATAAATTCAAAATAATTCGCAATGAACTTTGGAGTCTCCTTTAAATTACCGAAATCAATATAAAAATTCTCCGTAAAGCATAGCAAAACAAAATACAATATCGCCGTTACTACTACAAAAAATAAGGATGCTCGTAACCAATCCGTACCAAACTTATTGGAAAACCAATTAAATTTAAGAGACAGCCAATCTCCTTTAGTTCCTTTTTCCCATTTAGTCAACCTAGATAACATCTCTAATTCCTTGGCCTGATACTGAAGGCCTTCACTTCTATTTCCTTGGTTAAAATAAGCCGTTTTCATTTGCTCAAAAAACAACTTTGCTTGCCTTAAACTATCTTCGAATATTTTGGAATCATTTCTACCTCTGGTCTGTACTTCTTTTGGGAACATTGTGTTCGCGATAAAAGAATTCTTAAAATCCGAATTTTCAAAAACGAAAAAATTAAAATCCTCAAACTCGTTTCCGATAAATTCTATTTTCTTAAAACTACTACGAGTAAATTCAATATAATTTTCGGCATTTCTATTTAGTACTGCAATAGAAGTCAACTTAATTGTCTTGTCAGAATAGAAATCAATAAAACCTAATACATTGAGTTTAATATTATTTATATTTAAAGGAGAATCCGTTTTGCTTAATAATTTAGTTTCTGAGCCCTTGAACACAAGTTTATCTGTCTCTAATTTTACAAAATCAAATTTATGGGTTATTTCACCTCCGTTCAAATTAAAACAATCCACTTTGCATGAATCTTTCATGATTATAGAACCAATATTCACTTCTTCTTCCAAATAAAAATCCAATACATGTGCTTTCTCGCTCACAACAAACCATTTTATATTGGCTTCCCCCTTGCATTCTATTTTAGTTACTTCCGCATTGCCATTTATATGAATTGGCAGAACCTTGCTCTTACCACTAATAGAAAAGTGTTTTACCCTAGATAATTCATTAATTTGAATGTTGTTGACATATGATTCTGATGTAATTGATAAACTACCAATATGAGAATTTCCCTTTACTTCTATGCCATACAGTTTAGTATTTTGCAGCACATTTAAGGTCTGAATACTACCAGAATTTAATAATGATATTCGTCCTAATTCTGTACTCTTTGTATTAAAATTAAATAGTTTTACTTTACCATTCTCTTTGACCTGAATAGAATGTATAATTCCCTTGTCATATACTACACTCCTCTTTAATACTGCTTTGTTAGTTATGATTAAGTTTATAATGGTTGATTCTCCAGCTATATTTAGCGCTTCGATTGTGGCATTTTTGCCGAACGACAAGTTTGGAATTTTAGACTCCCCTTGTAATGTAATTGTTCTATCAAAATCAAAGTCAATTTGTACATTCCCCGTAACGATAACGTTGCTTACAACTACACTCAAGTGAGTATGCGAAAATATTTTCTTACCGCCCTTTATAATTATACCTGAACCTTTAAGGTGTTCTACAAACTCGGCAGCAGTAATTCTTATATGGTTACTATTGCTCATATCCTTTAACTAACTATCCCCTTCAACTCATTCAACTTCATAAGTGCTTCAACTGGAGTCAAAGAATTAATCTCTACTTTTTGTAAAATCTCCCGCACTCGTTTTAAGTCTTCAGTTACACCATCATAAATATTGAGTTGCATTTGCTCGGTATTTATTTTATCAAACTTGGCTTTTTTCTTTTCGGTGTTTACTTCAGCATTATTTTTTTCTTCGAGTATGCCTAATATTTCATTGGCACGTTCTACTATGAGTGGTGGCATGCCAGCCATTTTTGCTACGTGTACACCAAAGCTATGGGTGCTGCCACCTTCGGCTAGTTTGCGTAGGAAGATGATTTTATTACCAGCTTCTTTATGCGTTACATGAAAGTTTTTTATGCGTTTGTTTTTCTTTTCTAGCTCGTTTAACTCATGGTAGTGCGTAGCAAAAAGTGTGAGTGGACGAGAGGAGTGATTATGCAAAAACTCAGCTATACTCCACGCAATACTGATACCATCAAAGGTACTGGTACCTCGTCCAATTTCGTCTAGTACTATTAACGAACGATCACTGATATTATTTATAATACTCGCCGTCTCGTTCATCTCTACCATGAAGGTACTTTCACCACCACTTAAATTATCGCTGGCACCAACTCGGGTAAATATTTTATCGGTCAGTGGTATGATTGCTTTTTCGGCAGGTACAAAACTTCCGGCATGTGCCATGAGCGTTATCAAAACGGTTTGTCGGAGCAAGGCACTTTTACCACTCATATTAGGGCCCGTGATAATAATCATCTGCCGTTCGTCTTTATCCAAGCGTACGCTATTACTTATGTAGGGTTCTCCTATTGGTAAATTTTGTTCTATAACGGGGTGGCGTCCTTCTGTAATTTCAAGGTTGGCTTCTTGTTGTACATCGGGTTTTTTATACTGTTGTTGAATCGCATTTTTTGCAA
>CAYMFF010000144.1:0-2400 GCA_964389575.1 uncultured Chitinophagaceae bacterium
CTTTACAGGTCATTCCTTCTATTTGATATGTATGTTTCATCTTTAAAACTATTTATTGTTAGACCTGACAAAATATGAAGCCTTTATTTTGCAGGCTTTAACAATTCGGGTTGAAGCTTATACAATTTTGTCTAGGGTTTTTCTATTCCAGTTTTGTAATTTTTTATATTCTGTCATTGACATACCAGTATTATTCTTGAACTGCTTTGCAAGATGGCTTCCACTACTATAATCCAATGAATAAGCAATCTCAGAGAATGTCATATTGTTCATTTGCAAGAGTTCCTTGGCTTTTTCTACTTTCAAACGGATGAGATATTTTTCAATGGTTATTCCAACAGAAGCACTAAAAGATTTACTGATTATAGAATATTCCGTCTTTAATTCCTTGGATAGAATTACCGATATATTTTCCTGCAATCCTGTTAAGGATTCGACGCTTTTAATCAAGAATAACTTAACGTTCTCTACTAAAATTGAGTTTTGGTTGTCAATGATTTCAAAACCGTTACGTTCCACTATTTCTTTTAGAACGCCTTGACTAACCGAAGTTTCATCCATTACGGTTAATTCCCCAAGCTCAATTGATAGAACCTTTATTCCTGCCTTATCCAGTTCTTGTTTTAGAACGGTCTTGCATCGGTCGCAAACCATATTTTTAAGTTTTACCTTCATAGCTAATTCTTAGTTTTTTAGTCTGAGATAGAAATAAATTGCCAAAATTAAATCTACTTCAATACAGAATACCTCATAACCTTGAGGTAGATAATCCACTTTGTAGTAGAGATGTCCTGCATCCCATAGTGCGTGAAGCACCAATCCAATCCATATTAAATTCTTATCTATGGTCAGTCCATAATACGCTATTAACAGAAACGCAATAGCGTGTAATGTTTCAAACACCACTTCTGGAAATTCAGTAGGGACAAAACCAATATATATGAAAGCAATACCTGTTAAGATTAAAGCACCCATTATCCGACGATTGAGTTTTAGTGCCTCAATCCCTGCAATAATGATAAGTGCCGATATGACCCCGAGAACTATTTGATTCATACTTTACGGTTTTGGTAATTTTAAAATCATATTACTACCTAATTTTAAGTCATCAACGTGTCCAGCTAATTGTTCATCTTGATTTTTGAAATGCATATGCAAGAATGTAGTGTGATGCGTAAATACAGCTTTATGCGATTTAGAAAAGAAACCGATAATTTCAACTTCTTTATTTTTCTCAACACCATTTAAACCAGATTCCTTATGCTTTTGATGCGTGTGAACAGCATCGCCATCTTTCCAATTAATGACGTGCCAGCTTAGTGATTGAGCCTTTCCTTCAATTAAAAACGGTAAAGGTTTTTTTGTGTCAACACCTTTTTTACTTGCTTGTTCTTCAATGAATTTTTCTAATTTGGCTGAAGAATCTATGTCATCCGGAATGTCCACACTTAGCCAATCAGCAACTTCAGCATAAACAATTAGTGCCGCCTTTTTATCGAAAGTTGTATCGAAGACAAGACTTCCAGATTGTACCGTTGAGTTGAATGCTTTACTATCAAAAATTTGAATCTCACCTTTCAAGTTTTCAAATGCGCCCAATGCATATAAATGAGGTTTTTTTGAAAGCGAATCTAAAGAAGCGGTAGCCTCTAAATTACCAGACATCATAGAGCGCAACGCACCTGCATAGTTTACTTCTGTCTTCTTGGTGTTTGGTTTACAGCTTATTACTAATAAGATAGCTGATACGACAGCAAGAATTTGTTTTAAAAAACCACTCATACTCGATTATTTTATCGTTTCAGTCACCTTCCCGCATTTTAGCATCTTATCCCCGAAATAGGGATTACGAATTTCTTCTTCAGAGGATAACCAGTAACCACCTTGGTTGTTAAATGCCATTGGGCAAAATTGTTTATACACTTCGCCAGAAGAAATAGATGCATCTACTATTTCCGTCATCTTCTCTGTAACATCAGAAAATATGGTGCGTTGTACTTTGATATCACTTGCCTCTGAAATTTTAGAGAGCATATCTTTGAAACTTGCATCATCAGTATTTTTCATCAACATTGTAGCACCAGATTTCGCTTCATTGACGTCTGAGTTTACTAATGCGGTCTTTATATGAATGTAATGTTGAAATTGTTTGCCTACTTTGTCATCTCTAAAGGCTAGTTCGGTTGTCTTTACGGTTTCAGTATCAGAACTCGATGTGTTTTTGCCATTTTTAGTTTCATTTTTACACGAAACTATACTTGCGAAAGCAAGCATTAATACTGTTGTTTTGAATAGTGTTTTCATTGTTATCGTTTTTTTTGTTTATTGATTTATTAAATAATTGATTATCGCAGATTGTACATAATATATTTGTACCGATACGATTTGATTAATTTGAAA
>CAYMFF010000144.1:2419-3485 GCA_964389575.1 uncultured Chitinophagaceae bacterium
TGCTTTTGCGAAAGCAGTTTCCAATGTATTTAACCGCTCATTTTTTTGCGATGTGATTTCCTGTTGTCGCAACTTGTTTTGTTTGGAAACAGAACTGTACTTATTATTGAAAATTGGTATGGAAAGTGTAACCATTGGCATTACTATATCCTTTCCGTTATCGTTAAAGTTCATTGCTGGTCGCTCTGCAACAGGAACATAGTCTAGCCCAAATCCTAGATTTGGCGCACTTTCCTTTTGATTCAAAAGTTCAGATTGTTCCACAGATTTGTAGAGCTTATCATATTTGAGAAGTTCAGGATTGAGCGTTAATCCTTCATTACTAAAAACAGGGTCTTCAAGGGGAATTATCATTTCTGGAACAACTTCCACGGCAATACTTTCCTTCCGATTCAAGAGGTTATTAAACACAGTTTGTTCGGCTAAATATTCTTCTTGTAAAACTTCCTTTTGTTGTTGCAGTTCGTTTTGACGGATTTGCAAACGCAATACATCCACAGCTGAGGCTTTACCAACTTCAACTGATGTCAATGCCAGTCGCTCGTAGGTTTGTAACAATTGAATATTGTCGTCAAGTACATTTTGTTTCGCGGTATTGGCGTATAAACTGTAATATGATTGTGCGACAGAAAGTGCCAGTTTGCGTTTTGCAATGGCAATTTCTACAAATTCTGTTTCTGCCATTGAACTGGCATAATTTTCCCTTGCTGTAATTGTTCCGAACCAAGGCAACATCTGGGATATTGAAAAACGTGCACGTTGCGCACCTGTTCTGGTTTCAGGTTCGCTTACAAAATAGCCTGCGCTTATTTTGGTATTTGGTAATGTATTGACCTCACTTACCTTTTCTTGGGCAATGTTATACCGCAATTCATAAGCTTGGATATCTGGGTTGTTCGCCTCTGCTTCTTGAACGTAGGATTGCAACTCTTGCGCTTTCGCAAAAGCGGAAACAAGCAAAAGGCATACTATAATTATTATATTTTTCATTTGCTCGCTTGTTTTAATTGGAATTCTTTTTTCATACTGAATAGCACGGGAACAACAAACAGCGTAATCAATGCTA
>CAYMFF010000145.1:0-3481 GCA_964389575.1 uncultured Chitinophagaceae bacterium
GATTGAATTTGGTCCGTTACTAAATGGAAGCTACAGGCAGACATTAAAAGAAACTGACATTTATGGCGATAAGATTGAATACACATACGATGATACTGGCTTAAGGTTAGTTCAGATAAAAGATAAGTTTAAAACACTAATACTCATTTATCGCGATGGAAAGTTGCAACTTGTTCGCGATGACTATGGAGTGGTATCACATTTAACTTACGATTCAAATCATACTTTAACTGCAGTGAGTTATTCATTTGGATTTAGGAATGAATTTGTATATGAAGAAAAAAATAGTAAATTGAATTATGTCGGTGATAAAAAGTCGGGAACAATTCGAGTTTATGATGACGATGGTGTTTTAGTTCAATTGATAGAAAAGCATGAAAAAGGCGATAAACTTACTGAGTACTTTTATACTAAAATCGGTTTTAGAGAGATTGGTCCATATGGCAATGTCACTCAAATAATTTATAAGGATTCAATGGTCGAAAGTTCATCAACAGGTCGAATTTCTGGACTTGTAGAAAAGCTTGTTGTTTTGGCAAAGCAGACTATAAAAGGTAAATCATTTGTAAGTAAGGTTCATTCTCTTAAAGGTGAACGAATTATAAAGAGAGACTCTGTCACTGGGTATATTCTTGAAGTAAGAAACTCTAAAGCCTTGTTAGCAAAGTACAGGTATCAAAATAAACTACTAACTTCGATGACAAGCTATTCAACAGGTCGAAGTTTAACTTGGACTTACTCATATTATAGTGGGGGTTTTCTGAAATCAAAAAGAGATCCGTATGGCAAGATGACTACATATCGACGAAATGAAAGAGGGACTCCAATTGGTATTGAAGTTACTGGAACTGGAAAGAAAATAAGAACAGATTTTTCGCTCAATGTTAATGATAGAGTTATGAGTATTTCTGATCCAGATACAAAATTAAAAACGACCATCAAAAGAAATAGAGATGGGCTTTTTATGGGATCTACAGGACCAACTGGAGCTGATTTAACCTTATCGAGAGACGCTATGGGGAGGATTACTGGATCTTATGCAAAGTTCAACGATCGAGAAATCAGCCAAACGATTTATAGGGACCCAGAAACCCAGTTATTTGCAGGGAGTACCACTCGTACTGTCACCGGTCCAAATTATGGAGCTGGACTTTGGGGAGTTACAACTGAAAAAGTAAATATCGAAAGAGAATTTGATAACAATGCTTTTTCTGAAAAAGTTAAAACAACTCAAACAATCACTCAAGGTGGAAGAAATGCCTCATTTACTAGAGAAATAGAAGTATCAAAAAAATCCGGTAAAATTCCTGTGGTTAAAGTTGACGATAAAAACATTGGTTGTGCAGAGAATTGTGGTTCTTAATGTTGCAATACTCAAAATGTGGAGAAAATTAGATGAGTTATTTTAAAAATTCATATGTTGCTATTTGCGGAGTGATTGCTTTTTCGTTTTTAGCGTCAAACTGCTCATTTCAAAAACTAGATAGTATGCTTGATCAGTATAAAGTAAAGCCAGAAGATAAAGCTTATATTCCCTCAGCACATTCAAGTTCTCAGTTGGCTAAGCCTACCGGTGTGCGACTGGCACAAATTGGTTCAAATGGTAATATTGGTGCCGCCCCATGTTTAGAGAAAACACTAAACAACTTAAGTCGCTACCCTTATCAGTCAAACTGTACTGGAATATTAGACAGCGTTGTGCTTAAAGTTGGACCACTCTCTTTAAAGTGGCGACAAGGAAAGTTTCAAGACAGTCCATATGGTAGTGGTTTTGAATTATTGCATACAAGGTTGGTTCGTGAAGAGTTTACAGATAATCTCTATATCATTCAAGGTGATGCTGTCTTAGGTCGCTTTACAAATCAAGGCATGCCTTTTCTAGGAGGGCAGACTTCTGGGAGGGTTATAGGTAATAAATATGTTCATAGAGATGGAAGTTATTTAGAGTTTTCGTCACAAGAAACTAATCGCTCTCGATCCCTTATAAAAAGTGGTAATCAGCTTGGAAGATCTGTTGAATACGATTTCAATGATAGTAAGCATTCGTACCTCTGAACATCCGGGTCAGATAGAGATATCGTATGATGGTAGCGGTCTTTTATCTAAAGTTATAGATGCGCTTGGTGATAGTTTTGTCGTGGATATGATTGATGGCAAACTTACCAACGTCACGGGACCTTATGGTATAAAAACAAGTATTAACTATTTAAATGATAAGATTAAACAAATCAAAGGTAGACCGAGCTTTAATTTTGCTTATCATGATAATGGCTTTATTAAAGAAATTTATACCTTGGTTGGTTCAAGACGAGAAGGAGTAAGATTCTCTTTTGGGCCTAGCCATATGACTCAAATGAATATACACATTCCGCAGTTTACCATGCACCGATATACGAATGGTATATATACTAGTACTATAAAGGGAAAAACCCCTCAATCAGCGATTGAAGTATTTAAGTTCAGTTATAAATTGTTTAGAGGTAAGTATAAGGTTATTCAGCAAAGAACATTAGACGGTTGTCTAAACTCCTCGTATACAGCCATTGGTCTTGTAAGCGAGACACGAGATTGTAAAAATGTTTTATTGAATAAATATCGTTATTCAAATGCTGATAACCTTATTCAATTGACTAACTATATTGGTGCAAAATCGTTTCAATCTTTTTTTGAATATGATGGCAAAGGTCGTTTGCTAAAAACAACTGATTCAAGAGGTAATGTAACAACTATTACGAGGTTTCCTAACGGATTAAAGAACACGGTTTCTTTACCTAACGGTAGAAATATAAAATATACTTATAATGCTAAAGGGTATTTACTAACCGTTAACGATAGCCACATGGGAACAAAAAGTTACTCTGTTGGTCCATATGGTGAAACCCTGTCTTTTAGAAATATAGATCAAACTATAAGTTCTTTTGTTTACAATGATGTTTTATTACCAACTGCTTATCAACGTGGAACACAAGGAAAGGCAGTTGAAAGAGCGATTAATACAACGATTGATTATAGTCCTGCTGCAATAGCAAAAGAGAACGAAACAAGCATTGGGGCGATTCCATCGTATTCAAAAGGTATTGCAGGTGTGAATCGTTTTCTAACAACTAAAGCGGTGACTTCATCTGGCTATAGTTTAAAAATAAAAACCGATCAATCACATGAACAAGATGCTCAATCAAATCCTGTGGCGGCAAAATACAGTCAAAGCAGCAGTGTTGAAAGTGGACCGAATGGCAATAAGACTTCTGAAAACGGCGAGGCTATTTATTGTAAAGAGTACTGCCCTGTTAAATGTAGTGGAACAGGTTGTGGTGGCACCACGACTGGAACTTCTGGAACAGGAACAACAGCATCGACTGGTACAGATACTTATATGGATACACAGACGACCTTTAATCCGACGACAACAGGCACAGGTTCAGTGACGACAGGTACGGATACTTATTTAGATACTCAAACGACCTTTAATCCGACGACAACG
>CAYMFF010000146.1:0-3468 GCA_964389575.1 uncultured Chitinophagaceae bacterium
ACACTATCGAACTTAAAAATATTGTTATACTTCCTAAGTTGATAGATTCTGGACGCTCATAATATTCAATCGTAATGAGAAAGCTGACAATTGCCGTTACAAAGGCGAGTGACGCAATCCATAACGCACTGAGACTCGTTAGTTTACTTTTTGATTTTCTGAAAAAACGCCTAACCCACCAAATGATTCCAACTATGAAATTTACAAGGGTTACAAGCAAACACGCTATCAGAATGTAATTTTTAGAAAGACGAATGGTTTTGCTTCCTTTTTCCGCATAGTCATTTCCTAGCCAAATTATTGGTTTTTTATTTTCATCCTCTATCAAAGCGACAAAAGGGACACCTTCATTCCTGCGATAAAATTGATTGTTCCCTTTATGAATTAATGAATCTCGAGTTACACCACTAAAATCTTTTACTAAGAGTATGTCATTAATGAATTCTATTGAATGTCCTCCCATTAATTTTTGTATAAAAAACATGGATTCATGACGAGGATTTTCGAAATTATAAAATCCCGTGAATTTCTTTTTTATACTATCGGAGATTGGTTCGTTTTCATTGTTGTAATAAATATTTTTACCTAAATAAAAGGGCAAGATTTTGTCAAGAATACTCCAAATGTTTCCTTGCCTATTTATGGATACAGCACATCCAAAGTTGGCATCTTCGGAATAAAGAAACATGGAAGAAAAACCATCGATACCTCCATCGTGACCATGAAAGAGATGATTATTTGTCCAGATACTCATATTGCCTAAGCCATATCCACCAATAAATCCATTTCTTGATGCAATCGTTGTTTTCGGGTTTTCTATCCGATCAAATAATTCAGGGTTTATGATCGTCTCGTTTGAATATTTTGTTTTTCTGGAAAGCATAAACATCAAGAACTTTGACATTCCCTCTGCATTAGAACAAAAATCACTTGCTGGTCCGCCGTGAACCGATGCAAAAGTAACTGGTGATAATTTCCCTCCTTCCCTTGTATAGCCTTGAGCCATTAATAATTCAGGATTGTTTTTAAAGTAAAATCCAGAATTGTCCATGCCGATAGGTTCTAAGATCTCTTCGGCCAAATATTGAGAATACGGCTTATTGCTAATTTTCTCGATTAAGTGACCAAGTAATACATAGCCAGGATTGGAGTATGCCATCCGAACACCCGGTTTCCAACGTGCATAAAGCGATTGTTTGTGCGTCTTGACCATTGAAATACATGGTGGCGATATGGTATCTGTAAAATTATACTTTGCATGATTGTGCATGTCATCAAAGCCTGCTGTATGTTCTAGAATTTGTTCGATGGATATGGGTGCTTCTTGCCGCCAAGTATTTCTAATATTCAAGATATTATCTACATCTTCTATTGATGTGTTTAGTTTTATTTTACCAGCTGAAACTAATTTTACAATACCTAAGGCAGTTATAGATTTCGAAATTGAACCTAATCGGAATAAATGTTTTTCTGTAACAACTTCTTTTTTTTCTAAAGTTGCATAACCGATTCCGCCTTGAAAAAGGATTGAATCTGAATTTACAATGCTAATCATTGCACCAGGGATATGTTCCTTTTCTAATACATTTTGAAGACTTAATAATAATGAATCTACATTTTGTTGAGCTTGAGTTGTTCCGATTCCACTTAATAAAACTATTGATAATATAATTTTTAGTTTGTTCATAAATTTTAATTATGTTTAATGTAAGTGGCTCGACCAGTACACGCTCAAAGCTGTAATGCTGTTAGCCAAAACTACGCTTTTGTTTTATCTTTTCTACGAAGGAGTCCTTTGGACCTAAAGTGAACGGGTAGCTTTAGAGCTTTACTGAGCAGAGTTTTTCAGTCCGTAGGACTACTTTGGAGTTTGTTGTGTTGTCTGTGTTTCTTATGAGCTGCGTTACTGGCAGTTTTTTCTAGGCTGTCTAAACAATATTGTCTTTTCTGATATATATCCATTAGTAGTATCTCTGTCTTCGATAGTAAAACTATCTCGAATGCTACCTGTTTCTCCTACAGTCCAAATATGTAAGTGTCCATAACCTTTTGAATTTTTCTTTAAATAAGTAGTAACGTAATGATGACCTTTTTCAAAATCATAAATCGAAATCGTATCCTTATCGTTTATAATTAACTTCCCATAATAACGACCAGCATCTGTAGAGTCAATTTCAAAATAAATTTGTTGGTTTTTGTTATTTCCTTGATATGAGACGTCTTTAAAGTCTATATATAATTCATAACTGTAATATTGTCTTACATTTTTTTTGATACTAGTGCATGATATAAAAGTGATAAATACTAGAAATAAAATTTTTCATACTCACACTAACGTAGGTGGGTTTTAGAAGAGCGGACTTGCAAGCTCTTACTTCAAGCTGAAACGCTATTAGCCAAAGCTAAGGTTTTACTTTATCTTTTCCTAAAGTCAAAGCTTCGCTTTTCTGGTTTGGTAGTAGAGTGATTTTGGTTTGTGAGATTGCCTTAATACTTATAGCCCTTGTTAGCTGCAGTATCACGTTTCCAATACACAAAGTCATCATAATCGGGTTTGCCAAGATATTCCAATATGTAGCTGCTCATTTTAGGTTTTAGTTTCCTGTATAATTTTTCATAGATTGGCCCTCTATATTTATGAATTGCCTCAAAAACATGTTCTTCATTATACTTAAAATACCATGTGTCCGGATAGTTGGATTTATTTAGAATTTTTTCGAAGAGTTTCAGACTTCTTTTGGATTTATATTTGGCTATAGCACGGCAATAATATTTCAAATCGTCTGAGCTAGACTGCTTTTCCAACTTTAATTTCATGGCGATATAACTTTCCAATATTGAATAGAATGCAGTATCAGGAAACGCTTCTATTGCTTTGAAGATATTGTGATTACAATAGTGATTATCTGTAAAGTCAGCCATCTTTGATTTTAGGAAATTTATGTCCTTCTGCTTTTTGAATTTAGCAACCGCAAATAGCAAACTTAAATCGTGGCAATTATCTGTTTGCAATTCGGCTTGTTTTCTAATTATTGAATAATATTCTTCACGAGGTTCAATTTCCTTCATTATATCTACCGCATTTGGTAGATAAGTATGATGTTTTAATATTCTATCAATCAAAGTGTCTTTTTCTGTTTTTGAAATTTGATTATATTTTGTCAACTTTTGTATCATTAAATCCGAAACCATAAAGTCGTTGCAAGCATCGTTGAAATACCACCAAGTCACTTTGGCTGTGTCATCTAAGTGATTAAGTAATATATCAAATTTGTTAGCTTCCTTTCTATTTACAATTGTTCGATAACTGATGATTCTTAGTAAGGGGTTTTTACACAATAGTATTTTTTGCAGTTCGTCTATTGAGCAGTTGTATTCTAGATAATTTCGTGCTGCGGTGTCGTTTGAAGGTAGGTTTTTTTCTTTGTCTAGGATTTCTAATTTTTTTTCTTAGTTCTCCTCTGAAGT
>CAYMFF010000147.1:0-3431 GCA_964389575.1 uncultured Chitinophagaceae bacterium
GTTGTGCATTGCAAGCAGTATTAAAAACGAAAGATCAATTTAAACCTGATGATTTTGTTGTTGTTGTATTTCATGATCATGGAAGTCGTTATGTAGATAAAATGTATAATGACGATTGGATGAAAGAAAAAGGGTTTATGTAAATCATGAAACTGAATACCAACATAATTTTTTACGGCATTTTGATATTTCATGTGTTGTGGTGTTTTTTTTCCTTTTATACCTTGTTTTCTGATTATACAATTTGGACTTCATACCATATTATTCCTTTTATAATGTTACTTTTTACACTGGCCTGGTATGGAGCCTGTCGAAAACAATATGTTTTCGGACTTATTTACATTGGATTGGTGATGATAGAATTTTTAAGTCGTGCTGCTTTTCGAGATGCCAATTGGATCGACATCGTTCATGGGCTTATGTTTCCGGTAAATTTGATTTTTGTAGCAGTTCTTTTAATGTTATTTAAAAGACATTTTGGCTTGCTGAAACGAGCCTCTAAGCAGGATTAGCTCTCTTTTTTCTTTAAACCTCCAGCCATAGCTCCAACGATACCGCCAGCTACTGCTCCTCCTGTAACGACTGGACTGCTCTGTCCCATTAATTTTAAAACAACGACAACAACTATTGCAATTATGGCGGCAAACAATGCGATTTTTAGAAGATTACTTTTCATTAGCTAAAGTTTAAAAATCTAATATAGTGCTTCTATTAATAATTTAAAAATAGAAAATAGAAAATAGAAAATAGAAGTAATAACGAAGTAATGTTTAAATTAAGGGGGCATTAAAAAAATCACCGTGGTAACTGCCGTGATTACTTTGGCGCAGCCAGTATTCTAGAAGAAAATAAATGACAGGAGAAAGTCAAAACGGTATAATGCTTCTTCGAATGTATTTTTGTGAAGTGCAAGTAATAGATCAAATAGGTGTTACCGTTAATGTAACCAACAAGCCCAATCGAATTATTTCGCTTGTTCCATCGCAGACCGAATTATTATATGATTTAGGATTAAGAGAAGAAGTAGTAGGTATTACTAAATTTTGTGTGCATCCTAATAATTGGTTCAAGTCCAAAGATAGAATCGGTGGAACGAAGAAGTTGAATCTTGACAAGATTCGTGACTTGGATCCAGATTTAATAATTGCCAATAAAGAAGAAAATACGCAAGAAGAAATTGAAACCTTACAAAAGGAATTTCCTGTTTGGACTAGTGATATTCATAATTTGGATAGTGCAGTGGAGATGATTGATCAGATAGGGGTAATGACCAATTGTATCCCCAAAGCGCAACAACTTATCCATCAAATTTTTGAAGCGCAAGGCAATTTAGAAAGAAACAACAAACGTGTTTTGTATCTTATTTGGCATGACGATATGATGGGCGCCGGTCAGGGCACTTTTATAGATAGCATGTTGAACCTAGCTGGTTTTGATAATGCAATACAAGAAACCAGATATCCTATGTTGAGTTTGAAAGAAGTCCATAATCTTAATCCCGATTTTATCTTTTTGTCTTCTGAGCCTTTTCCTTTTAAAGAAAAACACAAATTGGAATATCAGGCTAAGTTTCCTGACGCCCACGTTGTTTTAGTAGATGGCGAATTATTTAGTTGGTATGGTAGTCGTTTACTCAAGAGCTTTGATTATTTTCGGAAATTGAATGAAGAGCTTCTCATTATATAAAATACCAGCCTTGGCCATGGCCTTGTATTTTATATTGTACGCACTTTTTTATGATAGCCTGCAATATTTATTGGACAGCGATGCTGTTGCGTATCTAACCATTGCGAGACGGGTTGCTACAGATGATTGGTTTCGTAGTATTAATGGTTTATGGAGTCCATTGAATTCTTGGCTCTTAGTTCCTTTTATTAAAAATGGGATAGATGCTTGGACGGCCGCTAAAGGCTTAAATGCATTTTTTGGAGGCGTGTTAATCTTACAGTTTTGGTCTTTGTTGAAGCAATTGAAATTTTCAAACATACTCGTAACTGCAGGCACTTTAATTGTAGTAATTCCAATTTGTTTTTTTGCATATTTTCAAATGTTTGGAGATGTGTTGCAGCTGATTTTTGCGCTCACCTATATTCAATTGTGCCTCAAGGAAGATTTTTTATTGCAATTAAAATGGGTTCTTTGGGCATCCTTATTGATGGGAATAGGGTATTATGCTAAGGCGTATTCGCTGGTGTTTTTTGTGTTGCATTTTACCGTCTTGGCTTTTTTCGCTTTTCGAAACCAAAGAGGAAACAAATCACTAGTTGTTAGAAATTATTTCCTAGGAATCATTGTGATTTTACTTACAATAACGCCATGGGTTATCCAATTACATAATAAGTATGATCAATTTCTGCCGACAGGCTTGGCTGGCAAATTAAACATGAGTTGGTACATTAATAGCGGTAAAACTTTCAAGGATGATATTAAATTATTGATCCCGCCGGCTTATGATGATTCTCCTTGTTTTTGGGAAGACCCTTATTTAAGTGCGGGAGAGTTGTCTACACCTTTCTCCTCCTATTATCATTTTAAACGTTGGATATTACGAGTAGGGCATACTTGTCTAATGGCAATAAAAAGTGTTACAGAGATATCACTGTTATTTATTCCAATTATTTTAATATTCTTATATCGTATTTTAAAAAAGAAAAAAGTTACTAAAGTTCAATCAAAGATTATCTGGGCAATTATTGTGTTGCCTTTGGGTTATTTGATTATGCATATAGAGACGAGATATATCTGGTTATCTATGTTTTTAGTTATTTTACTTGGACTTTATTTATTGCAGGAATTGAAATACGTAGAATGGAAGAAGCGTTTAGTACTGATTATTTTTTGTTTATCTATTACTGCCTTCCCAATATTTATGTTGTTCTCTTTGCAAGGAAAAAATAAGAATCTTTTTGTCTTGGGGCAGGAGCTAAAGGAAAATGATATAAGTGGTAAAATTGTGACAAATCTAAAAGATGAAGGGAGTTTTTGGGTCACATGCTATTTAGTCGGACTGAATAATTACACCATTGAGAATCATACAATTTCAACAAAGAGTCTAGTTCGTGAAATGAAGCGTTATGGTATTGAATACTACATTTACTTTAATAATAATCTATTAGAACAACCTCAAGGTAATTTGAAATCCTTTCTTCACGATAGAATGGAAACGCAGCCGATTAGTAATTATTTTCATGTAAAATGTTCAATTCAAAATAATCAAGGTTTTGTATGTGAACTCAAAAACTAAACCTGCGATTTAACCCAAGACTTAATTTTTTTGATATAATCAAAATAGCCACTGCCCATTCGCAAAGCAAAAACCAATAACAGAACCAATCCGATCCCAATCATTCCATAAGCTGCTTTTGTGTAATCTGTCTCACCACTATACAGCATCGCAACACCAGCAATCATCATAAACAAAATGAAAAACA
>CAYMFF010000148.1:0-3298 GCA_964389575.1 uncultured Chitinophagaceae bacterium
GCTGTTTCCCAACATTCTGTTGTTGGCTGAGTTGGTTGCGTACCAGTAATATCCCAAACACAAGCCGTTGTATTAAATGTAGCTGTTTCCCAACAGTCTAATCCGGTTGGCATTGCTGGTTGTGTTCCTGTGACTTCCCATAAGCAAGTTCCATTATTAAAAGTAGCGACTTCCCAACAGTCTATCGAAGGTTGAGTAGGTTGAGTACCTGTTATTTCCCAACTACATGTCGTAGTATTAAAGTTAGCCGTTTCCCAACATTCCGTTGTAGGCTGAACTGGTTGTGTACCTGTAATATCCCAAACACATGTCGTAGTATTAAATGTAGTCGTTTCCCAACACTCTAATCCTGTAGGTTGTGTTGGCTGAGTACCAGTCACTGACCAACTGCACGACGCATCATCAAAAGTTGCAGTTTCCCAACATGCTAGTGTTGGCATTGTCGGAGCTTGTTCAATATTTACCTGAAACATATCCGAAATAGTATTACACGACGAATTATTCACATTGACAATAGATTCAGCAACCTTAGTTCTATAAAAAGTCGTTGTTGTAATCCCAGTAAGTGTAATATTCATATTTGTTTCTCCTAAAATATCTGTCCAAGTAGTACCATCTGTACTTTGTTGCCACTGATAAAAATGACTGCTAAACACAGTGAAATCTGGTGTTGCCGTAAGTACAGTTGAATATGGTGTTTGGCTACTACAAACCGTAATACTTGCATTGCTCATACCATCACTTACCGAGATATAGTCACCACAGCTTTTAAAAACAATATCATCAATAGCTAAATCATTGCCACAAGGGTTTGTACTTGGAGCATTATTTATCATTTTTAAAATAATAGATGTTTGACCTGGCGACGTTTGAAAAACTAATCCATATTGTTCCCAAGTAGGTGTGGCCGAACTAAAAATATTTCCTGTTGCACCACTAGCTAACAAATTAGTATCGGTATTATCCCATATTTCGTAGCGAACATTTACAGGTACTCCATTTCCACCACAACCAGAACTTGGTAATATATTAATTAACCATGATGAAAACTCATAGGTTGTATTTTCGCATAAACCACTTACTGATGTTGTGTAGAATTCTTCTGCAATAGAGTTAGCATTTACGATCAATGCTTTACCATTAGTGTCGCCTGCTGTATGGTCACTTGGTAAATTCCAGCCGTAAGAAAATGTATTTCTACCTACAGTATATTGACCATCTTGTGGTCCTGAAGTTCCATTAAAATTATACGTTGTTGTGCCTGCTGGTAATGGCGGACCATAATTTGTCCCTTCACCAAAATCTTCCGTAAAAATTGGATCGCCAGAATTACCTTGACAAAAACCCAATTGCGCATGCACATCTTTAGAAAAAAAAGAAATACAAAAAATTATGACTATTTTAAGATTTAGAAAAGGATTTCGCACGTATAAATATATAGATATGTTTGTGTAATAATATTAACTTTTTGACGAAAAGACCACTAAAACCCCTTTTGTATAGTACATGTATAGGTTCATTAAATATGTAAAGCGAAATAAAGTAAAATTTTCGGTGATTTTTGTGCTTTTCATCGCTTACTATTTCTGTTTACCTAAGCAGTTATTTAAAGATCCCACAGCAACAGTTATTACAAGTAATAGTAACGAACTTTTGGGTGCTTTAATTGCAGACGATGGACAATGGAGGTTTCCTGTAAGTGACAGTGTTCCTAATAAATTTAAAGTTTGTATCCTTCAGTTTGAAGACGAATACTTTTATAAACATCCTGGTTTTAATCCCATTTCAATTTTTAAAGCCTTAAAAGGAAACATAAGTTCTGGTTCCGTAAAACGTGGTGGAAGTACCATTACACAACAAGTGATTAGGCTATCTCGAAAAGGACAATCTAGAACTTATTTTGAAAAACTTAAAGAACTCATTCTCGCTACTCGATTAGAATTTAGATTATCGAAAGACGAAATTTTAAATCTTTATGCAAGCTATGCGCCTTTTGGTGGCAACGTGGTTGGTATTGATGCCGCATCTTGGAGATACTTTAATCGTAATGCTTCAAACTTATCTTGGGCAGAAAGTGCAACTTTAGCAGTTTTACCCAATGCACCCAGTTTAATTTATCCAGGGAAAAATCAAAAACGTTTATTAGACAAGCGTAATCGCCTTCTAAAAAAACTATTTGATAATGGCACTATTGATGAGCTCACCTATAAATTATCTATTGCGGAAGGCATACCACAAAAACCATATCCATTACCACAAATCGCTCCGCATTTACTTCAAAAAGTGGCTAGAAAACATAAAGGAGAGCGTATTAAGACAACCGTAAATGTTTCTTTGCAAAACCAAGCCAATACGATTGTAAAACAATATTATAATCTTTTAAAACAAAATGAAATCTATAATATCTCTGTGTTAATATTAGATGTGAATACCAGAGAGGTGTTAACTTATATAGGTAATTCTCCAACCGATAATGCGCATCAAAAAAGTGTTGATATTATTGACAAACCAAGAAGCACAGGTAGTATTTTAAAGCCATTTTTATACGCTTCAATGTTAGATGCTGGTGATTTATTACCTAATACCTTAGTGGCAGATGTACCAACACAGTTTGGAAGTTACCAACCCGAAAACTTCAATAAATCTTATGATGGTGCCGTGTCTGCTAATGAAGCTTTATCGCGTTCATTGAATGTACCTGCAGTGCGTATGCTTCAAGATTTTGGACTGGATAGATTCTACCATTATTTAAAGCAGTTAGAGTTAAAAGATTTAAAATATAATGCCAATCATTATGGCTTATCCTTAGTACTTGGTGGAGCAGAAAGTAACCTTTGGGATTTGTGTAAAAGCTATGCTGCTATGTCTTCGACCTTAAATCATTTTAATTCTAATTCTAGTCAGTATTACACCAATGAATTTTTACAACCTATTTATAATTCTGAATCTCATATTGACTTCGGAAAACTAAGCGATGAGAAAACCGTTTTTGATGCCGCTTCTATTTACCTCACTTTCGAAAGTATGAAACAAGTCAACCGACCAGAAAGCGATGAAAGTTGGGAATTCTACGATTCATCTCAAGACATCGCCTGGAAAACAGGCACTAGTTTTGGATTTAGAGACGCTTGGGCAATTGGTACTACAAAAGATTATGTGGTTGGTGTTTGGGTTGGTAATGCAGATGGCGAAGGACGACCAGGTTTGGTTGGTGTACAAACGGCTGCGCCTATTCTATTTGATGTGTTTGATTTACTCCCAAAAAGCAATTGGTTTGATACACCTTATGACGAAATGA
>CAYMFF010000149.1:0-3105 GCA_964389575.1 uncultured Chitinophagaceae bacterium
CTAATGCCAAAGATTTCATGAGGGCCGGCGGAGCTGCTTCATCCACAAAATGAAAACCATGCTCGCCTGTTTGCTCTATTATTTCTTCCATTCTATCGGCTAGCAAACTGGCTGTTAGCGGCTCATAGGATTGAATATAATCTAAACTAACATCACAAAACGTGCATTTACCCCAATAGCAACCATGTGCCATCGTAAGTTTATTCCAACGCCCATCACTCCACAAACTGTGCATAGGATTGGCAACTTCTATCACAGAAATGTATTCGTCAAGTTTTAAATCAGTATAGTCTGGCGTGCCGATTTCTGCTTGTTTATAATCTTTTCGTAGTGAAAAATTATTATAAACAACCTCTTCACTTTCTAAATGAAAGGTCCTTTTTAGTAATGGTTTTTCTGTAGGATTATTCACTTGCTCCCATAATAATTCTATGGGTAATTCGCCATCGTCTAGCGTTATAAAATCAAAGAAATCAAAAACACGTTTATCTTTTACAGATCGCAATTCAGTATTAGGAAAACCACCACCCATGGCAATTTTAATGGTAGGATAATTTTCTTTGATAAATTGTGCGCATCGAAAGGCACTTAATAGATTTCCAGGAAAAGGAACCGAGAAACAAACTAGTTTAGGCTGTTGTTTATCTAATTGATTTTTCAATAACTGAATAGTAAATTGATCTACAAAACTTAGCGCCTGTCGTAACTGATAATAGATTTGATCAAACGAATTAGCACTTCGTCCCAATCGTTCTGCATAGCGCGAAAAACCAAAATACTCGTCTACGCATTCTACCATAAAATCTGAGAGATCTTCTAGATATAACGTACATAGATGTTTGGCTTTATCTTGCATGCCCATTTCGCCAAAGGCCCATTCCATATCTTCTAATTGATTGAACCGGCTGGCTTGCGGCAAAAAAGAACCACTACAAACTTGTCTTGCCAAGGTATCATTTTTTCCTTGCAAGAAAAGAATTACCGAATCTATCGTTCGAATATATTCTTCTTTCAAATGATAAATTCGACTTACATTTTCCGTTTCAACAGATTGATTTTTTTTCGCGCATGCAAACAGTTGCGTCAACCCATTTTTGCTAAATAATTCTAAGGTCACTTCAATGCCCAAGTCCACTTGAAAAGCATTCACCCCTTTTGTATTCAAGAATCCTTTTAAATAAGCTGTAGCAGGATACGGCGTATTGAGCTGCGTGAAAGGTGGCGTTATGAGTAGAATATCGGACAAGAAAATAAAGATAGATTATTGGCAGTTTATTATGAACTTTCGTTTGCTTTCATCCTTTTGAATGTTGTAAATTTAGTTTTTTATGAAATCCCTGATGCTCGTTCTACTGTCCTCAATTTTGTCTTTATCCTCATTGGCTCAAGTTAATATGAAACAATACCAAGAACTTGGGCGCAAAGCAACTCAGCATATAAAAAAAGGAAACTTTGCAGAAGCTGGCAAAATTTATAGGGGTATCTATAAACTACTTCCAAAAAATACGAATAACCTTTATAACTGGGCCTGCCTATTTGGCTTCATGAATGAAAAGGATTCTTGTATAAAATATTTACAGAAATCACTTTCTCCTTGGCTTGGCCTCAAGCCATTGGCTGATCCAGACCTTTACTTACTCCATAATGATCCAGTTTGGGTTTCTATTGAAGCCAAAATTCTAACTGCATGTCCCTTAACAAAGAAAATTAAAGACTTAGAATACGCTAAAAAGCTTTTTCACTTAACCGCATCAGATCAAGCACTGTACAAAGAAATTCATATCGCGGAAAAACAATACGGACACAATTCGAAACAAGTAAATGCAATATGGGATCGGAAGGAATCGATTAATAAAAAAAATCAGAAAGAGCTTATCGATTTAGTAAAGAGTAAAGGTTGGCCCAAACGATCTCAGGTAGGTATGCAAGCAAGTAGAGGCGCATTTCTAATCATTCAGCATTCTAACTTAGAACTGATGAAACGCTATATTCCTACCCTTAAAAAACTATGTAATGAAGGAGAAGGAAGTTGTCAAGCCTTTGCGCTGATGTTTGATAGAATACAAGTTAGTCAGAATAGACCCCAACGATACGGAACGCAAGTTCATTTCAATACGAAGAAAATGAAATATGAACTACACCCATTAGAAAACGAAGGTTTATTACATGAATATAGAGAGTGGGCTGGACTTCAGCCAATTGAAAAATATGTAGCTAATTGGAATATCGAATTAAACATTAAAAAAAAGCACAGAGATTTTGCCTATGCGGATTCATTGGTAAGTGCTAGGTTGAGTAAGGAAAGCAAACTACCCTATTTCCATGGTGTTAAAGTTTATGGCAAAGGATTATCCAAGGGTGCACCGAAAAAAGGCGAATTCCTAGTGCCAATTTCACCAACAAATATTTTAGGCGCTGTAGAAGAATCCTGCCTTACTATGCCCAAAGGCACAGAACTTGTGCTGGCCTTCACAAAGAACCAAATAGTTGACTATCCCGATCAAGCAGATATTTTTGTAAAAGAATTTGGTGGCGCCGGTGACAAAGCACTTATATCTGTGAGCAATGACGGAATTCAATTTGATAGCTTAGGTATTACTTATGACGGTCGTGCTAGTTTTTTAGACCTCTATAATATCCATTACTCAAAAGCTGTAAAATTTATTAAAATAGTATCTCTTGATAATAATGGTACTGCTCCAGGATATGACTTAGTTTATGTGAAAGGTCTTCCTGGCTCAAACGTTGATGCTAAAATGACCGAACCTGAAATACAAAAATACTTAGCCAAAGCAAAAGAAGAAGTACGAGAATTATTAGGAGAAGATCCTGCCCCACCTGAAAAAATTCTATCGACTAAACAACTCGTACTTAAAGAAATCCTATTTGATACGCGCAGTAGCCAAATCCTTAAACTCTCGCACCCTTTCTTAAATCAACTAGCCACTGAATTAAAAAGCCAAGATTGGAAAACGATTGAGCTTATTGGCCACACAGACAATCAAGGTGTCGAAGAAGAAAACAATATTTTATCCCTAAATCGTTCTAAGTCTGTCAAACGATACTTAAAGTCGAAAGGCGTTAACAAGGGAATTATCATTTGTT
>CAYMFF010000150.1:0-2972 GCA_964389575.1 uncultured Chitinophagaceae bacterium
CAAGAGACATGGCGCAGTTTGCCGAAATTGAAAAACTGATTGACCGAACGGTGACGAAATCTCCCTTACCCGAAGGCATTGGCAAGGGCCCAGAGTGGAAAGCCGCTAAGGGCAGGTCAGGGTCCAAATCGTTTTCTAAAGGTGGAGGAAAAGGTTACAAAGGGAAAAGAAGCTTTAAGGGGAAACGGAAGTAAAGAATAATTCTTAAAACGAAGCCTTATTTGAACTCTCAAAAACAACTACTTAAAAGTTGATGTTGAGAGTTTTTTTATACCTCAAATTTAAAGTCTTTGACCGTTCGTTGGAAAAACATCCCGTTGGTCAAAAACTCAAGTCGTATTCTGTAAAATTATTCTAGTTTAGTTTTTAAATAGAAAAAACAACAACAATTTAAAAATTAAACAAAATGAAAAAAACAAAAATTATAATTCTAGCTCTTCTTAGTTTCGCCATTAGTGCAAATGCACAAAATGTTTTCCCAACTGGTAGCAACACCAATGCGGGTATCGGAACAACCTCTCCAACGGCTAAACTTCACATCAAGGCGTCCAATTCCATGGGACCAGGATGCGCATACGATTTTTTACCTGGCCTCCTAATTGACTATACGAATTATCAAATTAGTAGTAATTGTATGGGACAAATCGGCAGTCCCAGTCCAATCACGGGGACCCCGTCCGATATGTTCTTAATTAGAAAATATGACCCAATGGGGATTCCACAATATAGTACAATGTTAAAAGTTGATGCTGCGGGAAGGATAGGATTAGGAATGGATCTAGACCCTAGCAAAAACCACTTCGGAGTACAAATGGGTGGAAATGCACACATAAAAAGAAGTCTTCAAATCAATAATAACTTACACATAAACAATGGTTCACTAACCGTTCAACAGTTATATACTCTTAACGGATATCGGTTTGCAGTAAATAGCGGGAATAGTAAACTTGGTGGAGATGTTGAGATAGATGGAAGCAATCACATTGCGGGAACTTTGGAAGTGGCCGACAATACCAATTTAGGAAATAATTTAAGCGTAGTAGGCGAAAGTAGTTTATTAGGAAAAGTATCTATTGGTAATTTAAAAGCAGATGGACCGTATGCAAATTATATGCTTTCTGTTGATGGAGATATTATTTCAAAAAAGCTTGTAGTTCAAATTTCGAATTGGGCTGATTATGTATTCGATGAAGACTATAACTTGCCAAGTCTTGAATCTGTAAATAGTTATATCAGTAAAAACAACCACCTTCCAGAAATGCCTAGCGAACTAACCATAAAAAAGAATGGACTCGAGGTGGGCGAGATGCTAAAAATGCAACAGCAAAAAATTGAAGAACTAACACTGTATCTAATAAAGCAAGATAAAGCATTAAAAAATCTTCAATCTAAAATCAAAACATTAGAAAATAAATAAAACTAGTTATGAAAAAAATACTAATTATAATAATAATTAATTGCTTTGCTTTGGCAAGTTTTAGCCAAAGTCCAACGAATGATTTTAATAATCATTTATATGCCGATTTCGATCCATGGTGTACCATTTTTGAAGCAAATAATGGATCTCCAGCAAATCTTTCTTGCATCTTGGCTGCCGCTAATGCAGCACAAAATTCACCTCCACATCAAGATTTTTGCGAAAGTATGGTTGCCGATTTTAATTTTGTTAAGGATGCAAGCTACTCAGTTGATGTTAATATATCACTATTGCAATTAGGCTTGAATACTAAGGGAAGCTTAAAAGTGATATTAGTTAACAACCCTACCAAGCTTGGCTGTGTAGGTATTGGAACACCGACCCCACAACCAACTCCTAGTTTTCCTGGTCATTTTCTCTTAACAGAGCAAGTTTTTACTTCTGACATCTCAAATAAGAATATTCACATCGAATTTAAAAGTCCAAATGATTTCAATTCTATAGTTATCTTTGCTCAAGATAAGGATCCGAAATGGGGCACGAATGAACTTGGATATTTTGTTCGGTTTTGGTTCAACTGCGTTAGTGTTAATTTGGAATGTTATTCACAATCGGCAATCGCGGAGGAAGAAGTCTTCGACTATGTTATACCGACTGGCATAACTGAAGCCAAGAATATCTATATAGGTAGTAGTTTGGGCTCTAACCCGGGAGGCTCTGCCTTCAATCCTGTTTATAATAATACTGATTTGAGAGCAGCAGAATCAATTCAATTCATAAATAATACAAGAATAGAACCTAGGAATAATCACTTTTTCATGGCTCAAATTTATAATTATTGTGATTTAGAAGGTGGATTTAGCCACGAACCTGAAGTTACCGTTGTTGATGAAAAGGGCTGTGCAGGATACATTCCTCCTAGTAAACCAGAACCTACGGATGATAATCCAGATATTCTTCCAAATATGGTAGGAAACGGAGAACAGGACATGAGTCACATTTCTCTGAAGAATAGTAAAGAATCAAATACGCAACTAACTATTTATCCAAACCCAGTAAATCGTACATTCAAAATTGATTATGCTTCAAGTGTAAACATTACCAAGATTAGCGTTTATGACATGTATGGAAGAATGATAAAAGAGTGGAATTCAAGTAGAGGCAATTATGAATTACCTTCTCTTGCCAATGGAAGCTATCTGGTTAAAATATTAGTTTCGGATCAGGACGAACCTATTATTAGAAAAATTAATATTAAGCAATAGTTTAAAAACTCTTAGGCAAAACAAATTGCACACCACCCCAGTAAACAACTCAAAAGTTTTGTTTACTGGGGCTTTTTTTATTTCCTCACTTGTTAATCATAACGTTTTAGGATATAATTTGTACCTTAAAACCCAAATCAAAGCAAACATGAAACATGCTATTATTTTTCTAACCCTTGTTATTAGTTCAAACCTAAGTGCCCAAAACAAAACTTGGACCTGCATTAACACAAACGGTCAAGAAGTCTTCTCCGTGGACGCTCGCTGGGTTTCTGATTACAGCTTGGGCT
>CAYMFF010000151.1:0-2964 GCA_964389575.1 uncultured Chitinophagaceae bacterium
CATGCGGTGCGGATAAAACGATTGGTACGGTTCCCACATGATACTCTATATAATTGTTTGGGCTATAGAGTATTTGCGCTTGCACAGAACAAGCAATGAGTAAGAATGAAATGAAAAGGGTGATTTGTTTTTTCATTGCACTAAAGATAAGAATTCCTAAATGTAAGAAATGGAATTATTTTCTTAGGATTTTGCTTTCCTCTTTAAACATCCTTCGATTGATATTAAAGATCAATGAAAATTGATGGCAACGAACTCTAGTAAATGGATTCTTATTAATTGATAAATTGTACCCATAGAAAAATATTGCATAATGGCTTAATCCAAATCCATACTTCGGTGTAAATACAAAGTCATTTTGAACCTGATTCCATTGGTATTTTAATTCTACCGCCATTGCTCCAGTTGATCCAATTAATTCAGCACCTCCTTTTATTCCAAACACATAATCTGAAGGACGGATTGCAGGAGTCCATTCCCCGCTCAGGTAATAGCCCAACGAAGCTACTCCTTGATGACTTGAGTATGTTGAAGCAAATGAAGAAATGCCAAGTTCTGCATAAAAGCTTCTCTGAATTCCTATACCAGTTCGAAACATAAATGCTCTTTCTTTTTTAAACGACCAAATGCTGTCCTTACCGTTTGTTCGCCAAGTTACTCCTTTGGAATCTGTACGCTCAGCCCATTCGCTTTGAGCTTGAAGAAGAATATTAGTAAACAAAAGAAAAATTATACATAAGTAGCGCATTCCATAAGGATGAATTATTTGATTAATTCCATAAACTCCTCCTCACTAATAATATTCAAACAATCTAGCTTTTTCATTATCAATGAACGGATCAGATTTGATTTTGTACTTAATTTTAGAAGAATAATCTTGCTGTTTATTCCAGAACAAAGTATTTATTTAATCAATAAATACCTTTCTCGTTAATTGAGTATTCTTTTTATCAAAGAAACGAATCAGATACATACCTTTCGAAATGTCGTTAAGGTCAATTGTATTTTGCTGTGGGTTTATTTCTCTTAATGTTTGTCCAGAAATACTAAGTAGTTCAATCCGTTGAATTTTGTTCGATACATAATTGTTGAGCATCAGCATACCATTGCTTGGATTGGGATAAATTTGAATATCACCACCCAAAAAATGATTTATTGTTGACTGCGGTATGCATGAGCTAACTATGTTTTTTAAGGTATCAACTTCTGCCGCACTAATAACACGATTGTAAATTCGCAAATCATCTACCTTACCATTTAAAAATCCTTCTACATTGGGTACGTTCGTTCTTCCTATCAGTACAGATTCTGAAGAAGCATAGCTCGTAGCGAAGGTTTTGGTCACAGGAGAATTTCCTTGTAAGTTTCCATTGACATAAAAAGAAAGATTGTTGTTGTCGAATGTAAGTGCAAGGTGGTACCAAGTTCTTTGTTGAATGGTATCCAATGTAAAAATTACAGGACCACTTTGTGTGCCAGATTGGTAGGACATCGCTACAAATCGAGGGCTTGGAGTCCAGTAACCAATTGCATATCCTTCAAACCAAGTATTGGGTACATTTGTGTTTTTAGCAATTATGAAAGGCTGATAGTTGAATGCACTACTAAAATGAAGGTTAGAATCAACATATACCCAAACAGAAATACTTGTGGCATTTTGTTTTAAAGTTGATGAGTTTCCTAAGTCGATATGATTGCCAGTAAATCCGTCAAATGAATAAGCTGCATTTGGGTTATTAAAACGATCTGTCGTCAGGGTGGCGCCATTAACCGTTCCATTGTTACTTCCAACAAAATCATTGGCATTACCATCAAAACAATATTGCGAAACTAAGCCTTGTGTTACTTGTGCATTAACAGACAATGTACAGAAACATAAAAAAATGAATAAATAGGAGTTTTTCATAAGATAAAGATAAGTAATGACAAGTTATTTTATCATCCCTAAGAACTCTTTCTCACTAATAATATTTACACTTCCTAGCTTTTTAGCTTTTTCTAATTTGCTACCGGCTTTTTCTCCGGCAATGAGGTAGTCTAGTTTAGTACTTACACCGCTTAGTATTTTACCACCTTTGGCTTCTGCCATTTGTTCGGCGGATTTTCGTTTGAGGGTTGGGAGCGTTCCTGTGAATAAAAATGTTTTACCCGCTAGTTCTCCGCTTACGCTTGAATTCTTTTGTTTGTTTTCAAAATTGAGTCCAAGTTCTTCCAGCTCTTTGAGTAAAGCTATGTTCTCTTCCTGCTCAAAAAAGTCAAGAATAGATTGTGCTACCTTGGTTCCAATGTCTTCTAAGGCCAACAGTTCCTCTTCTGTTTTGGAGCTTAGTTCGTTTAAGTTAGAAATTTCCCTAGCTAAATTTTTAGCCGTCGTTTCTCCTACATAACGTATTCCCAATCCAAAGATTAACCGATGCAAGGCTTGTCCTTTGGTTTTCTCAATGGCCTCTTGCATTTTTTCTATGCTCTTGGCACCAAAGCCTTCCATAGTTTTTATTTGTTCATAAGGCAAACGGTACACGCCGGGTAAATCTTTCAGCAAGCCCAATTCAAAAAACTTACGAATATTACTTTCGCCCAAACCACGAATGTCCATGGCGTTTTTGCTAGCAAAGTGAATGATACGCTCGGCTACTTGAGCGGCACAACCTGTATAATTGGGGCAACGCCAAACGGCTTCCTCTTCTGGTTTTTCTAAAGCAGTTTTACAAATAGGACAGCTCTTCGGAAAAATTACTTCTTGCTCACTGCCATCACGTAAGTCAGGAAATGATTTTACTACATACGGAATTACATCACCAGCACGTTCTATCAAAACCGTATCTCCAATGCGCATATCTTTTTCTCGGATAATATCTTCATTAAAAAGAGAAAGTGAACTAATCGTTACACCACCTACATATACAGGTTCAATTTTTGCCACAGGCGTAATACTTCCTGTACGTCCCACTTGGTATTCTATAT
>CAYMFF010000152.1:0-2917 GCA_964389575.1 uncultured Chitinophagaceae bacterium
AAGAACGTTGTTTTAATTCAATATCGTTAAACTCTAATTGCTCTTTGTGCAATACAGCTTCACTTGGCTCGCCTTTGTATTCCCAAGCTGCTACATAAGCATATTCATCATCTTTACGCTTTGCTTCGCCTTTCTGCTCGCCATCCAGCTCTACAGATTCTTCTCTAAAGTGACCACCACAACTTTCGTTACGACTTAAGGCGTCCGTTGCAAATAATTCGCCTAGCTCTAAAAAGTCAGCTACACGACCAGCTTTTTCTAACTCAGCATTTACTTGATTAGAACCACCAGGAACGCTAACATTTTTCCAGAAGTCTTCACGCAAAGCTTTGATTTCTGCAATGGCTTCTTTCAATCCTTTTTCGTTTCGGCTCATGCCTACTTTGTTCCACATGATTAATCCAAGCTTTTTATGGTAGTAATCTACAGAGTGATTTCCTTTATTATTTACAAAGAATTCAATTCTTTCTTTCACATCCTTTTCTGCTGCCGCAAATTCCGGCGTATCCGTAGAAATTTTTCCAGTACGAATATCATGCGATAAATAGTCACCAATAGTATATGGCAATACAAAATAACCATCAGCCAAACCTTGCATAAGTGCAGAAGCTCCTAAGCGATTGGCACCATGATCAGAGAAGTTAGCTTCTCCAATGGCGTAGCAACCAGGAATGGTCGTCATTAAGTTATAATCAACCCAAACGCCACCCATTGTATAGTGCGTTGCCGGATAAATCATCATAGGTGTTTTGTATGGATCTTCTGCTACGATTTTTTCGTACATCTGAAATAAGTTACCATACTTCGCTTTTACGATAGCAGCACCTAGTTCAGTAATTTTTTCTTTGGAAGGATTGTCTAAATTCTGCAATTTGGCTTGCTCTTTACCGTAGCGCTCAATTGCCGATTGGAAATCAAGATAAACAGCTTCTCCGGTGCTATTTACACCAAAACCTTTATCACAAACTTCTTTTGCGGCACGAGATGCAACATCACGTGGCACCAAATTACCAAAAGCAGGATAACGACGCTCTAAGTAATAATCTCTTTCTTCTTCACTTAACTCAGTTGGCTTCTTTTTTCCTTCGCGGATTGCTTTCGCGTCTTCCAATGATTTCGGCACCCAAATACGGCCATCATTCCGAAGCGACTCTGACATTAAAGTCAACTTAGATTGGTAATCGCCTGAACGTGGAATACACGTAGGATGAATTTGCGTGTAACAAGGGTTTGCGAAGTAAGCACCTTTTTTATGTACTTTCCATGCAGCCGTAGTATTACTACCCATCGCATTTGTACTTAAAAAGTAAACATTTCCATAACCACCTGAAGCGATTACCACAGCGTGTGCTGAATGTCTTTCGATTTCTCCCGTAACTAAATTACGTGCAATAATTCCACGTGCTTTGCCGTCTACTTTTACAACGTCTAGCATTTCATGACGATTATGCATTTCGATTTTTCCACGTGCTATCTGACGATTCATGGCAGAGTAACAACCTAATAAAAGCTGCTGACCAGTTTGTCCCTTAGCATAAAAAGTTCTTGAAACTAATACACCACCAAACGAACGATTATCTAACAATCCGCCATAATCACGAGCAAAAGGAACACCTTGTGCTACACACTGATCAATAATATTAGTAGATACTTCTGCTAAGCGATAAACGTTTGCTTCGCGTGAGCGATAGTCACCACCTTTTACCGTATCATAAAATAATCGGTAAGCAGAATCTCCATCACCCTGATAGTTTTTTGCAGCATTGATTCCACCTTGTGCAGCAATCGAGTGCGCACGTCTTGGAGAATCTTGGTAGCAAAATGCTTTTACATTATAACCTAACTCAGCCAAGGTAGCAGCGGCAGAACCACCCGCTAATCCAGTACCCACAACGATAACGTCAATATTACGCTTGTTGGCAGGGTTTACTAAGTCAATTTTATTTTTATAGTTTGTCCATTTATCCGCAATGGCGCCTTTAGGAACTTTTGAATCTAAGGTACTCATAGTAATATCTTAATTTATATGTTTTAAAGCATGAACAATTGCAACCAATGCAAACAAGGCTGGAACTACAATGGCAAATGCGTTACCCATTTTTTTGATTAAGGGGGTGTATTTGTTATGATTAAAGCCAACAGATTGAAATGAAGACTGAAAGCCGTGCAATAAATGCAGGGCTAAGGCCACAAAAGAAACCAAGTAAATGATAACTCGTATTGGGTCTTTAAACATTTCTACAGTCTCGTGATAATAGCGCGTTGGATCTTCAGGCAAGGCTTGAATATACTTAACGTTCATTTCATGCATCCAAAAATCATAAAGGTGTAAGCCCAAGAAGGCCATAATAACGGCACCCGTATAAATCATATTTCTACTCATCCAATTAGAGTTGGCACTTGGTTTATTAAATGCATATTTTACCTCTCTTGCTTTGTTATTTTGAAGTTCCAAATAAATACCCATGATTAAATGAAAAAACACACCAAACATAAGTACAGGTTGCATTGCAAACTGAATAACTGGGTTGGTACCCATGAAGTGAGAAGCTGCATTGAAAGCATCTTCACTGAATACAGAAACTAAGTTAATTGAAACATGTATTACCAAAAAAGAGACGAGGAATAATCCCGAAAGTGCCATCAGCACTTTTCTACCAATTGTAGAAAATTTAGAGTTTGCCATAGTTGTTTTCTAAAGTGCTACAAAGATAAGCTAGGAACGTTTCTTAGTCAATTTTTCGAGCTAAAGTGGTTTTGATATTTTTAAAGCTGGTCTTTATATTTGAGACTGAATGAAAAAAATAATTGTCTTATCTATCCTAACTAGCTCAATGATTTTTTTTTCATGTGAAAAAAATCGCAGTACAGAAGTATGTTATTGTAAGTACCTGACCGGCACAAGATCACAACATAG
>CAYMFF010000153.1:0-2911 GCA_964389575.1 uncultured Chitinophagaceae bacterium
GATATGCGGCTGAAGCAATTGTGGATTATCCTGCAAAGCAATATGATGCATTTATAAAGAAGGCAGTTAGAATCGGGCGAGGCAGAAAAAGTATGAGGGCTATCAAGAATAGCCATTCAGGGATTTCTTGGATTTTTCATACACTAATAATAAGCAGGGCTCCTTCTCCTTTCAGTTTAGCTCGAAGGCTTAAACTGAATGGGCATAACTTAAGCTCGATTAATTTTATAAAAGTATGGTGGATGACTTGGGTTTATCGGTTGGTGAGAGGAAAAGAAATGTTGAAATAGGAGCAATTACTATTAAATTCCTAAATCTTGTTTAAGTTTTTTGGTAAAAATTAATGCACCGTCTTTATTAAAATGCACTAAATCTTTCCAATAAGATTTGTTTTCAGTCAATTCAGGGATTAGATTATTATTTCTATAATTGAAATAAGGAAAACCATCTAGTAATTTTTCTAAGTCCCTATTAATGGCTGGATCTGGACTATTTAAATTATTATATGAAGGTGCTACAACAAAGAATAATTTAATATTATTATCATTTGCAATTTTCATAATTTTTTTGATTAATTCTTTAGCATTCTCATTTAAGGTAGGAATTTCACTTAGGTGCCTTTTATTTTCTTTATTTCTTTTAATAATATACTCAAGTCTTTTATCATCTGTTTTTAATTTCTTTTTAGCTTCAAATCCAAGTGTAGGATATGCGTTTTTAAAACTAGTTTTACGGACGAGATTTTTAAATAGAATAAAGAACTTGCCATTGAAACGATAGCTTGAGAACAAATACTTTAATCTTTCAAAAGTACTGAACTTGTTGATTTCTGATTTTATAAATGAAGAATTTTTATAGTAGGCTGCTAATGATTTAATATCACTTTTATCATAAGAATTCCTTTTTGAATTTTGATATTTTAAAAGATCTATATGTACGATTAAGCTATCAGGTAGTTTATTATTTTGATCGAGCAATTCAATCATTCCAGTTGTATATGCCAAGAATTTTCCATCTACACCTAAATTAAAGCCATTCGAAGAAAGTATTTCTGGCATGATACTATGATTTATTCTTGAGCTTCCAATAGCTATTAAGTTCTTCTTTTCAGCTTGTAATAAATAGTTAATCTTAGACTCGTTCCCCGAATAAGACTTAGCATTTAGTTTTTCTAAGACTACTCCCAAAACGGCGTCAATTAGAAAGACTCCGAGTAAAACACTGAATGCAAAAAGAAGTATTTTTTTCATTAGAATTGAAAGTAAATGAACTGGGTTCCTTCAGAAACACCAAATAGAATAATAATCACAAGTAAAATTATATTAAAAGCAACTAATCCTGAAATATGCTTAGTTTTAAATAGTTTTAAATAATTGTTTTTTCTCATAACGAAGAAATCAATAAGCAACAAACAGACTACTGCAAAACCAATGTTCAAAAGAATTTGAATATCAGTAATTTTAAAATTTAAAAATTTATCTGACCAAACAATATTTTTTACTATATAATTGGCTTGGTCAAATTCATATGCTCGGAAATAAATCCAGGTTAAGCAAATAAGATTAAAGCAAATAAAGGAAAAAGTTATTTTTTTCAACCAGTTGCTATTTAGGTTCCAGCTTTTTATGTTGAGAATTCTTTCTGCAGCTAAGAACAAACCGTTCAGAAAACCCCAAAAAATAAAATTCCAAGAAGCTCCATGCCACAAACCTCCAAGTAACATAGTAATCATTAAATTTCGATAAGTATTAAAATTACCATTTCTATTTCCACCTAAAGAAATGTATAGATAGTCCTTTAGCCAAGAGGATAAAGAAATATGCCAACGACGCCAAAATTCCGTTACACTTTTAGAAAAGTAGGGTAGTTTAAAGTTGTCCATAAATTTATATCCTAACATCCTTGCACAACCAATAGCCATATCTGAGTAGCCAGAAAAATCACAATAAATTTGAAAAGCAAATAAATATGTTGCAAAAAGTAATGGAAAACCAGAATATGCTTCATAATTATTATATACACTATCTACATATATTGCAAGGGTATCCGCAACAACAACTTTTTTAAATAAACCATGGAGGACTTGCGTTAAGCCAACTACGAAATTTTCGTAATTAATTTTCTGATCATTTTTTTGGAGCTGTGGCAATAAACTTTTTGCTCTTTCTATGGGGCCTGCTACTAATTGAGGAAAGAATGATACATATAAAGCAAATTTACCTAAATGTTTTTCTGGTTCCATCTTACCTTTAAACACATCTATTGTATAACTTAAGGTTTGAAAAGTGTAAAAGGAAATTCCAACAGGCAATAAAACATTAAGCGTAGGCTTATTTAAGTTAAAGTCGAAGGAGTTTAATAATATATAAATGTTTTCAGTAAAAAAATTGAAATATTTAAAGAAAAACAAAATTCCTAGATTGGTTATCAAACTTAAAATTAAGAGCAGCCACTTTTTTTTGGCCGAGCTTTTAGGCATTTCAAGTCCAATAAAATAATCAAGAAAGGTTGAAATCAGAATAAGGATAATATATGCTGGCTCCCAATTCATATAGAAAATGTAACTGGAAATTAACAATAGAATCCACCTAAACCTAGAAGGGAGAATGTAGAATAAAAAATATACTACAGCAAAGAAAAATAGAAAAGTAAATGAGTTAAAAAACAATTTTATTTACAGATTTTAATAATTAGTAAGTTGAAAATTAATTGCTAAAAATTATTGAGGTGATCAATAAATTTATCCATCATTCCGTCCCAATGATATTTTTTTAATTCTTCATTATTCATTTGAAAGTTGATATCACCGGTATTTTTCCAATGCAAGTATTGTTGCAATATTAAACTTTTTACCTGAGCGATGTATTTATTGTCTGTGTATACAATTACTCCAGCATTAAGCCTATTAAAC
>CAYMFF010000154.1:0-2878 GCA_964389575.1 uncultured Chitinophagaceae bacterium
TGCAGGCTTGTACAATATAAAGGTTGATCCTATAGATGTATTAGCGATGGTGAATCTGGAGGACAAAGCCAAGAATAAATACAAGCAACTTTCTGGCGGGCAGAAGCAGCGATTTTCGATTGCAACAACATTAATCAATCAGCCTAAAATAGTTTTCTTAGATGAGCCAACGACTGGGCTTGATCCACAGGCGCGTCGCAATTTATGGGATCTGATTTTAAATATTAAAAGTAAAGGAACAACAATCGTTTTGACCACCCATTATATGGATGAGGCTGAAGTCCTTTGTGATCGAATAGCGATAATAGATTCTGGAAAAATTTTAGAAACAAAAACGCCAGATCAGTTTATAGATGATTTGGTTGCTAATGGTTTTGAAAAAAAGAAGAAAGCAAAATTGGCAAACTTGGAAGATGTGTTTTTATCTTTAACGGGTAAAGAATTAAGAGAATTGTAATGAGAATTTTAGCTAGCCTTTTTGTTTGTGTTTTGTTTTTTTCGTCTTGTGATTTAAATAAGTACACCAATATCTATATTGATAATCAAAATGATTATCCAATTGATGTAAAAATTGTAACCAATAATATTGTGAGCGACTATCATGTAGAAGCCAATTCGGATCATGAAGAATTGAGAAAGTGGACGGATATTGAATTGAAAGATGGCGCTTGGAAAGTGACCATCAATAATGCAAATACGGGTCAAGGGAAAACCTACGATCACGGGCATTTCTACAAAGGAGAATTGACCACAACTTTTATTATAAGAAATAAAGGTGGGCGCGTAGAGTTTGAAGCAAACGATTAAAATAAAAAAAACATGGGATTAAATAAAGTAGTAGCAAATGCCGATGAGGCAGTTCAAGGAATAGAAGATAATATGATGATTATGCTAGGAGGTTTTGGCCTTTGTGGTATACCAGAAAATTCAATTACTGCGCTTGTGAAAAAAGGTGTGAAAGGCTTGACTTGTATTTCGAATAATGCAGGTGTTGATGATTTTGGTATTGGACTGATGTTACAAGAAAAGCAAGTAAAAAAAATGATTTCTTCTTATGTAGGCGAGAATGATGAATTTGAGCGTCAATTACTTAGTGGAGAATTAGAAGTAGAGCTAGTTCCTCAAGGCACATTAGCTACAAGATGCATGGCTACGGCCTATGGTATGCCTGCAATTTATACCCCTGCGGGTGTAGGTACAGAGGTTGCTGAAGGCAAAGAAACTAGGAGGTTCAGCATGTATGATGAAGAAAAGGAGTACTTAATGGAACGTGCCTTTGAAAGTGATTTTGCGATTGTAAAAGCATGGAAAGGGGACAAACAAGGGAATCTTATTTTTAAGGATACCGCTCGAAATTTTAATCCATTAATGGCCATGGCTGGTCGAATAACTATTGCAGAAGTTGAACATTTAGTAAAGCCGGGTGAGTTGCATCCGAATGAAATTCATGTGCCAGGAATTTATGTAAATCATATTTTCTTAGGAACTGATTACGAGAAACGTATTGAGCAAAGAACGGTGCAGAGCTAATTTGGTGATGTGCGGATTTGGTAATTTGGAAATGGCTTAGATTTTACCCTAATTACCAAATTATCAAATCAACTAATTATCAAATTGGTCTTTCCAAATTTTCCAACTCTCCTCAGCTTGTATTTCAAGCATTTCTAAACCGTTTTTTATCGTTGCGCCCTGCTGTTCTGCTCTTTGTAAAAAAGAAGTTTTAGCAGGATTGTAAACCAGGTCAAAACAGAAATGTTTTTCACTTAAAAATTGATACGGGATTTCAATATGGTCTTCAACGTTTGGAAAGGTTCCGAGTGGTGTTGTGTTTATTAAAAGTTGATTTTCTTCTAATATATTTTTATTCAAGTCTTGGTATTGAATGCAATTGTCTTTTTTAATTCTACTTACCAGTTGGTATTTTATTCCTGTTTTTTTTAGCACGTATTGAACTGCTTCTGAAGCGCCTCCAGTGCCAAAAATAAGTGCCTCAGGTCGGTCGTTTTTAATTAAATTGAGTAGTGATTTTTCGAAGCCAATTACGTCAGTATTGTGCGCAATCCAATTGCCTTTTTTATTTATTTCAATGCAATTTGTTGCACCTATTTCTTGAACGGTTTTGGAAAGTTTGTCAGCTATTAAAACGATTTCTTTTTTATAAGGAATCGTGATATTAATGCCTATAATCTCTTTCTCAGAAATGACTTTTTTTAGATTAGTGAGGTCTTCAATTTCTAAATTTTCATAAGAAGCTTTAATGTTTTCTTTTTCAAACTTATCAGTAAAATACCTTTTAGAAAATGAGTGATCCAGTCGTTTTCCAATTAAGCCATATTTTTTCAAAGGAAACAAATTGAATAATCTTATTACTTACTACTCGCTACTAAATACTACTTATCCAAGTACAAATGAAAGGTATCGCCTCGCAAACCAATTCGCATGGCTTCTAACGGAATCACTTCGCTCGGCGCGATGTTCCCAAGGTTTACATTTTGACCAACGAGTTTTAAAAAGTACAATTGTTGTGCTTTTTTAGGAGCTTCCCAGATTATTTTTTCTTCGGGTATTTTCGTCAGAATTTCTTGCACTAATCCTTGTCTAACTTCGCCATCGGTTCTATAAATTCCTACTGTTCCACTTTCTCTTGCCTCGCCAATTACGTATGAACTTCCAGCATCAATTTCTGCTTGCATAAGTTCGATCCATTTGTAGGGAGCCATGATATTCGTAGTGTCTTTACTTCCTACTTCGCTTAACACAGTTACTTGCTTAGCGAGGCGAGTAATATAAGCACATTTTTCTTTATGAGGAATCGTAATACTGCCGTCAGATACCTCAACATATTCTAAATCATATTCTTTAATAATCTCTTCATACG
>CAYMFF010000155.1:0-2869 GCA_964389575.1 uncultured Chitinophagaceae bacterium
ACCTTACTTTTTGAATATCGGTTTTTACGTTGCGCATGTAATTGCGAATTGAAAAGACCAAAAGCTATCAGCAAATAAATTAAAATTAGTACTATTTTTTCAAGTTCAGTAGCACTAGTTTAATACAAGCGTATAGCTAGTGCTTCGCCCTCCGCCTTCCGCAACAAATACTTTCTTGGCCGCCAAGTCTTGCAAATCTCTCGTAGCCGTTGCCTTAGAGGTTTTAGTTATGCCCATATATTTTCGAGTATTCATCCCACCTTTAAAACCAACAACTCCTTCATCTAGCATTCTGCGGACAACCTTTAATTGACGGGCATTCAATTCATTTCTGTACCGTTCAAAAAAGCGCGCCTTACTCAGCGTAAATTCTATTTGCACTTCGGCTAATTTTAATGCTTCGTAAACCGTTTTTACAAAGTACTGCACCCAAGCAGTTATTTCATTTTTGCTTTGGGCCTTTTGCAAATTGGCGTAGTAATCTTTTTTCTTTTTTTCTATGGCTACAGATAAACTCATCATAACTGGGCTAGCATTTCCTTGCGACAAAACTTTTTCTGCCAAGGCACGCCCTATTCTGCCATTGCCATCCTCAAAAGGATGTATGCTCAAAAAATATAAATGCGCCACCGCAGCCCGAACCGAATTGTGAACCATAGACTGTTTGCCGTTTGGTGCTGTATTATTAAACCATTTTACAAATGCACGCATTTCATCATTCATACGAGCGGAGGGCGGAGCCTCAAAATGTATTTTTTGTTTTCCCAATGCACCTGAAACCACTTGCATAGGCTCTTTATGCGTGCGCCATTTTCCTACTGGTATATTTTTATCATATTCAAAAAGTATACTGTGCCACTCCAGCAACATTTTTTTACTTAAGGGTTTGGCATAGGTTTCCCGTACTACAAGCATCAACTTACTCACCGATTCCGCATTTTTATCTTGCAGATTAAACGCCTTGAGCTGCACGCCCATATTTTTCTTTATAGAAGAAAGCACATCTTTACGACTGTAATACTCTCCTTCTATTTCTGAGGTTTTTATAGCCTCGGCTACCATTAAATCTATAACCGTTTCGGCTTTCATACCTTTGGGCAGTGTTTTTACCACACCATCATACTTGGCCATGAGGGTATTTACCTTGAGCAATAGCTCATCCATCCCTTTAAGTGAATACTTAAAGTTGGGCCAATCTTTTCGTTCCCAATTGTAGCGTAGTAGTGCCATTGCACCCACAAAGGTACAATTCATGAGCCGATTAGCTAACTTATTCGGCTCATATTTTAGTATTTTTTGAGCCGATTATAATTGTTATTCGGCTCATAAAACCTCTAAATTAACGATACAATTAGCACGCTATCTGAGCTTTGCGAGGAATGAAGCAATCCTAGCACTACCGCACAAGAAGCTAAATACATAGCTAGGATACTTATTCTTGCGCTACGTATCATAAACCACCAGAAAAACTAACTATCACCTTCATATAAAAAATGATAGGCTTTATCTACATGAGATAATGATAAAAAGGTTCCATCAGAAAAACTCCCATCATCAAGAATTTTACATTTCCATTTTACGGTGAAAACTTCTTTTCCAATAGAAGGTAAAACATCATAGCTCGTACCCCACAAAGTTCTTGTCGACGGGTATTGAGGAGCTACACTAGTACTGAAAGGAGATACAGTTGACAAGCTGGTTAGTTCATAACCTCGGCTTATCGCAGTTTCGAAGGTAACATTTTGCAACTCTTTCTTAATAAACAAGGTTTTTTCGTACGTATAAGAACTATTGTTATTTCTAATATATCCAATACCCGTTCCAGAGTAACTAAGAACATTCTCGTACTTTTTATTAATCTTTTCCCAAATACCTTTTCTTTTGAAGAAAGATTTATCTCCATGCGAAAAATACATTTTTGATTCTTTTACCAATTTATCAATAAATCCTTTCTCAGCATTTGATTCAATAATATTAATGTCATTTTTAAGATGCAACAAGGTTGGATGACAAAAAACAGATTTCTTAGTAACATTACTTTCTAAGAAACTCCTTAAAAGCTTATCTCCACATAGAATGAAAACCTTTTTTTTGCCAACACCTTTACAATATTCTATTATTGTTTCTCCAATTAATCTATCACGAAAACCCTTTTCATTTTCCTTCTCAAAAGGCAAGCCCCTATTAACGGAATCATTAATTAAAGCGTTCCAATTTATGCGTCTAACCTTTGGACTTATAATTTTAATCTTATTAGCCTTAATCTCCCTTCGAATATATTGGTTAATCTTTCTATCTATTTTCTTCTCGTCAACACTTAGTATTTTTCTCTCGAAAAAATCATCTACCTTTTTCGATCTTTCCAACATAGTAAATGCATCTTTTCTCATTTGATACTTCCTTTCATCTAATACCATTTTAGGTAAAATCCATGAGCATTCAACATCTTTAAATGTGGCACTTAATTTGATAAGGTCTTTTATCTTTTTATTCAACAAATGCTTAATTGTTGAGTTATAAATAGCATTGGTATCAAGAATTACCGATATTGAGACTTTTTTAGACATAAAAAATTAACTCAACTTAATCTTCAATACATCTCCATCTTTCCAAACCTCAGCTAAGCCAGCGGCTTTCAAACCTTTCACGGCTTTGTCCCACTTAGAATTACTGAGTCCTGCACTTTCCTTTACAGCTAACAATTCAGAATCGTCCGAAGTCAATAATCCATAAACTACTTTTTCATTTTCATTCAAGTCCGCTGGTGCTTCATTTGCTGGAGCGACCTCCTCTACTTTTTCACGTCCTTGCTCTGGGCGCATTTGTGGGAAGAATAATACATCTTGAATTGAAGCATTATTCGTCATAA
>CAYMFF010000156.1:0-2831 GCA_964389575.1 uncultured Chitinophagaceae bacterium
CCACTATTGTGCGTGAAGATATTCTTATTAGGATCATAGGTATAATCTTTTGCAAGCTCCTTTTTATTATCAGCAATGTATTTTAAGGCGTCAGTTATAGTTTGTAAATCTTCATCACTCATAGTAGGATGGACTGACATTCGTACCCAACCCGGTCGCTCGTCTATATGACCAGCTTCAATTCTATCTAAGATTTTATAGGATGTATCTTTATCAATGTTTAACAAGCAATGTCCGTACGTACCGGCACAAGCACAGCCACCACGCATCTGAATGCCGTAATGGTCGTTTAATAATTTAACCACGAGATTAAAATGCATATCATCTATATAGAATGAAATAGCGCCTAATCTATTTTTATGTTGCGACGCCAAGACGTGCAGACCATCAATTTTCTCCATAGAGTCTAATGCTCTTTGAACCAAATTGTGCTCTCGCTCTCGGATGGCCTTTACACCCATTTCCTCTTTTAATTTAAACGCCAAAGCTGCTTTGATCCCTTGTAAAAAAGGAGGTGTCCCACCATCTTCACGACTTTCGATATCTTGAACATACTTATGATCGTTCCAAGGATTGGTATAATAAACCGTTCCGCCACCCGGAATATCCGGTACTTCATTTTTATAAAAGTTCTTATGAAAAACCATTACACCCGGCGTACCGGGTCCGCCTAAAAATTTATGGGGCGACACAAACACAGCATCTAAATGTGCGCCTTCCTCTTCAGGGTGCATGTCTATTTTTACATAGGGACCACTACAAGCAAAGTCTACCCAGATAGAGCCTCCAGCACCATGTATTAATTTGGCCATTTCATGATACGGAGTTTCTATTCCAGTGACATTACTACAAGCTGTTACAGATGCAATTTTTAGCTTTCTATTTTTATACGTTGCAAGAAGTTCTTTAAAATGATTTAGATCTACTAAACCGTCGTGGGTTTCATTAATCATCACACAGTCAGCAATCGTTTCTATCCAAGTAGTATGGTTAGAATGATGTTCCATATGCGTTATAAAAACTACGGGTCTATCAGTTTCTTGTGTTTCAAAATTATCTAGTGCTTTGCCCAAAACGGTTTTACGTTTTTTTACGTATTGGCTTAAACGCTCCGGAATGCGCAAACCCATAATTCGCTGTAATTTGCAAATAGCGCCCGTCATTCCACTGCCAGCAAATACAAGCATATCATCTTTAGAAGCATTTAATTGCTCCTTGATATATTCTTTAGCATCAAAATAAGCACGAGTCATAATAGTACCGCTTAAGGTAGTTTCTGTATGCGTATTGGCACAATACGGCATAATTTCATTCCGCATCCGATCTTCAATAGGACCGTATAAACGTCCACTAGCAATCCAATCAGCATAGATTAATTTCTTTCGACCGTAGGGAGTATCAAAATGAATGTCGTTGCCAACAATATTTTTTCTGAAAGTTTCGAAATGTGATTCCATAAGCCACTATTTAGGTTATAAAAATAGGGAGAATTTGGGAAATTTTGATTTAAGAATATCGATTAACGAACTCGGATTTTAGAAATTCATAAAACTCAAATAGGTATTCGAAGTTTGTAAATCTATATCTTTGTGATTTATATGAAAAAATCAGCTCCCAATGCACCAACCATTGTGAATCGCTCGGCGAAATTTCACTTTGCCATAGAGTCTACTTTCACGGCTGGGATGATGCTACGCGGGACAGAGGTGAAATCATTGCGCGAAGGCAAAGCCAGTTTTAATGATACATTTTGTGTGTTTCATGGAGATGAGCTTTTTATCCGCAACCTTTATATTGCTGAATACGTCATGGGCACTAGTAATAATCATGATCCGGTGCGCGAGCGAAAACTACTACTAAATCGTCAGGAGCTAAATAAAATTTTGAATAAGAAAAAAGAGAAAGGCTATACAATAGTTCCTTTGCAGATTTTTTTTAGTGAAAACGGACACGTCAAGATAGATATCGCATTAGCCAAAGGGAAAAAAACCTATGATAAACGCGAAAGCATTAAACGAAAAGACCAAGAACGTGATCTAAAACGAAGTATGCGCGATTATAAATAATAAAAAAAGTCCTCAACAATTGTTGAGGACTTTTTCTATAAATCTGTTGTAACCATTTCTAGAATGGCAAATCGCTGTCATCGCCTTTAGATGCGATGGGCGCATCTGTCTTAGGTGCTGGAGCAGTTTGTACTGGTGCGCCTTGCTGAGAAGGTGCTACTGGAGCGGCACTAGCTGATTCTAGACGCCAAGCCTCTAGATTGGTGATATAACCTGTAGAACCATCTTTCTTAGAAGTATACTTGGAACCACGGAGGTTAAAATGCACTTTTATCATATCGCCTTCATTCATTGCTTCTATTAGCGAAACTCTGTCTTGCGTCAATTGAAACTTCAAATAATCTTGATATACATTACCATTAATTTCTTTTGGACATTCTACTACGAATTCTCTCTTTTTAAATGTGTCTGTAATTTGCTGGACATCATATTTTTCAATCAATTTTCCGCTTACATCAAAACTTGCCATAATATATTTATTTTAGTGGCTCGAAAGTAACGGATTTTGCGAATCAGACATAAAATATTCAAGCTCAGTTTTCTACAAGTATTACTCATTTTATCCATAGGATGCAAAACCCATTATCAGCCCGTTAAATCTCAATTTGAAAGCGTTCAGGTAAAGTCGAGCCAAGATACCATGGGATACTCCGTCACGGAAAAATACCTTGCACCCTATCGACAACAGCTCCAAGATTCTTTTTCTACTGTGATTGCTACAACGACTGGTGATTTAGTAAAAAGAAGACCGGGCGGGAGTTTGGG
>CAYMFF010000157.1:0-2817 GCA_964389575.1 uncultured Chitinophagaceae bacterium
GCGGTTTATTGGAATCATTGTTTTGGTAACACTTTCAATTACACAGTATTCACACCAGCTGCACCTTGTGCTCCATTATCGCTTGTTGATAATACGCCAACCACTGTTTTAAAACTAAGTTTTCAAAATCCAGTACAAGATGCTATTCGTTTAAATGAGGTTTTAATAAACCAAACAGCAATGATTCAACTGTTAGATTTGTCTGGAAGGGTTATCTCTAGGGCAAAGGATGTTACAAGACAACTTGATGTTTCTAATTTACAAACTGGGATTTATTTTATTCAATTGCAATTGAATTCGGGTGAAATATTGAGTCGAAAATTTTATAAAGACTAACTATATAAACTTGCGAATAAACTCATACAGTCGCTCAACGGATTTGCCTAAAAAGTCTGGTGAAGTACCAAAATGATCTTCATGAATTTGTTCCACACCGTCTAATGAAAACATGCTGTCATCCGTCCGGTCATCCAATTGATGCATACTAAACGAAAAAAGACAGAGCGAAAGGAGTACAAAAAAGGATTGTCGCAATGATTTTTTCTTATGATTTACGTAATAAATTATGGAAATTACCACTCCTATTAGAATTAATAGGAGGTACCAATAGCTCGCAATCCATGAATTATTAAGAATATGCACTTGTTCAAAAATAGTGTATATCCTCAATTTTATCCAATTTTAACTATTTATACCGCAAAAAAGGTTATATTTTTACAATATTAAATGAAACGATTCGTTGCTATACTATGTTTACTAATGTGCTGTGCATTCTTTGCTACCGCGCAGCAGCGTTCATCTAATATCGAACTTTATCCTGTTCCGTTAAAAGATAACAAATTAAAAATTCGTTTGAAACCAAGCACGGCCGGAAAAGCAAAAACCCTAGAGCTTCGAAATTTTATAGGAAAGAAATTGCAAGAGTTATCATGCGATGGGAAAAAAGAGCTTGAGTTTTCTGACATGCGTCAATACCCAGAAGGTGTTTACGTTGTGCTAGTCAAAGGAAAAAATGGTAAGATCGAAGAATCTGCCAAATTCATGATTTCAAAGTAAATGAATCCCCAAAAGAATTCTTCGAAGAAAATCATCTTCGGACGTCAACCAATTTATGAGGCGCTACAAAGCGATATACTCATTGACAAATTGTTTATCTATCATGGCATTAGTGGTGATATTGTAGCCGAAGTTTTAGAATCTGCCAAACAACGTAATGTACCCGTTGTGCGTGTGCCGAATGAAAAACTAAATTCCATGACACGAAAAAATCATCAAGGCATGGTGGCCTTGAGTGGAGTCGTGGCGTATCAATCGGTTCAAGATGTGATTTCTCAATGTTTTGATGACGGGAAAAATCCGTTTTTATTGGTATTAGACGGCATAACTGATGTGCGCAATATGGGCGCTATTATTCGTAGTGCAGTTTGTTGTGGAGTAGATGCAGTTGTCTTTTCTGAAAAAAATGCCGCGCCTATCTTTGAGGATATGGTAAAAACTTCGGCTGGCGCATTTACTAAAATGAATTTTTGTAGAGAAAAAAGTATTAATGTGGCGTTTGAAACCATTAAAATGAATGGGATTAAAGTGTACTCCTCTGATTTACGGGCGACTAAAAAACTCAGAGAATTAGATATGAAAGAACCGCTTTGCTTAGTATTGGGTTCTGAGGATAAAGGAATATCCTCTACCAGCCGAAAAGCAAGCGACGAAACCTTTATAATTCCCATGCAAGGCGAGTTTGATAGTTTCAATGTAAGTGTAGCGGCAGGAATTATTTGCTTTGAAGCCATGAGTCAAAGGATGTAGAAAACTCTGTTGGGTATCCAAGCCCCGAAAAACATTTTGGTCTTACATTGCAATCCGTATTAAAATTATAGACAAATGAATTTCGAGACATTATTATTTGAAGTAGAAGAAAATATAGCGGTTATTACGATTAACCGTCCTGATAAAATGAATGCGTTAAACGCTGATGTAATTAAAGAATTGAGTGCTGCGATTGATGAAGTAGAAAGTAATTCAGACATACTATCAGCGATTATTACAGGTGCCGGCAAGGCTTTTGTAGCGGGCGCTGATATTTCTGAGTTTCCGAGTATGGATGCACAAGCTGGTGAAGAATTAGCTAAGGTAGGTGCTGAATTAGTTTTTAATAAAATAGAAAATTGTACCAAACCTGTAGTGGCTGCCGTAAATGGTTTTGCACTGGGTGGCGGTTGCGAATTAGCTATGGCATGCCATTTCAGAGTAGCCAATGAAAAAGCTAAATTTGGTCAGCCAGAAGTGAACCTTGGATTAATACCGGGTTATGGTGGCACACAGCGCCTAACTGCTTTGGTAGGCAAAGGACGCGCAATGGAGCTTTGTATGACAGCACATATGCCTGATGCTAAAGAAGCAGAACAAATTGGATTAGTAAATCATGTAACGACTGTTGAAAGTTTATTAGAGCACACAAAAAATATTTTGGGTATCATTAATAAGAAGTCGCCTATGGCATTGAGCAAAGTAATTAAATGTGTAAATGCAGCCGGAACAGCAGAAGGGTACCAAACTGAAATTGCCGAATTTGGAAGTTGTTTTGCAACTCCCGAAATGAAAGAAGGCGTAGGTGCTTTCTTAGAAAAAAGAAAAGCTGATTTTAGAGCGGTTAATGCTTAATTCCTTTTCAGAATAAAAATTTAAAGCGATGCCGTTGGTGTCGCTTTTTTTATTTTTTTATAAGTTTAATCGTTTTAATTTCTTTACCCATAATAATACGAGCAAAATAAATCCCTTTAGGTTGTCCAACAGCATCCCAACGGTACTGATAAATTT
>CAYMFF010000158.1:0-2770 GCA_964389575.1 uncultured Chitinophagaceae bacterium
CAATAATGTGGGAGGCTTGACTAGAAAGCGCACCAGTCAAAATGAATAGAAGTAAAACTGCTAACTTTTTCATGCTGATTCGTAAAGATACTGAATTGTTGGGGGATGGGGGGCACTCCATATAGGTAGAGTAAACTAGTTAAAGAGTTAAAGTTCGTAGAGCTTATATTAAACAAACAAGTTTAAGCTTTCACTTGAAAATTCAATTTAATGAATGACTCATTTCCTTGAAAATAAACTTCGCCGTAACCCATTTTAGAACCCGATGGGTTATCAAATCTTGCTGATTTCCTTAAGTAATGTTTAAATTTATTAAAGTCAATTAAATGGTAACAAAGGACTTCAGCATTTGGTTTTACAATTATTATTCCACCAACTATATCATAATTACCAGACCATACCGCTTTTGATGTCATTCCAAGTGCAGCCTCTACTAAAAAACTTACCAATCTATTTTCATAAAATTTGTGCCCTTGACTTTGGTCATAATTCAATGGGTTATCCTTCGTTATTTTATCAATTATATCAGTCCATTTAGTAACCTTACTCACATACTTATCTTTAACAATATGAGCTATTATCTCAGGCAAATCAGTACAAATTACTTGCAAGTTTAGTTTAAATGTATCATCATCATAAGAGTGAAAATTAATTTCATATCCCAATTCAATCAATTTCGCTATTCTCTTAATGTACTTGTGGCCTCTATTAATAGAATTGATTTCTTTCAAATCCTCTTCCCCGATTGGTTCACTATTTGAATTTGTAATTTTGTATTTTATATTAGTTGTCTTATTTGCATTAAATAAGGTTGGATCACTACCTAGAAATGACTTAATACTAAACTCTTGGTTTGAACTTATACCATGCATAGGGTCATAAATGCGAACATCAATATCTCCTTTTCCTAAAGATTTATCAGCAACTTTTGTGACTCGATAACTCAGAATAGTATCTTTCAAGGATTGCGAAATGCCAGTTTTTCCATTAATTTCTTTCACTAAATTCTTAGATACTTCTCTTGCTTCTGATTGGGGGAAGGAAAAAATCACCTCTTCTGTTTTAGAATCTATGATGTTTATATTACCATCAATTACAATATTAAAATTCAACTTTTGACCATCATCTTTCCTATAAATTGAAAGAAGTTCAACAAATGATTCTGTTTTATTCAAATGTTCATCAGCCGAATGTAATTTACCATCTGCCAGTAATTGAAAAAAAACGTATAATTCGCTCCACTCTCCTTTATTATTCCCCTTCAACATCGATGATTTTTTTAATAATTAGCTTGGCGGTCGCCTGAATTGCTGGAACAGCGACAGAATTACCAAATTGTTTATAAGCCGAAGCATCAGAAACTGGAATAATATATTTATCTGGAAAACCTTGTAACCTCGCCCACTCTCTGGGTGTCATTTTTCTAATTCCTTCTCGATTCACAGTCCCTTTAATATGAGTTGTTGGATTAAAATCCGTTATTCTATTATCTAAAACAAGATTTCTTTCTCGCCCCATTCCTCCTACTACTATTGCATTAGCAATTCCTTCATCAGGTATAATTGCATACCCGAATCCATTTCCCTTTTTTGCATGTCTTGCCTTATGCTTTTTTAAAGTGTCTAAATACTGAGTTGATAGATAATATTTCGTTGGAACAACAGAGTTTTCTTTCACATTAGAAAAAGAGAATTTCTTTTTAGACTTCTTCGGATAAACAAAGGAATTCACCTTCATACTCTTACTGAAACCAACTATAAATATTCTTTCCCTATTTTGAGGGACACCATAATCTTTTGCATTTACTATTTCAGGATCAGGCACATAGTAACCTAAGTCATTACGCAAAACATTCAGAATTGTCTTTAAAGTTTTACCCTTATCATGTCCCCTTAATCCTTTTACATTTTCTAGAAAAAACGCTTTAGGTTTATGCTTCTTAATTATCTGTGCGACGTCGAAAAATAATGTTCCTCTTGTATCATCAAATCCTCCTCTTTTACCGGCAATTGAGAACGCTTGACAGGGAAAGCCAGCGCATAGTACATCAAAACTTTTGGGAATAAATCTTTTAGTTTCCTCTTTAGTTATATCACCAAAAGGAATTTCTCCAAAATTTGCTTCATATGTTTTTTGCGAATATCTATCCCACTCACTTGAAAAAATACACTTCCCTCCCAGATTTTGCATTGCAATTCTAAAACCACCAATTCCAGCAAATAAATCTATAAAAGTAAACTTGGGCTCTTTAGGTTCAGGAAAAGGTACATTGGGTTTAAAATTAGAAATCACATATTGCAACGCGCTCTCGGCAGCCAAATTCGTAATTTTCTCTTCTGGAAGCTTACTCTCAAGTTTCGATTTAACGTAACTAACGGCTCCTTTTTTGAATTTCTTAGAAACTCCATTTTCATTATTATGCAAATAATGTGTAAAGGCTGATTTTTCATCGGTTCCAGGCTGAACCAAACGAACTTTAACCTTAGTTCCATTGAAATCTTCAATCGATAAACTTTCAATAAATTCTTTCTTCATACCAAATCTTCAATTGAAATTTTAAGTGTTTTAATAATTCTATTTAATTTATAAAATGAGATTTCACTTTCACCACGCTCCACTCGTCCTAAATATTTCTCATTCATTTTTGCTTTCGCAGCTAGCTCTACTCTAGTCAGTTCTTTTTCATTACGAAAAGCCACGATTCGCTTACCCAATTTCTTGGCAAATGCTATTTGTCCCTTTGTTTTCATAGCATAAAAAAACACCGCAT
>CAYMFF010000159.1:0-2769 GCA_964389575.1 uncultured Chitinophagaceae bacterium
TGATATGGAACCATATTATCTTTCGTGCCATAAATAGCTACAATTGGAGTTTTAACGCGCTGAATTTTTTTTAAGTATTGATCTGATTTTAAATCGGCTTTTAGCCAAAGCAACTCTTCCAGTCCTTGTTGAAAAGAGCCAGGCACCATCCATTTTAATAAAGGGTGGCTAAACAAATTTAGCTGCCATTCATTTTTTTCTGCGGCTGGATTTACACTTCCGGCCAGAATTATACATTTGGTGTAGAGGGAATCATTATCAGCACACAGTTGCAGCACCAAAGGGCCGCCATAGCTATGGCCCATTAGCTGTACTTCTCGATGCGGGAGTTTTTCTTTTACAAACGCGCTTATTATTTCTGATTGCTCAAAAAGATTCTTCGCAGTGCCGTAGTTGCTATTTCCAAAACCAGGGCGGTCTATGCTAATGAGCTCAAAATCTTTTTGCCAACTACGATCCATAAAGTAATCCCAAGCATAGTCCCAGCAACCGGGTGAGCCATGAACGAAAAGGAGGGCAGTTTTGGTCGTGTCGCCCAATCTAAGATAGTGGAGATTATTTTTTTTGTATTTAAAATCATCGCTGCGAATATTCATTCCTTGGGCTGAAAAAGCAGTTTTGGCATCAGCGTCGGAAGTCCTAAACTGAAAGAGGAAAGGATTCACTATTGCCCAGAGAATTAGGACGAACATAAAACCAACTAATAACTTTTTCATCTTGAACAAAAGTAACGATAGCAGACCTAACCGATATGCGTACGAGTATCGCTTACATTAATAGAAAACTAAAGACGATGACCGAGGCTGAGATTAAGAAGTGGGAACGGAAGATGGGGGAGGGGATTTGATTGATTAAAAAACTCTATCACTACAGCAACTAAAACATCGAATGTTGCGTTTCAGGTTTTGGATGAAAAGTGCCTATTATCACAAATGGGTTAAGAGCAACATAGTGATTAAGTTTTGTAGTCCCCAAGAACAGATATAAATCTTTAGTATTCGCAAAATCATCAAAATATTTCTTCCTTACATCTGCACAAGCTTTTGTTTCATCCCCACCATGCCGTTGCAAGCATCTCCAATATAGCTGACCTAATTCCCAATCTTCAATCATTAGGGTGCTGGGTACATCTTGCTCGTCTAAAAACGTGTAAGAAAATTTATAGGGGAGCTTTCGTACGACCTCCAAAGGTCTATCATTCTTTTTAGTATCAAATAACTGCATTTGCTTGAGACTTTCTAACTTTTTGCTGTCCCACTCTCTATTTACTGCCTCAATTTTAAAATCTACAATTTCTTTAGGTTTGAACGTAGCCAAAGAAGTAATTAAATCTCTGTCTTTTGCTTCCGCTATTAAGGCGGCTTTGTTTGTATAAATTTTTCGTAAAGCGAACTTTCTTCTTTCTGCCCAAGTATTCCCATCTGCCTTTATATCCCCAACTATTTTTATAGGAGTATTACGGCTGTACGGTCTGTAACTCTCTGGTCGTGAGTCGCCCGTGTTTTTTACTAAGTCCAATTCAATCCATTGCCATTTTTTGTATTGCTCAGAATAAGCTTTTTGTCTAAATTGTACAGGATAAATTCTTATCCAAGTACCATCTTCTCTAAAGCCTGCTGTACAAACTAATTCATCATATTTACCCGAAATCGCAGGATAAGTTTTTACAACAATTAGTACTTTCTCTACAGGCATTTTATATATGATTTACTTCACCCACAAAATTAGGTAAATTAGCTATTGACTCCGCCAAAGGTTTTCTGTGGCATTGACAAGAATTAGCTTCAAAACAAGTTAAAGCTACACGGTTATGGTTGTTTATTAATTCTATTATTTCATTTTGTGTTTCAACAGTATGAGGCAGGTTATTCTTAGCATAATCTTTGAATAAGATATCGTAATCATTCTGCGTTTCTAGCTTTTGTCTTTTGTCTGAAACTATGCCCAACTCTGGCAAATGATAAAATTGAATTCCAATACCCGTACAAGAGTTCATTAATTGCTTTTTACTAAATCCGTATTTCATACTTATCGAATTTTTTCGTACATCAACTAATACCTGAATATCATTAAGAAGTAATTTATTCAAATACGCTTCGAGAGAGATGCCCTCATAGCCGATTGTAAAAAGTGCTTTTTCTTGGTTCTTTGTTCTAGCCGCTTCTACTTTTTTAAGATCTTCCTTATTCTTCAGTACACGAGATAATATTGTACTATTAGTAGCATAAAAGGGAAAGCGCTTGTAAGTTATTTCCAATAATTCAGTTGTGCTTTTTTTACCATAAGCAACCTTAACTTGATTAATTGCTAGTAAGTCCTCTTTTTTTAAATCATTTTTATAACTAACAGAATCGGTTCGAATCCAATTCTTTTCAGTATCAGAAACTTGTTCATATTTAATAAGAGTTTTTAAATCAGCATTTGCTCGAAAAGAAAAGCAACCAAACTTATATGGCACAAAATCAAATGACGGCTTCGATTGTTTTTTTGATAGCAACAATAAAAGCTTTTGCAAATCCATTTTGGGCAATGTATCGTCAAAAACTTCTAACAAAGTCAATAAAATTTTCCGTCTGTAGTACATAAAGCAAATGTAACTAGATTAAAATAATTGATTGAAGAATTTATATAAATAGAGACTCCTCACAAAAAAACCGCTCACAAAAAGTGAACGGTTCAATTAAATATTATAAAGTCTTAGCTAGCTGTATTGTTTCACCAAGTTAGCAGCTAATGTTTTTAGCTCGCCAATACCATCTTCTGGTAATT
>CAYMFF010000160.1:0-2767 GCA_964389575.1 uncultured Chitinophagaceae bacterium
AAGCTAAAAAAACTCTTAGTACAAACCATAGAAAAACGAAAAGTACAAACGGATACTCAAGTAAGCAATGCGCGACATTTAGTAGCCTTGCAAACTGCCCAAGAATCTTTGCAAAAAGTACAGAGCGGATTGAAGAATAATGTTAGCGGCGAGTTTATTTCTATTGATGCTCGGGTGGCGCTAGATGCGCTTGGGAGTATTACGGGTAAAATTACTAATGAGGATGTATTGAGTTCGGTGTTTAGTCGGTTTTGTATCGGGAAATAGGATGTACCTACTTATTTGAATTTATCTTTTGGGTTTCTACTTTGATGAAAGATTGACTCTACCAATATGGTTTCTTCATTATCTTCTATTGTGTAAACAACGGTAAAAGGATATTGCTGAAGATGAACTTGATAAAAATCTTCAAACGGGTTTTGAAAACTTTTAGGGTTAGCCAGTATTCTCTCAAAAGTATTTTTCAAAGCAATTGTAAAACCAGTTGTAGCAATTTTGCTACGCTCTTTATACCACAGCACACTATCTTCAAGCTCGATTTGAGCATCGGCACTAATCTTTAGCTGATACATGGCTAGGCCGATAATATTTTATCAATACGCTCTAATGATTCTTCTAAAGTAAACGTTTTGCCACCGGCCTTATAATCTGCACGGCGTTCATGCAAAATAGATTTAAACTCATCGGTGTATTCATTATCTGTTTCGTTTTCTTTTTTAGAGACTTTTAAACGAAGAAAAGACCGCATAACACTTAGAATGCTCTCACGCTCCTCGGCATTCAGGTGCGCCCAGTATTGGTTTAACTCACTATTTAATACTTCTGCCATGCTACCTGCTTTTTGGTAAAGTTAAGAATTGTTTGGGAATTACTGTTGATGACGCTTTGCTCAGCCACTGTCAGGGGCGAAAAGTGTTTTATTACTGAAGTATATAATCTAACACTTGGGGAAATTTTTCTTTCATTAATTGAGTAGGTTCTTCAAAAGAATCTTTGAAGAGATACTTTAAGTTTTCTTTGCAGAATGGGAGCTCAGCATAGGCGTTATAAAAATTCCTATTAAAAATACATTTATCGTCTTCATTGTCTAAATTAGAAATCGTACCAACAAAAGAAGCTTGCAAATCTTGAAGTTCAGCTCCTCCGCGAACTCCCATGGTTTCAAGTCCTTTTCTGTCGTGATAAACAGCAAAAGCGCTTGTTCCTTTTATAAGATATTTGTGGTTTAGGCTATTATAGTCAAAAAGGTAAAGAAGGAAATCTTTCATGATTTTATCTTTGTTCTTTCGAACTTCACGCAAGGTCATTACTACAGGAATTTCAACTTGCTCATTTCCAATAATGCCAACAAGTAACAGGCGATAAATACCTTTTGCAGCATCGCTTCTATGAATGTCTTTAACGGTTAGTACTACTTGTTTTATATCCTTCGGACTAGATTTTTCTACTAAGCCCAATAGTGTTTCGCTCTTCAGGCTCCGACTAATATTATAATTTTGAATAGTAATAGGATTTATTTTTTTATAATTCTGATATGCACCTACATGCTCTTTGCTATTTATAAAATCTTCTGAGAAGTCAACCTTTTTATCTTGTGCAGAAAGTTGTTGAATGGAAATAACGATGAGTATAAGTGTAAAAAGTTTTTTCATTTGTTAGTTTCTTGTCTCAAATATAACAAAAAACAGCCCACAAAAAGCAAGCTGTTCACTAATCACTATTCACTAAAAAAACTATCCAACCCTAAACTCCAAATCATTAGAAGTACCGGTGGTAATATTTTGGTCGTTAAACTCAAAAGGACCGCCATTGGGTGTGGAGATGGTAATGTTAAGTAGCTCCGGCATATCTACAATTACAAAGCTTACTAGGCCTTCCTCGTTGGTAGGGCGAGAAGCAAGAGCCGTATTGGTCAGTTGTACTTCGGCATTGGGTAGGAGGGGGCGTTCGTCGGCATTGTTAAGTACCCCACTAGCGCAAGTATAAGTAGCCTAGCCTTAAGCATAGCTACTTGTGCGCCCCCAAACACTACTCGCTCCACTCGCGCAAGATGGAGGCGCAAGCCAAGCGCGCAGGTCCAAAGGGCTCCCTTGGAGCATCTTGCGCGTTCACAAACGCTACTTATCATTCTTAATCAAATAAATCCCCGCTAAAATCAATAGAATAAAGCTAACCGACCAAGTGATTGGTTCATTGAAAACAAGCCCCCAACTTATAGCAACAAATGGAATTAAATAGGTAACCGATGAGGCAAAAGCAGCACTCGTTTGTTTGATGAGTTTATTAAACAGCATGAGCGCAATGGCCGTTCCTCCAATCGCCAATATAGCCGTATAACCAATGGCAGGATAAAATGTTGAGTCCGTCACTTTTGTGCTAAAATCTGTAAATGATAATACGACTAATGAGGGTATTAACATATACACTAGCGAGACTGCGGTAATTTGTATGGAGTCTATATGCTCTAGTTTTTCTTTGATAATATTTAAACTCAAGGCATAACAAATGGTAGCAAATATTACGAGCGCTACAGCCGCATAATCAACAGACTTTGTTTCGCTACTAGATTCGCTAAACGAGATTAATAAGAGTGTGCCCACAAAGCCAAGCAGAATGCCAAAGACACCTTTGGTTTTTACTTTATTACTAAATAAAATCACCGATACAATCAAAGAGAAAATCGGCACAAGTGAATTGAGCATTCCTGTTTGTGAACTAGAAAGTGTTTGCTCTGCATAAGTAAATAAAAAGGCTGGTAAAAAATTGC
>CAYMFF010000161.1:0-2766 GCA_964389575.1 uncultured Chitinophagaceae bacterium
GATGTCAACTGCGGAAAATTAGTAATGCCAAAGGTGCCAATAGTAACTGAGCTCGTAACGGTTGGTATGTTCGCCGGCGTCCAATTTGCGGCTGTATTCCAGTCGGAACTCGTGCTTCCATTCCAAGTTTGAGCTGTTGTTGCAAACGAAAAAACACATAAAAATAAAATAGAAAAGTAGAGGTTTTTCATAATAATCAAATTTGGTGACTACAAATATCTTATAAAAAAAACGCTTAAACAATTCATGAAAAGGGGTCAAAACATGTATGGCACCAGACACAATTCTTAATTGTATGATTGACAGTTTATTAGACTAATTATTGGGTGAAAAAGAATACTGTTTCACACCAAAAAATCACTGTTTTCAGTGAGGTAACTTTTCTGATATTTAAGCTAAAATAAATTACCCCTAAGAAAATTTGTAAGTAACGACAAAAAGATTTTATCAATTACGAACTAAAACACATCTAAATCCTATCCAATTTGTTGGTTGGGTGTATTTATAATCTGTTTCATGGCTTAGTCCGATATTCGTATGTTGCCAACTACCTCCTTTGGCAATTCCTTTTTCGGCAACCATCTCGGCTACATTGCCGATTAAATTGTAATAACCATTAAGCGTTGGTGTAAAAGATTTTACGGGTGACGTAATATCATTTTCATGCACCACGCCATCGTCCGTCACTTCTTGTAAATTATGATTCTCTGTTTTGTAGGGTGCAAAATAGTAGGTTTCTATTCGAGCTAGTTTTTCCCACTCAGATTTGGTCGGTAGTCGGCAACTGTAGGTCACCGATGACTTTTTATTTTGGATTTTGATTACTTCATTAATTCGTGCCGAGCGCCAATTACAGTATGCTACCGCCTGCTCATACGAAACTCCTACTACAGGATAATCATTATAAGATGGATGATTGAGGTATTTTTCTCGTAATGGATTAAATTTTTCTATCGCCCACACCTTAATATCTGGCAAACTTGCTAAATATTCTTTGGACCCTTTTCCAAATCGATTTTCATTCCAACTTATATATTCTCGCCAATTTAAATTGGTCACTTCAGCAACATCTAAAAAGGTATTTTCTGAAATGATTCTAGTTATTGCTAATGGATCGTATCCCTTTTTAGTAAAAGAAAAAAACGCTATGGCTACTAGAAATATGATGGCTAGGATATATTGCTTTTTCATAGAGACTGAATTTTTATCTCACTAAAGATAACAATAATTAATTGCCGTTAGCATTGCTTATTTAAAATGATAACTCACACCTAAACCTATCAAACGTCCTACATAGCGAAAGCGTTGATTGATGCCAGGTTCAGTTTGTAATACTTCTTCGGTGGTTATTTCAGCATACGATTTTTGGTAGGTTAGTCGGGCGCCCCATTTAGTAGTGAACTGATACCGAACATAAATATTGCTCAATAGAGATCCGAAATTATTCGCGTTCACACCAAGGACATTTATCTTGGTAGGGTTGACCTCAGCGACTTGTTCTTGCCCGTTTGAAATGAAGGTGGGACTACCATTTGGTCCAAATGAGAAACCAAAAACATCAATATCAAATCCTGCTTGCCACTTTGATGTAAAGTTGTAACCCAAGTTCAAAAATGTATTAATAGAGTATATAGCCGGAGCGGGAGCTCGAATAGAATCTTCGTCTTTGGTTTTGTAAAGTTGAGGACGAGAAGAAACGAAGTAAACATTTTTACCACCAAAACCATTTAACCGAAAACCACTCCCCAAATAAATGTTCTTCCAAAAAAATTTTGATTTACTCAAGGTCCAAGTTCGGTAAAAGCCTGCCGAGAGTACGTTTGCTGTACCGTTCAACCCAAAGCCTAGCTCTGCATAAGAAGATGCCAATCGGCTCGATTTATTTTCTTGGGCGGTTACTTTTTGAGTCAATAAAAATGTGAATACAACTAAAAGTGTAAAAGCGTATTTCATAATAATTTATGTAATGGACGCATTGATAAATTGTACCTTACCTATCGCAAGGACAGAATAAGAAATTTGGCAAAAGGATTATTTCTGTATTTTTTAGTATCCCGTATTTTTACTAAACAATGAGAGTTTTCTTACTAATAGCATTCATTTGTTTTCAGCTCACGGCAATGAGTCAGGACATTACCATCCCGTACCGCAAAGGAAAAGCTTGGGGACTGTGTGATACCAATGCTAAAATTGTAGTGGAACCAGAGTTTAGTAAAATATATTATTTTAATAGAAGTACTAATTTCCCCAACGGAGGCTATTACGTTCATCAAAACAGAAAAGTCGGTATGCTCGTGGATAATAAAATTATGGTGCCCGTTGAATATCTTTCTATATCAAGAAATCGTCAATTTATTGAAGCAAAAAAAGGGGATGGCAGGCACAATAATTATTATATTTTGAATAGCAAGGGTCAAATTATTCTGAAAAATATTCACAGATTTTATAGATACAAATCACATCGGTACTCGCAAACCTATAATCGGTATAATAAAAATTATTTTATCTATACCCGAGTTATTGGTGGCTCCTTATACCAATCGCTCATCTGGGCAGATAAAAAAGGCAATATCAAAAGCACCCTATTAAAAGACAAACGAAGCATCTCGCGCATCAACAGGCAGAACCAAATTATTGTTTATGACTTTGATGACAATAAAATTCAATACGCCTGTGAATTTAAAAAAGAAGGTCTCGAGCTAAAAATGCTGAACAAGAAAAAAGTAAAAATAGATCGTTCATCAAACGAAATTTTTGAAATCGAAA
>CAYMFF010000162.1:0-1538 GCA_964389575.1 uncultured Chitinophagaceae bacterium
CTTAGCTACATTTTTGCGCCAGTAGAGAGCAAAAAATACTGTTACATAAATTATCTATATTTGAAATACAAAATTTAATATTCATGAACCATAAATTAATATTATTGTTCGCCCTAATTGTAACGAGCCTAAGCTCAAAAGCACAATGCGATTATTCGGTTATATCCGCAGGCGGTGACCATAACCTTAGTATCAAAACGGATGGAACGCTTTGGGCGTGGGGCGATAATTCTTGGGGTCAAGTAGGAAGTGCCTTAGTGGGGAATAGTACTACACCTGTCCAAATAGGTACGTCCACTTGGAGTGCAGTCGCTGCTAGTGGTTTGTATTCAGTGGCCATAAAAAATAACGGTACACTATGGGCTTGGGGTTTGAATGGTGACGGTCAAGTCGGTGATGGAACCACTTTGAATAGGTATTTACCCGTTCAAATTAGTAGCGCTACCAATTGGAGCGCAGTATCCGGAGTAAATGCTCACACACTAGCCCTCAAAACAGATGGTACCATTTGGTCTTGGGGATATAATAGTCACGGACAGCTAGGACAGGGCACTTTGAATGATCAAAACACGCCAACTCAAATCGGCACTGATAATGATTGGAGTACTATCTCTGCAGGAGAACAATTCTCACTGGCCATAAAAACAGACGGGACACTTTGGTCTTGGGGACGAAATCAAAACGGACAGCTAGGGAACAACAGTAGTTCAAGTAAAGTGTCCCCTACTCAAATAGGCAGTGATACTGATTGGAAGTCCATATCTGCAGGAAGCAAATTTGCAATGGCTATCAAAAACGATGGCACACTATGGGCGTGGGGTGAAAACGCTGACGGTCAGTTAGGGATTGGCACTACGTTTGGTAGATACATTCCGACTCAAGTGGGCACTAGTACGAATTGGAGCAAAGTGGACGCAGGAAACGATCATACCCTGGCCATCCAAACCAATGGCACACTCTGGGCATGGGGAGATAATGATAATGGCTCCTTAGGCGACGGCACTCTTATCAAAAAAACAGCTCCTGTTCAAATAGGGACCAACACAAATTGGGATTTTGTATCAGGAGGCATTTTTCACTCCGTAGCGATCCAAGCAGATGGTAGCATTTGGGCATGGGGAAGAAATTCAAGTAATCAATTAGGCGATGGGACAAATAGTTTAAAGGACACACCCACTGTCATTTGTGCGTTCCCAACTTCGGTTGAGAATGTAAATTTACGTGCAGCACATTCTGTAAACATTTACCCTAATCCTGCACAGGATATAATAACTATCAATGCACAAAAAAGTGTAAGCGTTCAAAGTGCAGACTTATGGAATACATTAGGACAAAAAAACAAGGCTGAACTTCGTAACAATGAAATAGATGTAAGTACTCTTCCAAGTGGAATGTATATTTTATTATTAAAAACAAGCCAAGGCCTTTTACCCAAAAAGGTAATAATTAATCGGTAATGCATTGACTTGTCATTTGCCTTTGTAAGCATTTTCCTCATCGATGCATTTGATGGGAATGCATCAACAATATGTTTATGC
>CAYMFF010000162.1:1638-2755 GCA_964389575.1 uncultured Chitinophagaceae bacterium
CCTTCTTATTATTCTGGTCATAAGCATTGCTCTCGCTGGCTGTGCAAACAATGGTACAGAAGAATCTGCAAACAACTCTAATGGAACACCTCCGTTAGATGAGGAAATTGAAAATTGGAAAACAAGTCTAAAAGCCGACGGAAAAGTAGGCGAACCCTGCGAAGGCGGAATAGAAGAATGGACGAAAAACAACCCAAACCTTTCCTTTGGTATGGGCGATGTGAAAAAAGAAACGTTTGATATAAACGGAGATGGCGTTGATGATGCCCTAGCCCACTTCTACACAGAGAGTTGCAATGGTGGCCATGCTTTCGGAACTTTTGCTTGTCTAATAGTTTCTGAAGAAGGAAACTATCGCTCGAATGCAGATATTAACGCTGAGGTAGAAGATAAAATAAATGAATATTTAAAATCGAATAATTTAACAGAGGTAAGAAACTCTTATATAGAATTCACAGAAATGAAAGAAACTCTAAACGGAGAATTCACGACATGGATGAATGATGATGCGAATTGCTGCGCGAGCTTTGCCGGTGAGTTTCAATACAATCCTATGGACCAAACTCTCACTGCTTCTCATGCCAAATTAAACCATGAGCAATAGGAAGCTAACGCTGTTATAAAAAAGACCTTTTGAAGAGGTCTTTTTTTCTCCGCCGAGTGTCCGCAAAGGTACTCGGCGGATTGCATAACAAGGGGCCGTATGTCAGAGTCTATACCGCAAGGACGGTGTGAGACAAAAGCAGAAACACAAGCATTATATACAATTCGTAATTATTTTAATTACTTTCGTCAAAGCAAAAAGGAAGTATGAAAACACTTAGCATTCAAGAAATCAACGAACTTCTACAAGGAGAATTAATTGGCAATACAGAGCAACAAATTATTGGCCCTGAGGATTTAGAAAAATCTACGGAGCAGCATATAACTTTTATTGGAAGTTCTAAGTATATTAAACAATGGGCTACAACGAATGCTTGTGCAGCCATTGTAAGTGAAAAATTCAAAGTGGAGGCAAGAGAAGGGAAAGCGCTCATAAAAGTAAAAGACGCAGACTTGGCTATGGCCACTTTGCTTGAAGCTTTCAAGCCACCACCACCGTATATGGAAGATGCAA
>CAYMFF010000163.1:0-2722 GCA_964389575.1 uncultured Chitinophagaceae bacterium
AGCAAACGGCTTTTTCTGATACTAATAAATTCTCCATTGGTGTAAATAATTTGCCTGGAGGACGACAAGCTATGGCTGTCGTAAATATGGCTTGGAATACAAATCAATTCTTTTGGGATGGCAGAGCTAATTTACTGAGACACCAATCATTAAAACCTATACAAGACCCATTAGAAATGGATGAAACTCTTGCGAATGTTGTAAGCAAATTGCAAGCTAAAGAGTTGTATCGTACCCAGTTCAGAAAAGCATTTGGCACAGACCAAATTGACACGATTCTAATTTCGAAAGCAATGGAACAATTTATGAACTCCATAGTATCTTATCAATCCAAGTATGATGACTTTCTTGCAGGAAAAGCAACGTTGACCCCTCAAGAGGAAAGAGGGCGTTTTTTATTTTTTACGGAATACAACCCAGCCTTTCCCAATGCTTCTGGTGCAGATTGTCAGCATTGTCATGGAGGTCCAAATTTTGAAAATGACCGTTATATGAATAATGGTTTGGATACTGATGTTCAGTTTACAGATTTAGGACGTGAAGATGTAACAGGTAATTCGAATGATCGTGCAAAGTTCAAAGTAACTTCTTTAAGAAATATTGAACTTACACCGCCTTATATGCACGATGGTCGTTTTCAGACCTTAGAAGAAGTAGTTGACCATTACGACTTAGTAAAAAACTCTTCTACCATGGATGCTTCCTTTCAACAACAACTACCCAATGGGCTACAGCTAAGTCAATCGGACAAAGATGCTTTAGTCGCCTTTCTGAAAACGCTCACTGACCATACCTTGGCAACAGACGCTCGATATTCAGACCCATTCGAATAATTTAACAAGTCAGTATTAAATGTTCAAACTATTTAAAAGTCTAAAAAGTAAACGATAAATATGAGATATATACTTCTTATTATAATGATTATTTTGAGTTCATTAGTAAGTAATGGACAGATAAAAGAGGCTAAGCTTCAGGCAAGTGGATTAACCTGTAGTATGTGTAGTAATTCTATACATAAGGCTTTAGAAAAATTATCTTTTGTTGAAAGAGTAGATAGTGATGTCGAAACTTCAATATTTACTATAAAGTTTAAAAACAAAATAAAAGTGGATATTGATGCCGTTCAAAAAGCAGTAAAAAAAGCTGGGTTTTCGGTATCTGATTTTGTCATGACAATCAAGTTCAAAAATTACTCAGCAAAAAATAGGGGCAAGTTTGATATAGCCAATGATGAGTTTTATTTGGTCGATATTGAAAACAAAACCTTAAATGGTCTTATAGATTTGCGCCTTTTGAATAAAAATTTTATGAGCAAAAAGGCCTATAAAAAAGTAAAGAAAAAGATAATAGATGAAGATCGAGAAAGGGTTTACTGTGTTACGCTTGTTTAATTTACTAATCACGATTAGTTTTTTCATAAATAGTTCTTGCGCCTCGGCGCAGGAGCTTTTTTTATTATCTCGTCCTGCGAGTAATATCCCTGCACATTCCGTAAGTATTGGCTTGGGAAATTCATTTATCTCAGCTCCTAATTCATTTATTCGTATTCAGCCAGAGGTGGCTTATGGCGTTTCGGGCAAACTTATGCTTCAATGGCAGGGTGCTATTACCAATAGAATAGATGGACTAAAGTTTAATGGACAATCTCTTTATGCTCAATATAAATTTTTGAATATTGATGAAAAAAAACGTCATTTTAGAATGGCTGGGTTTACTAGAATAGGGCTTGGAGATAAGGTTCAATTTCAGGATGAGTTAGATGTAAATGGAATGAATAGCGGTTGGGAATTTGGTTTAATTAGCACGCAATTATTGCATAAAACGGCTATCAGTGGCACGGTTGGAATGGAGAAAGCCTACTTTGAAAATAATAACAATACTGCACTCAGTTATTCCCTTTCCGTAGGGCAATTAGTGCTACCCAAAAAGTACAAAAGTTATAAGCAAACGAATATCAATCTTATGACTGAGTTATTAGGGCAAAGCGAATTTAATGAAGGCAAATCATTCATTGATATTGCTCCTGTTGTTCAATTTATTTTTCTTAGTCGTTCTCGTTTGGATATTGCTTACAGAGTGCAAGTGCTAGGAAATATGCAAAGAGTAGCTAAAAACGGCTTTATAATGCGATTAGAGTATAATTTGTACAATGTGTTTTAGGAATCAAAGGCATAATCTACTATTTACTCAAATGAATCTCCCTCCCAGCCAAACCCTCGTTTGTGGCTTAAGAGGGTATTGCCTGGGAGTGAGCTTCACAAACATTCCCATGCGTTTATCATTTCGTAAGGTTTAACGTAGCTATCGGAAGTTACAGCACAATATATTTGAATAATATTGTAATGCCAAAGAGCCAATATATACCTATTTCTGTAATTAAGTAATTATGGTAAATGTAAATAAGGGTACTTGATGTAGATTTTATTATCCACATATCTATTTGTAGAATAGTCTCTATTTACAAGGGTTAATCTAACTGAAAATATTGGGCAATTTATTGGGCAAGTATTAAAAAGGGCTTCAAACAAAATCGCTTGAAACCCTTTAGTACCCGAGGCCGGGGTCGAACCGGCACTCCCGAAAGAACTGGATTTTGAATCCAGCGCGTCTACCAATTCCGCCACTCGGGCAACTTTGCTAGCACGATAGCTTTTTCGAAATTGGAATTGCAAACTTACAATTTTTCTTCAATCCGAGCCAAGTATTTTTTCTTGTAATAATA
>CAYMFF010000164.1:0-2615 GCA_964389575.1 uncultured Chitinophagaceae bacterium
AGTGGTCTTCCGGTACAAAACTGTTTGGCTGTACTAGCTCTATTTGCTTTTTCATAGCGATAAATTATGCGCCAAATGTAATCTTATGTTTTTAAATTTGCACATATCTTTTTTGTTAAGAGTGGCTTCCTACTGTTGGTGTATTTTGCACGGTAGCCTAAGGAATATAAGCTTAAAAAAAGACTTATATAAACCCCTTCCTTTTTAGGTTCGAAAAACCTTCCATGTTTATGGTACTCGCGTACTATAAACATGGAAGGTTTCTATTTAATCTAAGGCTATTGTTAACCCTAAATTTGTTCATGACAAACTCAAAAAAGGCGAAGTAAAATTGACCGATATAGTTTGTGCACGTTTTGCCTATCAACCGTTGATTCAGAGAACTATTTTATTTTTAGTTCCAGATGACTCTGCTTCGCAGAAACATCTGGAACAGCGGGTTCACAAATATAAATATTGTGCTAGAAGAATAAGTGCTTTGTTTATTAATCCTGAGTTGCAAACTCAGGATAGTGAGGGGCCCAAACTAATGTTCACAATAACTTTCCAAAACACAACTAACACCGTCAATAGGTATCTCGTTAAATTTGGCCGATTCTTTATTGATTACCCAACACTTAGTCACGTGATGTCTTTTATTTGAATCTAGTTCGCTCGAACCCCAAGCAATTATTAATTCACTATTAATGCCATAAATATCACAAGTTTGAGAAAAGAAGATATAATCATTTTGTGATTTCATAATTAATAAGTCAAGAACAGTATTATTCTCCTTTTCTAAAGTGATAACGTTGTATCCTTTAACGTTATAGTAATTTAATCCGAAACCAACATTCGAAAGTAAAACACCATCAACAAGTTTCAGGTTTTCTACGTTGCATTCAATTTCTGGGTATTTCCATTTCAATATTTTTTCGATTTGTTTATTGTTTTGACAAAAAGAATTGATGTGCAAAAAAATAAAACTGAAAAGTAGTATTATGTGTTTCATCATTATCTAGACAAATTTAGCTCATAGAAATCTTGTCGCCAACACTCTGTCAACATTGGTCTTATGACCAACAGTTTTTTTTGTAATGTAGTTTATTGGAGATAACACCAACAAAGGCGTACAGCTCTAGATACAGGCTAAGACATCGAACAAATGGATTTTGATTTTTTATTTGCACAAGCCGGTAATATTTTTGCTATTAATATGAGGAAAGTTGATTTGCAAACTAATATTTTAAGTAAAGACAATTTATTGAGTTCTGAAAAACGAGAAGCTCTGAATGATATTATTCTAAACTGTTTTGCTGATTATAGAAAATTAAGGAAGTATCGGGATAGGATCAAAAAATTAGGCAATCAACATGACTTTCTTTTAGCCCAACCACATTTTAAATCAGAAAGCTATGAGAATCTAATACAATTCCATGGTGTTATGTTTAGAGGGATTGATGACGAAATAATTGAAATGATACCAGTTGAAATTAAAACTGAGTTAGAAAAAATTATGAAGGATTCTTATGAGCAATTGTTACAAGAATCTAAGTAGGTAACTTATTCATCAAATTTTCAGGATTAATATTAATTCCAGCGTCATTGGCAAATCTTGAATATTATTCTAGGTGTATTTTGTATTTAAACCTTCCTAGTTTTTTAAGAAAGATACATAGACCGCTCCTTATAAAGTTTCCTAAAATAAGGATCTGTCAAATCTTCTATAAAGCGAATGGCTTCTCCGGTACTTTTCATTTCAGGTCCGAGTTGCTTATCTACATTTGGGAATTTATTAAAAGAGAATACGGGTTCTTTAATCGCAAAGCCGTCTAGCTTTTTCTCAAAGGTGTAGTCTTTTAGTTTTGCTTTACCTAGCATTACTTTGGTCGCTACGTTTAGGTAAGGAATACCATAAGCCTTCGCAATAAATGGCGTGGTACGCGAAGCACGAGGGTTTGCCTCTATTACATACACATTGCCGTCTTTTATCGCAAACTGAATATTTATTAGTCCTTTAATATTTAAAGCCTTCGCAATTTTCTTTGCGTAATGCTCCATGGTCGTCACGACCAATGGCGTTAAATTAAAAGCAGGTAATACAGCATTAGAATCTCCCGAATGTATCCCCGCAGGCTCAATATGTTCCATCACACCCATGATATGAATATCGTCTCCGTCATAAATCGCATCTACTTCTGCCTCTTGGCAACGATCTAAAAAGTGATCAATCAGAATAACATTATCGGGTATGTGTTTTAATAAACTGACTACCGCGCTTTCTAGCTCTTCGTCGTTTAATACAATCCGCATACGCTGTCCGCCCAATACATAAGAAGGTCTAACCAAAACAGGATAACCTACTTCATTAGCAACTTTTACAGCTTGGTCAACATCTAGTGCCGTACCATATTCTGGATAAGGGATTTCTAATTTTTTCAATTCATCAGAAAAACGACCGCGGTCTTCTGCCAAGTCTAAATTTTCAAATGAGGTCCCAATAATTTTTATTCCACGCTCTGTTAATCGCTTGGCTAATTTCAAAGCAGTTTGTCCACCGAGTTGTACAATAACTCCTTCTGGTTGTTCGTGCTCAATAATTTCCCAAAGGTGCTCCCAGAATACCGGCTCAAAAT
>CAYMFF010000165.1:0-2600 GCA_964389575.1 uncultured Chitinophagaceae bacterium
CTAAAATTTGCATTTCCAAGGTAGGCACACCGCCAGCTCTTGTGAAGTAAGGGTGGTATGCAATATTGGTAAGTGAGGGAGCATTTTGCTTTCCTTTTAAATTATTTTCTCCAATGCTCAAAGCTGTTGTATCACTAAAAGCGTTTTGTGGTATATGGCAGGAAGCACAACTTACAGAGTAAGTATTAGAAAGTATTGGGTCAAAGAATAATCTTTTTCCCAGTTCCCAACGCTCCTGTGTAAATTCATTTCCTTCAGGAAAATTAATAGAAGGAAAACCTTCGGGTATGGACATAAGTATATTAGCACCCAATTTTACCAAAGGGTCTTTTCGGCAACTAATTACACAAAGCAATATTGCCAAACTAATAAACACAAATCCTACCCGAAGGTTCTTCATAATTCTTTATTGAATTATTACTTTCTTACTACCCAAGTTGATTCCATAAGAGTTTAATCTTACAAAGTATATACCCTTAGCATCAAAAGATATAGTTGCCTCGTTCTGATTAATGAGTGAAACTTCATTTAGCATTCTGCCTGAAATATCAAATACCTGTGCGCTTGTTACAGCAGTTTTACCTGTGTTGTCTAATGTGATACGCACATCACTTGTACTTGGATTAGGGAAAATATTTAAGTCTATTTCTTTCTCAAAATTAGAAACGCCTAATGGAATGCCTGTACCCGCTGAGAACACATTGTCTCTAAAATTTTGAAGTACCGTTAAATCATTGGTGTTATCTCCATGGTTTATTGCTCCTGCTGAAACATTAATATCTTTAAGAGCCTGCGTATAATCGGCATCTAAATTGATAGTAACATCATTGCCACTATTTACACCAGCGACCATTACTGTTTGCTCAAAATAGTTCGCATCAAACAATCCGTGAAATTGAAATAATTGGTCCAAATTAGTACCGCCATTTCCTTCAATAGCCGCAAAGCGAAACCCTGAAGTCCAACCCCAATGCATAGAAGGCGATTTAGGAGCTAAAGGGTGGTTTCCTGTCCATTGTGAAGGGTCAGAAGTATTATTGGGAGCATCTACACCTATATGGAATTTTATACCCTCTACATTGGTTACATTAAAGTTTCCTATGTTCTCAATGTGGTTATTACTTCCTTGAACAAATAAATATTTGTTCGGTACAGGAGTTTGCATTCCCCCATCGTGTATCAGTGTAATTTTAGAAATGTAATAATCCACACGAGTAAACTCAAGATTATTACTCAAGTTATTGGTCGTTGCTTGATTAAAAGCAAAAGGACTACTACCTAACAAGTGTTTGATTGTTAATGTTACGTCTTTTTGTGCGCTTGCACTAAAGCTGAAAAGAACAGCTATGAGAATTAAAATTTTGTTTTTCATTGTATTAGTTTTTATTGTTTAAAGTTTGTTGTTCTGTTTTAGGTTTTCTATCATATTGACAACAGCCGTGTAGTTCTTCATATACAACATCAGGAGCATAATAATTTTCATTATCATAACCCGCATTTGCTATGCGTTTTAGAACCTTATCGGCGGTTGTCTTTTTTTCGTTATAAGTAATAACGGCTATTTTACTTTTTTTATCCCAATCTACTTGGGCTTTGTTTCGTTTGTTGCCTGCGTTTTCTATTGTTTTCTTACACATTCCACAGTTGCCCCAAACTTTGACCTCTGCGGTTTTAGCATTTGGTATTTGAGCATCACAACTTGAAATACCCAAAGTGAATATCATTGTACTTACCAATAGTAATATTGATTTTATTCGTTTCATATAATGTTTTGTTTAGTTAATTGAATGAGCTACTAATCATTGCTGATTAGAGATACAAATTCCTCAACCCAAATCATAAAGGGCAGAGGTGTGTAACAAAAAAGTATTATATGAGATAAGACTCGTAGAATATAAAGAGCTTTTTGTCGGGAGGCTCTTTTTCCTTTATTCTGAATTGTTCCTTTTTATCAGACAAAGGAGCATCTAAATCTATAATTGAATAAATAGTTTGATTAAAAGCAAAATCACTTAAATCATTAATTAATATCTTGGCATCAACATTTTTGTGATTGTCTTTTATCTTAAAAGAAAAAGCCTCATCACTACAACAGCCCTCATCCATTGGCTCATCAGGACCGCAAGCGCAAGGGTGTTCGTCTGTAGGAATGATTACAATGGAAGCTAACTCTCCACCGCAATAATGAAATGAACCACTCACACCTATTGAAGGTATAAGATAGAGTAAAAGGAGTAATATGCTTAGCAGTCGCTTTGCCATTAGTTGTAAAAGTACTAATAATGGTTGATATTGAACATTCTATTAACGAATTGCGCCACTTTGTCAATTCAGAAAGTATTTTTTCTATAATCTGTAAAAGACGTTTTGGATTTGAAGCAGAATTAATTAAGACTTTTGGTCTGATTTGAAATTAGCTGAAAGAGTTGAAATCCGATTAATCGCTCTGCATAGGTTGGACTTTACATGCATTAGCACAAAGTGAAACATCACACGCCCCAAATAACGCTCTAATCCTTTCGGGCAAAGGTTCGGACCTCTCAAACGAAATAACCGCTAAAAGGCGTGCTAAACGAAAAGTAATAGGAAATAAACTAAGC
>CAYMFF010000166.1:0-2574 GCA_964389575.1 uncultured Chitinophagaceae bacterium
AGGTAGACGGCAAAAAACAAGTGCATACATTAGGACCGGGTGATATGTATTTACATCCTGCTAAGACACCTCATAATCCGGCCAGAGAAGCGAACTCTATTGGATTAGTAATAGAGCGAGTGCGTCAAGGCAAAGGATTCACTGATGGATTAATGTGGTTTTGTGATGAATGCAACGAGAAATTACATGAGACATTTTTTGAGCTGAAGGACATTGAAAATGATTTTCAGCCAAGATTTAAAGAGTTTTATGCCAGTGAAGAGCTAAGAACATGTAATAATTGTGGTCATGTGATGGAGGCGGACGCTCGATTTGTAGAATAATCAACACTTCACCAACGAAATCTAGTTTTAACACGTCTTATTATTAACAATATTTTTTTAATTCAAATATTCAAAATATCTTTAACAACGATTGTAGGAGCCGAGCTACTTACAGCGAATTAAACACAAATTCAAAGCACATGAAAAGAATAATATTTATACTCTGTATGTTCTTGTCTTTCCAAGCAATTGGTCAAGATGTTCACTTTACACAATATTTTACATCACCTTTAACAATGAACCCAGCTAATACAGGTTTGGTAGATTGCGACTGGAGATTATCAGCCAACTATCGCGATCAGTGGGGAGCAATTAATGCAACTCCTTATTTAACAGGAACTGTATCCTATGATATGTCTTTATTAAAAGATAAATTAAATGGTGATGCTTTGGGTGTTGGTATATTAGGATTATATGACAAGTCTGGTTCGGGAGCATTACAAAACGTAACGGCAGGACTTTCTGTTGCTTATCACAAACAGTTAAGCAGTGATCCTGATCGTCCACAAACTTTATCATTAGGTGTTCAAGGTTATTTAGTTCAAAAAAGTTTAGACGTAAATAAGCTAACATTCGAAAGTATGTATAGTCCAGTAACGGGTACATTGGTTTTCCCAAGTGGTGAAAACTTAGGAACGCAAGATCCATATCCAGATTTTAATGCAGGTTTGATGTATTCAGGTGCTGTAAGTGATCACACTAACATATATGGTGGTGTTTCTTATTATCATATTACTCGTCCGGTAGAATCATTTTTGGGAGATGAGTATAAATTACACTCAAGAATAACAGCTGTTTTAGGTGGTTCGTTTGAAATGAATGATAATATGGTATTGTACGGAAGTGGTGCTTACCAGCAACAAGGAAAAGCTTACGAAGTTTTGGTAGGTGGTGCTGCTGGATTTGTTTTAAATCCTTATCATGAGGATGAAACAAAAAGCACAATCTTTTATATGGGTGCATGGTATCGTTACAACGATGCGGTTGCTCCTTACATAGGATTTGAGTGGAGCAAGGCTAAATTAGGTTTCTCTTATGATGTAAATCTTTCTAGTCTTACAGAGGCGACTCAAGGTCAAGGTGCATTGGAAGTTTCGTTAATCTATAACGGATGCTTCATTTCTAATGAATCTAAGTCTTACAACTTCGCTTGTCCTAGATTCTAGATTAAAATATTAATTATTAAATCCCTCACAGTTTGTGAGGGATTTTTTTTTGCAAACTATTCTAGTATTTCATACGTCTTGATATTAGAAACTCCTTTTATGAAAAAATTAATTCTTATATCGGTAATTTTTACGGTGTTTACAGCTTCTGCTCAAGAACTGTATTTCTCACAATTTGCAAGCTCACCACTAACTTTAAACCCCGCTAATACTGGTCTGCTTCAGGGAGATTTTAGAATGGTTGCTAATTATGGAAATGAATGGAACAGTGTAACAGTACCAAATATTACCACTTCTTTTAGCTATGATATGAATTTATTCAAAGGCAAATCAAAAAAAGGATTTGTTGGCCTAGGAATAATTAGATTAGATAGAGTTGCCGGAGACATGAACGAATTATCTAGCCAAACTGGTATTTCGTTAGCTTATCATAGGAAGCTTAATAGTAATAAGAAATTACCCAGTACACTTTCTATTGGTTTGCAAAGTTCTATGGTTCAAAAAAGTGGGGAAATGCAATTTATTTACTTTGGAACGCCAAGTTATATCGAAATCAAAGAGTATGAATTGGATCCGTATTTGGATTACAATATAGGCTTGATGTATACGGGTTATCTTAGTCAACGTTTTTCTATTCATGGTGGCTTATCTTATTTTCATTTTACACAACCGTTTGAATCTATCTTAGGCGATGATTATAGAATACAGTCTACATTTTCAACTAGTATTGGAGGCGCTTACACAATAAGTAAGCGGTTAAGGTCTTTTTTTAGTACTGTGTATCAGCAACAAGGAAAGGCGTATGAATTTTCATTGGGTGGAGCACTCGGTTACAATTTGTCGCCCAAGCAATCTCTTGAGCGAAAACAAGTAGTTGCCTATTTAGGTTCTTGGTATAAATACAATGATGCAATAGTTCCGTATGTTGGCTTGGATTGGAATGGATTTCGCTTGGGTTTTAGTTCTGACCTTACGGTAAGTGCATTAACAGAAGCTACAAAAGGTCGAACAGTTTTTGAGCTTTCTCTGATTTACAATGGTTTATTCGGAAGCAATCGCACATTTAACTCCAACTTGGCTGTGCC
>CAYMFF010000167.1:0-2505 GCA_964389575.1 uncultured Chitinophagaceae bacterium
TCGCAGTAAACGCTGATGGAGAGAACAGAACCTATTCTTTTCTTTTTGACCCATCTTTTGCCACGCTTATTGTAGAAAAAGGATCCATTGTGATAAATGGAGTAAGCCTCACTTGTTTTAATGTGAGTGAAAATTCCTTTAAGGTAACCATCATTCCATATACTTTTGAAAACACAAGCTTTAATACACTGAAAGAAAACGATGCTGTTAATTTAGAATTTGATATTCTGGGTAAGTATCTACAGAGACATTTGAGTTTGCAAGTAAGCACAAAGTAGGTTTTATTTAAATTGATATTTTTTGTAACTTTAAGAGCAATCACAAAAGCTATGAAAAGAATCTTGCTAATCGTTGCCGTTTTTTTGCCGGCAATTTGCCTTGCACAAATTGGTGAGCACATTCACATTGATCAATTTGGCTATCTGTCTTCCGCAGAAAAAGTAGCCGTCCTTAGTAACCCGCAAATTGGCTATAATGCGGGTGCCACGGGTTACTCTCCATCAGGTTTCTTAACTGTAAAAAATGCGATAACGAATAACACTGTTTTCTCTGGCCCTGTTCAAGTTTGGGACAATGGTAATACGCATACAAATTCTGGTGACAAAGGTTGGTGGTTTGATTTTAGTGCGTTGCAACTTTCGGGTGATTTTTATATAATGGATACTATTAATAATCAACGCTCCTATACTTTTTCTATTGACACCAATCCATATTATAACGTTTTAAAAGATGCCGGACGAATGTTTTATTACAATCGATGTAATGATGCAAAAAACACTCCTTATGCCGATAGCAAATGGACCGATGGAATGAACTTTATGAATGCATCTCAGGACGCTGATTGTCACTTGATTCATGACTCTAATAATCTGGCACCCGTTAGAGATTTATCTGGTGGTTGGTTTGATGCCGGCGATTATAATAAGTATGTAACTTTTGCCTACTCCACCTTACACGATTTGCTTTCAGCTTATGAAGAAAACCCAACAGCTTTTGGCGACGACTGGAACATTCCAGAAAGTGGAAATGGAATACCCGATATTATAGATGAAGTAAAATGGGAAACAGATTGGTTGTTAAAAATGGTAGATTCCAATGGATTAACACCGATAAAAATGGGAAGTCAAAACTATTTAGATAATACCTCATACCCACCATCAAACAATACAGACCCGCGCTTTTATGGCCCAAACTGCACATCAGCTTCAATAGCAGCCGCAAGCACCTTAGCTCATGCAGGTATTGTTATGCAACAATTTCCTAGCCTTTTGAGTTACGTGGATTCTCTTAAATTTAAGGCTAAGGCAGCCGCAGATTACGCTCGACCGCTTTACTTTTCGGACAATTTACAGTACAATTGTGATGATGGAAGTATAATTTCGGGCGATGCAGACCGAGATAGTTCCGACCAAGTCGATATGCTAATTACTGCATCAATTTATTTGTGGGAACTAACAGGTGATTTACCTAGTAAGAATTTCGTAGACTTCAACTATTTTATTTTAGACGCATATATCAACGGTGGCTGGAGTGCTTATAACTCTTACCTAGTCGATGCCCTAATCCGATATGCCCATCATCCTAATGCTGGTGCGAATGCCGCAGTAAGTATCAAAACAAACATGGGACAAGTAGTGACTAATAATTGGAGCGACTATTTTAGTTGGAATGACAATGATCTTTACAGAGCTCCTGTTCCAAGCTGGTCATATCATTGGGGAAGCAATCAAGTTATTGCTCGATATGGTAATTTAAATAATAAAATGGCTGATCACAAGATTGCTTTTGATTCTTTACAACAGCGAAAAAGAGCTTCTGAGACTTTACATTATTTTCATGGAGTAAATCCTAATGGTCTTGTTTATCTGAGCAATATGTACAATGCTGGTGGCGACAAATGTGTAAACGAAATTTATCATACTTGGTTTGCTGATGGAAGTATTTATGATAATGCATTGAGCTCTGCTAATGGTCCACCTCCTGGTTATCTAACTGGTGGTGCTAATGAATATTTTAGTGTTACAACTTTAACGCCTCCTGCAAGTCAGCCAAAACAAAAATCCTATCTGGACTTTAATACCAGTTGGCCACAAAATAGTTGGGAAGTGAGCGAACCTGCTATTTATTATCAAGCTGCTTACCTGAGATTATTGTCAAAATATGTAAAGCCTTATTTGGCTCCTACAGCGCTAGCGGAAGAAAAGAAAGAAGACCTATCCATTTATCCAAATCCTATAAAAGACAAATTGTTTATATCGGGAATCAAAAATGAGACACAAGCAAAGGTTATAAATCTACAAGGTCAAGTCATGTTAGAGACAGTAATAACTCCAAATAAAAACTATATTCAATTAGAAAAAATTCCTAATGGCTTGTACTTTCTTTTGTTAGAAAAAGATAATCGAATCGATCAGTTTAAAATTATCAAACTAAAAAACTAGTTCAAAGATGCCGGTTGTTTAATACTAGCTAATATCCCTGAGATATGAGCTTTAGACATTTCCA
>CAYMFF010000168.1:0-2501 GCA_964389575.1 uncultured Chitinophagaceae bacterium
CGTATGCAGTAAACTTCAAGTTTTTATGAAAAAGATAGGTTTTGTTTTTCTCTTATTAATTTGTGCTCAGGCTTTTACTCAAAACGAAGCTTCTAATTGGTACTTCGGACAAAATGCTGGTCTGCGCTTTGACCCTAATACAAGTATACCTACAGCTATTACAAATGGTCAAATTAACACTTTAGAAGGTTGTACATCTATCTCTGATGCAAATGGGGAGTTATTATTCTATACAGATGGTATAACTGTTTGGAGTGGGCGAAATATTGTAAATGGTGTACATCAAGTTATGCTAAATGGTACAGGTCTTAAAGGTGATCCCTCAAGTACGTCCTCTGGTTTAATTGTACCTAAACCGCAAGATCCTAACACATTTTATATATTTACAGTAGATGAACCTCATCATTTTAACACCTCTGCTTTTCCTAATGAAACTGATGGAGATGGAGTTAATGATGGCTTAAGGTACACTCGTGTCAATATGTTAGACGATAATGGTTTTGGAGCTGTAGATATTAATGAAAAGAATGAACCTTTAATTACCTACAACACTAACGACCAATTAGCTTCGGAATTAAAATGCTCAGAAAAAATTACTGCTGTAAAAGCAGAAGATTGCACCTCTTTTTGGGTCATCACACATTTTGTAGATACATTTTATGCTTTCAAAGTCGATGAAAATGGTGTTAGCACAAACCCTGAAACCTCTTTAATTGGTCCCGAGATACCATTATTAGGGTATAGAAGGAACGCACTTGGTTATCTAAAGGCCTCACCAGATGGTACCAAACTAGCTGTGGCACATTTTGGACACGCACAGACTCTAGGAGGAAATGCAGGTGGTAGTGTATATTTATTTGATTTTGATAGCAGTAATGGTTCGGTTTCTAATCCCTTAGAACTTTACAGTCCACAAAACAATAACAGTCCCTATGGTGTAGAGTTTTCAGCTGATAATAAAAGACTCTATGCAACTATTGGCAGTGGTGCAGCAGGAGATGGCTCACAAGAAGATAGCACTAGTTTTTTACTACAATGGGATCTAGAAACTTCAAATATTTCACCACCTGTGTTTCGAATACATGAATCTGACGATATTAGTGCTGGTGCATTACAGTTGGGAATTGACGGAAAAATTTATAGAGCACAAGTTGATTTTAGTAATCTTCAAGCAGGATTACCCTCTGGGCATTATCTAGGCGTAATTAACAACCCAGAATTAGATGATTTAGCTACGGATTATGATGAAGAAGGCGTTTTATTAGATATTACTGGTCTTAATCAAAACTTAAGTCGAATTGGTTTACCTCCTTTTATTCAATCTTTATTTAATTCAGAAATTGATATTATTCAAAATGGTATAAGCACCACAGAATTAGCATTATGCGTAGGAGACAGTTACACCTTGCTAGCACAAGATATCGTTGGCGCAGATTATGTATGGTCATTTGATGGCAACCCACTTACTGAAACCTCATCTGAGTTATTTGTAGATACACCAGGTTTTTATGAAGTCTATATTGAACCAAATAATGGTGATTGCCCAATAGAAGGTAGTGCAGTCGTTGGTGTAGTTGATATTCCTGTAGCAAATCCTATGACTGATATTATAGCCTGTGATAATGCTTTTAATGATGGCCAAATATCTTTTGATTTTACAACTAAAGATGCTGAAATTATTTTTGATCAAGATGCTACACAACTCAATGTTAGCTATTATGAAACACCTGAAGATGCAAACAGTGGTGAAAATGAACTCACATTTCCATACCCAAATATTAGTAATCCGCAAACCATTTTTGCACGTGTAGATCATATTGAAAATTCTAATTGTTTTGACGTTACTTCATTTGAGCTTGAAGTATTTAATTTACCACAAATAGTTCAGGTAAATAATATTGTATTTTGTGATAATGAAGGCGACTTAGCTGATGGATTTGCGACAATTGAGTTAGGTGATTTGATGCCTTCAATCCTAGGTGCTCAACCAGAATTAGAAACCAATATTACATTTCATTCTACACAGCAAGATGCTGACGATAATACGGCTGCATTGCCTTTAACTTATACAAACTCAACAGCTATTAATGAAACCATATTTGTTAGAATAGAAAATAGCTTAAATACAGAATGTTATAGTACTTCGAGTTTTCAATTAACAATTAATAATGCACCAGTTGCTAATGATATTTCCATCATTCAATGTGATGAGGATGGTATTCCAGAAGGATTCACCACCTTTAATATCAATCCATTTATAGATGATATCACAGGTAATGAAACCAATAGAAGTGTAACATTCTTTGTATCACAAACAGATGCTGAAAACGAAGAAAACGAAATTAATGGTGATGCTTTTGAAAATTATTTCAATCCGCAAATTCTAATTGCCAGAGTGACTAACACTGATACTGGTTGTGTGAGTTTTAGTGAAGTCTCCTTAGAAGTGAGTACCTCATCATCAAATAATGCGAGTCTTACAGCTTGTGATACTGATGGTA
>CAYMFF010000169.1:0-1127 GCA_964389575.1 uncultured Chitinophagaceae bacterium
TTTTTGTTTTCGCTCAATTCTGAAAGTAAAGTGAAATACATATGACTCTTCTCGAGCTTTAATTTTTTAGCTTCAGCTAAACCTTCTTTTTTAGTGCGCACTTTAGAAATTGCAAAAGCTCTATTCAGTGCGGCCATAGGGGAGTACTCTAGTTGCAACAATCTGTTGTAACAGGCCAATATTGTTTCCCATTTGTCTTTAGCGTCTTTTTGAGAAGTATGTGCTTGTGCAATTACAGCTTCTAGGATGTATTTATTTATGCTTTTATATTGTTGCGCTTGAAAAAGATATTGGTGTCCTTTATTAATCAATTCATTGTCCCACAAATTGGCATCTTGTTTTTCATAAGGAATGAAACCCTCATTTAAATTTCTCGCCTCAAAACGAGAAGCATGAAAACACATAAGCGCCATTAAACTATTAGATGCTGAGGTGTTGGTGCTTTTATTGTCTAATAATATTAGGTTTAGGCGCATGGCCTCTAGGCAAAAATCCTTGCGTATTTTTTTGTCAGCTGTACTCGAATAATAGCCCTCGTTAAACAATAAATAGATAATTCGTAAAACAGCCCAAAGTTTATCTTCTAAGTTGGTCGCTGGTGGGAGTTCTAATTTTACATTTTCTGTTTTTAGTTTTTGCTTTGCCCGATATAGTCTTTTATTGATTGTTTCTTTTTCTGACAAAAAAGCGGATGCTATTTCATCAATCCCAAACCCGCAAAGGATGCGTAAGGCTAGGCCAATCTGTGCTTCCTCTTTAATGTCAGTATTGCAAATAGCAAATAGCATTTTGAGTTGACTGTCTTTGATATTATGCTCTGATAAGTCTAACGTTATTTCCTCACTTTTTTCTGCGCTATGTTGTAATGCCGGAGAAATGTTTTCATTGAAGTTTTTATTCCTGCGTAAAACATCAATTGTTTTGTTTTTGGCCACAGTATAAATCCATGCCGTAGGATTTTCTGGAATACCTTTTAATCCCCAACTTTCTGATGCCAATAAGAAGGTGTCGCTGGCAATATCCTCTGCAATTTCTATATGTTGTAATCCAAACTTCTTAGTCAAAATAGCGACCAGTTTTTTATACTCGTCTTTAAAAAGATTGGGTAAGAGTTCTTGTTGCATAAT
>CAYMFF010000169.1:1227-2484 GCA_964389575.1 uncultured Chitinophagaceae bacterium
TTATAAACCCATTTGCTTATTTGGTCCGTATTCATTTTACCATAAAAAGGGTGTTTAAAGTTAGCGTAATCTTCTTCTGTTTTTCTAGGGTATTGCGCTAGTATATTAATCCAACGTTGTTTTTGTTCTTCTATATTGCCGTCGCCGGTTGGTTTAAGGTCTGGATGTGTAGGGCTGTTTGGCTTTAATGGCTTATCGTTTTTGATATTTGCTTTCAACGACATTTTTCCAAAGATTTTTCCTATCCAAACAGGTTTGAAGTTTCTTTCTAGTGTCATCATTTCCTCATTGTCTGCGCAATGCTTTAGCATTTGATACAGGTTCATTTTACCCCATTGTGCTTGCTCGTTGCCATTTAGGTTATTAATTCTCGCTGTTAATTCAGTTACCGTTTGTTGTTCAAATATGTTTTTCATGTTTTTTGTTTTTGTCCTGAATTTATTTCAGGATTGTTTTTATACTAGAATAACGAATACCCTAAATGGAATAGGACAGAAAGGAGAATAAATTTTGGGATTAGAAGAAAAAAAATTGCTAAACCTTCTATTTCAGGGTGTTTGCATCTTGAAATAAATTGTGATTGTCTAGCATATATTCTAATATGGGACGGCACTTTTCTTTACAAGCAGGGTAGAAGCTTCTATGCGTGCGTTCTTTACTTTTAGGCGGATTGCCCCACCAAAACTCAGCAAGGGCTATTGGTTTTAACTTATGCTTTAATGCAAATTGTAATAACTTGGGTGCAGCGCATTCCCCTGCGGCAGCTGGAGGTGTGCCGTAATTTCCATTTTCAAATAGTTGTAAAACATTTTTTGTGATACCGTGTATATTTAAAAAACAAGTTTCTTCAAACAGCCGTTTTTGTAAAATAGTAGAAAGTGATTTTCTAGATTCCTTTAGTTTTTGAATGGTAGCTGGATCCTTTAATTCTTTTAATCGGATTCCTATTTCTGTTATGGCAGTTAAGCCAATAGAAATAAACGGATCATCATGTGTTTCAATAAATACGTTTGGTACCATTTTGTAAGACCAAGTTTGTGCTTCAAAGGATCCTGAAGCAGCTCCTAAATAACCAAAGGTGTTATCTTCTTGTTGAATAACTAATACACCAAACATTTTCCCTTTTTGTACGGCAAGATCGTAGACCCAATGTTCAGCTTGTTCGCTAATATATTCTTGAAATTCATTGGCCGCTATTTGAGCAATCTCAGGAATGTTTGTTCCAAACGGATTGTTTAATTCTGTTGGAATTGGAAT
>CAYMFF010000170.1:0-2480 GCA_964389575.1 uncultured Chitinophagaceae bacterium
CCACCAATGGTGTTCATTTTAGATTGAAATTCTACATTTAAAATACCATCTCCTAAATCTTCAACAACAACACCTGAGTTTTTGAATACTTCTGTTGTTTTCCTGATATTATCTAATATGATAAAACTATCTTGACCAGGAATTTTTTCTTGTGATTTCTTCGGAATATCGTAAGCATATGTAGCGCCTTCTTTTACAGTATAGAATGAAGTGTTGCCAGATGCTAGCATTTCAGTTACCCAAGCATTAGGCTCCAAACCTTCTGCTTTCATCATTTCAATACCCTTATCAACTCCGATAGCATCCCAAATCTGGAAAGGACCGTGTCCCCAACCAAAACCAGCTTTCATAGCATCGTCAATTTTATAAAGATCTTCAGTTATTTCAGGAATACGGTTTGAAACATATGCAAATAAAGCTGCAAAGTGTTTTCTGTAAAATTCGCCTGCCTTATCTTTTCCTTTTACTAATACTTTAAAACGATCTGCAACATTATCAATAGTTTTAGTCATTTCTAGCGTAGCAAATTTTGCACGCATTTTAGTTCTATAATCTAAAGTGTTTAAGTCTAATGAGAGTATTTCCTTTTTACCTTCGGCAGATACATTTTTTTTATAAAAACCTTGCCCAGTTTTACTGCCTAACCATTTATTTCCCATCATTGTCTTGATGAAATTTGGTATTGTAAATAAGTCTAATTGTTCGTCATTAGGGCAGTTATCCTTGATACCGTTTGCAACATGTACTAGTGTATCTAGTCCAACTACATCTACTGTTCTAAATGTTGCAGATTTTGGGCGACCAATAACCGGACCAGATAATTTATCGACTTCTTCAATCGTCATTCCTAATTCCTTCACAACGTGAAATACATTCATAATACTAAAGATACCTATCCTGTTTCCTATAAAGGCTGGCGTATCTTTAGCAATTACCGATGTTTTTCCTAAGAATTGTTCTCCATAACCATTTAAAAACTCTAATACAGAAGCATCTGTTTTAGGGCCAGGAATGATTTCGAATAATTTTAGGTAACGCGCCGGATTAAAGAAGTGCGTTCCGCAGAAATGTTTTTGGAAATCTTCACTACGCCCTTTATTCATAAATTTAATGGGAATACCAGACGTATTTGATGTAATCAATGTACCTGGTGTTCTATGTTGTTCAAGTTTTTCAAAGACTTGTTGTTTAATATCGAGTCGTTCTACTACAACTTCCATTATCCAATCGACGTCTTTTACTTTAGCAATATCATCTTCGAGATTTCCTGTTGTTATTCTATTTGCAAATGAATTGTGATAGAGTGGTGCAGGTTTAGATTTAATGGATGTTGTAAGTGCATCATTAACTAATCTGTTTCTTACCACTTTATCTTCTAAGGTTAAGCCTTTTGCTTTCTCTTTCTCATTAAGTTCTCTGGGTACAATATCTAATAATAAAACATCGACACCAATATTTGCAAAATGACAAGCAATTCCGCTCCCCATGATACCAGAACCAATAATGGCTATTTTTTTTATTCTACGTTTACTCATCTTACTTTAAAATGTGTTCTTTTTGATTGTATATCTGTTTGTTAGAAATCATATTATTAATGACTTCAGCAACTTTATAAAAATTGGTTAGTTCTTCTAAAGTGACATTTTCTTTAATAGCGTCGTTAAATGTTATAACGCGATCTCTAGAATATTCTCTTTTTTCTTTTCCGAAATCGGTTAGAAAAATAAGTACACCACGACCATCTTCAGGGTTAGGTTTGCGAATTATAAGGCCTTTCTCTTCCATCATTTTTAATGTCCTAGATAGGCTTGTAGCTTCCATTCCCATTTTTGGTCCGAGTGAAGTTGAAGGTGTGCCTTTTTCTGGATCTATACTCAATAATGCGAAACCAGTAGCCATTGTTGTGTCGAACTTTGACGCTTCTTCGTTGTACATTTTATTAACAGCCAACCAAGTTGTTCTAAGAATATAATCTATGGTTTTATCTTTCATATATTTTGAAACTGAATGCAAATATAAATAAAAATACTATGCATGCATAGTAAATAATTATTTTTTATTTATTGATATAATAAAAAAGAGTGCTTCATATTGAAGCACTCTAAAGATTTACTATGATATTTTAAGGATTTAACAGAATTCTGTTATGTTCTATATATTTTCTCATAAAGCACATCATACTTTTGTCTTATAACATTTCGCTTCATTTTCATCGTCGGTGTAAGATGACCATCATCGATGGACCAAATATCTGGTGTGAGTTCAAAACGTTTGATTTGTTCCCATTTACCAAAATGTGCATTGTACTTATCAATTTCTTTTTGGATTCGCTTTACTACAATGTCCGAACTTGCAATTTCAGACTCTTGGGATCCAATATTATGTCCTTTAATTGCAATCCAATCTCTAACAAAATCGAAATTAAGTTGTATTAAAGCTGCTGGCATTTTTTCTCCTTCTCCAACAACCATAATTTGTTC
>CAYMFF010000171.1:0-2462 GCA_964389575.1 uncultured Chitinophagaceae bacterium
TCCCGTAGCTTCCTTTGCATGCAAAGACGCTACTCGCAATACCCGTCTGGCCGTTAGGCAACATTTAAAGAAACATCTAGTAACAAAGAATGATATCCGATGATTTAGAATATATAAGTATAGAAAATCAAACTACTGAATTTCCTAAACATTTTCACGAAACGTTTTGTATTTCACTTATTCACAAAGGAATTGAACAAATTGATTTTGAAAACCAAACCCTTTTTAGCGAAGCAGGAAGTATATCGATAACAAATCCATACGAAATACATTCTAACCCATTATTCGATAATAAATTTCAATTAGCATTCGATACTATATATATATCGAACGATTTGATGAAAAAAACACTCAATGGTAAAAGCATCAAATTTTTGAACAGAAAAATAAATAGTAAAAAAGCCAACAAACTGTTTATGAAACTTAAAATCGCAATGGAAAAACAAGAAACTGAAAACATTGAAGCATATCTAATACAATTTATAAAGACTTTGAAATATTACTCGCAAGAATATGAAAAAGACTATGAAGAATTAAATTTAAACAGTTTTAATCATATCAATAATTACATAGAAAATAATATTTACGATAAGTTTTGCTTGAATGAACTATCTGAAATTGCAAATATTAACAAATTTGGGTTTTCTAAAAAATTCAAAGCCTCAACAGGTATGACACCAATTAACTATATTTTGATGAAAAAAATATTTTCAAGTAAAAAATTAATGAATTCTAATTCAGAACTTACGACAATAGCTTACCAATACAACTTTACAGATTTAGCACATTTTTCTAAAACCTTCAAGCGTTTTGTTGGAGTTTCACCGAAAAATTATAAGAAAAGTCTACCTAAAAAAGATATTTGCCAACATTATACAAGCACCTAAATATTAACTCATTTACATTTGGAAAAATTATAGACCCAAATGAAAAAAGCAGCCTATTTCTCACTTCTCTTCTTTATTATTTCGAGAACGCTTATTTCACAATCTTTAGATAATTCTTTTTCACAAAAAAAAATGCGAAGTGATTTAGAAGTGTTTAAAAAAATAAGAATAACAACAAATTCAGGTCTCTATAAATATCGTACAACTCAAGAAGTTGACAGTATTTACAATTGGGCTGATAATCAAATTAATAAATCTTACACATATAGAGATTTCTATAATATTATATGCCAACTAACAGATTTTGAAGGTAGTCTTCACAATGACACAGGTTTGCCTGAAAAGGTGAATAAATCATTAAAAGACGAGCAAACTGGTTATTTTCCATACCCTATAAAGTTGGTAGATAAAAATTGGATAGTAAACTTCGATAAAGGAAAAGTGCCATTGGGTTCGAAAATCATATCAATAAACAACGTGGAAATTGAAAATATTATCCAAAATCTGTACAAATATTATACGACCGATGGCATAAATAAAACTGGCAAGCAAATAGGTTTGAACTATAGCTTTAGCAAATATTATCGATTGTATTATGGACTTAAGAATATATTTATCGTAAAATATAGACTTCATAATTCAAACGAAACTAAAACAATCACACTTAAGAGTATTGGGAATAAAAGCTATTTTACAAATGTAAAAAATAGATATTCAAAACCATTTGATGAAGTGAATTACAAAGGTTGGAAAGACAACGAAAAATACAGTTATAAACTGATTAACAAGTTTACGGGGATTTTGACCATAAACAACTTCGGAATGGGCGATGAAAAAGACAATCGGCATTTAAAATATTTATCTTTTTTGGACAGTACTTTTACTAGTATTAGAAATAACAATATTAAAAATTTGATTGTAGATGTCCGTTACAATGGTGGTGGAACAGACCCAAATGATTTAGTTACTTATTCATATTTAGCAAACCGTAATTTTTCAGAAAATAGTCAAGCGTGGATAACTTTCCATAAAATACCATTCTTGAGATATGTTGAAAGTAAAATACCCAAAATTTTAAGACCATTAGGCGTTAGAAAATACAACAAATGGTTTCAAAAAGAATTCTATATAAAAAAAGATAGTTCTTTCTATCAAGGACCTTTGAGCAAAGACCACAAAATAAGAGAACCCAATAAAAATGCATTTACTGGAAAAACCTATTTGCTTATTAGTCCTAGAGTTGCATCAGCGGGAAGTTTGTTTGCATCTATGGTAGCTGGGAATGAAAATTCAACAGTAATAGGAGAGGAAACAATGGGCGGATATTATGGACATAACGGACATACACCTATGACATTTATTCTTCCTAAATCAAGATTAGAAATAACTTTTTCCATTGTAAATTTAAAACAAGACGTACCTAATAAGGATAATCAAATTTACAATCGAGGAATAATTCCAGACTTTGAGGTTTCGCAGTGTTTTGAAGACTTTCTAGAGAACAGAGATTCACAAATGAACTATGTACTGAAATTGATAAAAAAAAACAGTACAGAATAAAAACGTTGCCTAACA
>CAYMFF010000172.1:0-1555 GCA_964389575.1 uncultured Chitinophagaceae bacterium
GTTATGAAGGCTCAACATGCAACCATGCTTGTGCAGTCTATGAAGCAAGCCAAACTACCAATTTGATACAGGTTGGTATTCGTTCTATGGATGCCATTGAAAAAACCGTAATGGACGAAGACAAAACATACTTCGCTCACCAAATGGCTGAGGACGATAACTGGATGGATTCTGCTATTGACCAAATGACAGAGAACGTATTCATTACCTTCGATTTAGATGCTTTTGACCCATCAATTATGCCAAGTACTGGTACACCAGAACCAGGTGGATTGCTGTGGTACGAAACCTTAGGATTTTTAAAACAAGTCTTTGAAGAAAAGAACGTCGTTGGTTTTGATATTGTTGAATTGTGCCCAAATGAAAACGATAAATCATCAGATTTTTTAGCTGCAAAGTTGTATTACAAGATGTTGAGTTATAAATTTAAAAATGAAAATGAGTAGTAAAGGAAACATATCACAATTTATAGAGAAGTACTATTTGCACTTTAATGCAGCGTCATTAGTTGATGCGGCTAAAGGGTATGAGGATCAACTAAATTCTGGTGCAAAGATATTAGTGTCTTTAGCAGGTGCTATGAGTACTGCAGAACTCGGTAAAATTTTTGCAGAAATGATTCGCCAAGATAAAGTTCATATCATTTCTACAACTGGTGCAAATTTAGAGGAAGATATCATGAATTTGGTAGCACATAGCCATTACAAACGCATTCCAAACTACAGAGATCTAACACCACAAGACGAGCGCGATTTATTAGATAAAGGGCTCAATCGTGTGACAGATACTTGCATTCCTGAAGAGGAAGCGTTCCGAAGAATTCAAGAACATATCGTTGAAATTTGGAAAGATGCTGAAGCTAAAGGTGAACGTTATTTACCACATGAGTATATGTACAAGTTGTTACTATCTGGTGTTTTAGAAGAACATTACGAAATAGATATTAAAGACTCATGGATGTACGCTGCAGCAGAGAAAAACTTACCTATTGTTTGTCCTGGTTGGGAAGATAGCACTATGGGAAATATCTTTGCAAGCTACGTCCTTAAAAACGAATTAAAAGCGAGTACCATGAAATCTGGTATTGAGTATATGACCTTCTTGGCAGATTGGTACACAGCTAATTCTGAAAATGGCATTGGATTCTTTCAAATAGGTGGAGGCATTGCTGGCGATTTCCCAATTTGTGTGGTGCCAATGTTATCTCAAGATATGGAACGACTAGACACACCGTTTTGGAGTTACTTCTGTCAAATTAGTGATAGCACAACTAGTTATGGGTCTTATTCTGGTGCTGTCCCTAACGAAAAAATTACTTGGGGAAAGTTAGATGTGAATACACCAAAATTTATTATAGAAAGTGATGCGACTATTGTTACTCCTCTTATTTTTGCCTACATATTAGATATGTAAATTGATTTGTTTAGAGTTAAAACTTTAATATAGCGTCAGTGCGAGTCTTTCGAGTTAGCGAGAAATGTATCGAGAACCTTTTGAACTATCTAAGCTTCTCGATACAAAATTTTCTGAAAAATGAAAATTTCACTCGAAGTGA
>CAYMFF010000172.1:1565-2447 GCA_964389575.1 uncultured Chitinophagaceae bacterium
GTTTCGAGTTAGCGAGAAATGTATCGAGAACCTTTATAGTTTAAAAGCTTCTCGATACAAAATTCCAAAAAAGGGAATTTCACTCGAAGTGACGATGAATTAAATCTTAATCCGTTTTTTCAAGACGACTTCCCAAATAAAAGCCGAAAATACTACTGCATATTCTAAACCAATAATCCATAAGTTTTCAGATTTATCTGAAGTCCCAATTCCTAGATAAGAGACATAACTCAGTATAATTACTACTGACCAAACCAAAGGAAATCTGTAGTTGGTAAACACACAAATCAAAACTAAAGTTGCTAAATACCAAGGATGTACTGTAGTACTTAAAAATAAATAATAGGTAAAAGCTAATAATATTGATGTCGTTAATTTAGGAATAGTAGTATTCTGTTTGAAGAAAGAAAAACCTAAGATAATAAGCAGCGAAATCACTGGAAGTACTTTACCAATAATTGCAATTTCGTTATAACCCGTTATGGCAAAACCAATTTCTCTAGCGATGTAATAGATGCTGGCATTAAACTCAAAATTACCAAACCAAAGCCCAACGGTTTCTGAATAGTTATTGACGAATTCCATTGAGAAGAATGGAAGGAAAAGTAAGACTGTAGTAATACCAACTATAGCATAAAATGAAACCAACCTTGTCATTCCTGCGAAGGCAGGAATCCACTTTTGCGATTTATTATTTCGGTCACTAAGCGAAGTCGAAGTGAACCACCAAAAAAGTAAAGGCAAAAACATTAAAGGAATCAGCTTCACAGAAATTGAACACGCTAAAACAACAGCAGCCCATTTCCACTTGCCAGAATGTAATAGATACAAACTCCAGACTAGGAAGAAAATCATAACACCTTCAAAGTGAAGGTTGCCTGT
>CAYMFF010000173.1:0-2366 GCA_964389575.1 uncultured Chitinophagaceae bacterium
ATGTCTTTCCAGCCCAGTCCGTCGTGTTCCAAACGATACTGCCACCATTGACACTGGAATTCACTCCAACCCCACCAGATACAAAAACAGGTTTGTCAGCTTCGATCTCGTCAAAAGGCAAGCTATTAAAAGCATGGGTTTGGCCTTTGCTAATCGTTGCGATAACAGTGCCATTGCGTTTTATCTGTGTGGTGTTTTCCATAGCGACAACTTTTGACTTAACAGCTCCACCTACATTAATTACCGTAAAAGTAGCTGGATCAAATATAGGTAAGTTTGGAGCTGTTTGATCTCGAAAGTAAATGGATCCATCAACTAAAGTGCTGTCGACGCCATAACCTGAATCTCCAACATTATATTTTGTCACTACTGTGAACTCATAAAAAGTTAAAGCAGCGAGACCAGTGATATTTGAAATAAGGTTGGTTGTATTTTCAAAGAATATCCAAGGGTCAAGGTCAGTTAGGCGGTAGTAAACATCATAACTAAGAACTGTAACAGATGATTGATCTGGAGTTGTCCAATTAATCTCTAAACTAGATGATGTTTTTCCAGAGTAAGCGATATCATCAATAATATTTAAGTAAGTGATAGAGTTATCAACTGAAGTACTAGCTGTATTTAAATTTCCCGCTAGGTCTTCTACAAGGCTTGCACCTATAGAAACTGTGATAATCCCACCAGAACTAATAGAAGTTGCTTCAAGTGTATAGTCTTTGTCATTTCCAGAGTTTACTAAACTCCAGACAATGCCTGATGCTGTTCCAGCAATAGTCAAATCACTTAGTGTAAATGTTGCAGGATTGATAGGCTCACTAAAGCTGATATCAAAAACGATTGGTAATGCATTTGCAGGATCAAGTTGTGTGGCAGATTGTTCAATGTTTACGTCTGGTGGTGAGGATTCAAAAAGAACACTGTTGTCTGTTGAAGTACTGCTTAAGTTACAGTTTAAAGCCACAATGCAGTCAACACTATCAGCAGCCATGCTTAGTATAATAGTGCCATCTCCTAACATAGAGTCAATTGAGACTGAAAACGTCATTAAGTCAAGGCTTGGATTGGTAATGGTGATGCTATCAATGGTGCCAGTTCCTGAGTTAATGAGGTCGTTAGCAATAAATGTTGTTGGGTCAATAACGTTTGAAAAAATAACATCATAAAGAACTGGAGACGATGTTGCAGGGTCACTTTGACCAGAAACCTGATTAATGGTTACAGGGATCATTAGGTTAGATAGATATGGGCCCTTGTATAACCTGAACTGATTATTGCTAACTTCCGCTTCAAGTGAAGAAGCGCAAGTAAGTGCAGGAGTAAATACTATGACCCATAATATCACTATAAAATTGAGATAAATTTTTGACATCTATATAATATTATTCGAAATGATAGGTATTTCTTCAGAAAAAGTTGCCGACTGGGGTTAAACTCTCACTTATTTGATAAATGTTTTTAGTGCTGTTGTTGTATTTGTTTTTAATAAAAATACTTATGGAGTATTAACAATAGTTACGGTTTGTTGTCAAATTTTTGACACAAAATTTTAGTTAGTGGACCTTAGGATTACTTTACTTAAGTTGGTTAACCCTGCTTTAATCTCATGTTCATTTTGATTTGAAAAACCAATCCTTAAATGCGTTCCAGTTTTTTTATCAAGTCGATAAGATTGCTCTGGCATCACAAAAATTTGATTTTCTAAGGCATTTTTTGATAGCTGTGTGGAGTCTTTAAAAGTATTTAACCAAAATGCCATTCCACCTTGTGGTGTATGCCAATCAATTTTACAGCCTGATTCTCTTAATTTTAAAAGGCATTGTTCCATATAATCTCTTCGCCTATGATAGATTCTTTTTGATTTTCGTAAGTGGCGTTCGAAGGAGCCATTTGCCATCCAATTGGCAATGGCCCTTTGGGTTAATCCATCGTTTTGATGGGTTGAAAGTCGACGTAATTTTGCTAGTTCTTTACAAAGAGCATCAGGTATAGCTAAGAAACCTAGCCTTAAAGAGGGGAACAGTACTTTAGAAAAAGTTGAAGTATAAATAATAATTTCTGCTGGGTCATCACTAGCCATTGGAGCGAGTGGGGTACTATCGTAATGGAATTCGTGGTCATAATCATCTTCAATAATGCCCACTCCATATCGACTACAAAGATCATATAAGTAATAGCGTTCAGAAATATCTAGACTTTGAGTTGTGGGGAATTGATGTAATGGCGATAAAAACAAAAATTTTATTTTCTCTTTCTTTAGTTTTTTTTCAAAATAATTAAGGTCTATAACACCATTTTTTGTTTTTAGAGAAACGATATTAGCTCCAAAGAATCTGACCAACTCCCTAAAAGGTGGGTAAGACAAATCT
>CAYMFF010000174.1:0-2324 GCA_964389575.1 uncultured Chitinophagaceae bacterium
ATGACCAGCAGTGGCTTCTCGCCGTCGGGTGATGGTTGGTTTTTGTGCTGTGTGTCGCTCACCAGCCCATCGTTACGGAAACCAGGCGGTATCTCAACGTCTTCGACCGGTTTCTTGGCCACTACGGTGGCCCGGTGCGTCCGCCTGACCCGTCCCGGCATCCCGCACCGCTACAGCGGCCCGCGGATCCCGCGGCAGGCCGCGCCCCGCTGGCCCTGCTCGTTCTGATCCTGGCCGTTGCTGTGCTCGCCATCTCTTCGTCTGCGGTCCTGATTCTGTGGGCCGACGCTCCCGCTGTTTCCGTGACGTTCTGGCGGACGCTCGGCGGGGCGTTGATCCTGGCTCCGGCGGCAATCCGTTCTGCGGCACGGGGCACGGCCGGCGATGGCCTTTCCGATCGACCAACAAAACGGCAGTGGCTGATCATTGCGGTCTCCGGTGTTGCCCTCGGCACCCACTTCGCAACCTGGCTTACGTCGTTGGAGCTGACCTCGGTCGCCGCGTCGGTGACGCTGGTTTCCACGGTCCCCATCTTCATCGCCGTCTGGTTCCTGGTCACCGGTAGACCGCCAAGCCGCACTACGTGGCTGGCCATCGGTCTTGCCATCATTGGCACGGCGATCATCACCATCGGCGACGCGGCGGTGAACGACGGAAACGCAGGATCCCCTCAAAGCGGAAAGACCCCTTCGGCAGCAACCCGCTGCTCGGCGACGCACTTGCGCTGGTCGGTGCGGCGACCATGGCGGTGTACCTGATGCTCGGTGACCGGCTTCGCACCACACTTTCCACCGCAGCGTACGCAAGCCGAACCTACGCCTTTGCTGCGCTTTCGGTTCTGGCTTTTTCGCTGGTGAGCGGTACCGAGTTAACCGGCTACTCGGCAACAACCTGGCTCGCCATCGGCGCAATGGTTCTTGGGCCGCAACTGGCAGGCCACACCGCACTGAACTACCTCCGGCAGCTCGGGTCGGTCTCGGTGTCCCTGGCGCTGCTCGTTGAACCGATCGGTGCGGCAACACTCGTCTGGTTGATCTTCGACGAGGTTCCCCCGGTCACCGCGCTGCTCGGTGGGCCGATTGTGATCGCTGCGGTTGGTCTTCAGATCCTCATCAGGGCGAGGGCTGGGGAGCTGGATGGCGGATCCAGACAAGACGCTGACGTTCACGGTGTTTAATATCTCAAGCCGACGGCCGTAGGGTGCAGATGTGCAGGCTGTGGCATGGCGATAGAGGCCGGTCGGCTCCGGCGCAGGCTGGCCGATGAGTAGCTGGTTCGACGCGCCACGACCGACGTTTTCCGATCTGATCGCCGGGATCAGCGTGGCCCTGATCCTGATCCCGCAGTCTTTGGCCTACGCCCAGATCGCCGAGATGCCGGTTGTCACCGGCCTGTTTGCCTCGGCGTTGCCGCTGATCGCATTTTCACTGTTTGCATCGTCGCCGTACCTGCAGACCGGACCGGTGGCCCTCACCAGCCTGTTGACGCTTGCCGCCCTCCAGGGAGCGGGCTTCGAAAGCGGTGACACAGACTACGTCGCCCTCGGTGCGCTGCTGGCCCTGATCGTTGGTGTCTGTCGCCTGATACTCGGCCTCGGTCGGCTCGGTTGGCTTGCATACCTGATCTCGGAGCCGGTCCGTATGGGGTTCACTTCCGGAGCGGCGATCATCATCATCTCATCCCAGCTCCCGAAAGCCCTCGGCACCAGCATCGACGCCCCAGACGGATCAACCGTGAGTCGAGCCATCTGGTCGGTCACGCACCCCGGCAACTGGGGTACCGGTGCCATCGTCCTGACCGGACTCACCCTCTGCATCATGTTGGGCGGGCGGCGGCTGCATCGACTGTTCCCCGGCGTGGCCCTCGCCGTCATCATCGGTCTGCTGTACGGGCGGTTCGACGACGGTGTGTTGCTGGTCAGCGATCCGAACCCCATCCCGGAAGGGCTGCCAAGCCTTTCGCTCGATCTGCCTTGGAGCAGCCTTGGGTCGCTGGCTGTTGGGGGTGTTGTCATCGCCCTTGTCGGTTTTGCCGAGCCGGCGTCGATCGCTCGAGAGTTCGCAAAGCAGGACCGATCCGCGTGGGATGCAAACCGGGAGTTTGCGGCATCCGGGTTGGCAAACGTGACGGCCGCCGTTTCCGGGGCGTTCCCGGTTGGCGGTTCGTTCTCCCGTAGCTCGGTGAACCGAATGGCCGGGGCCAGAACCCGATGGAGCGGCGGCATCACCGGCCTTGTTGTCCTTGGGTTTCTCTCCTTTGCCTCGGTGTTGGACGGCCTGCCTCAGGCGGTGCTCGGAGCGATCGTCATCGGCGCGGTACTTGGA
>CAYMFF010000175.1:0-2314 GCA_964389575.1 uncultured Chitinophagaceae bacterium
GACACATACTTAATTAAAGAATTGAGAAAAGTATTTGCTATTGTTGCAAGACCTGGCAAATCTTTATATAATTATTATTGCAAGAATCTTAGGCAAATAGAATTGACTGGAAGACTATCTGGTCCAGAAGTCCAAAAGAATCTTTCAATTGTCGAAGATAGTTTTGATGACAATAAAAGATTAGAAGGAAAAACTCCTCCTGACCTAGTCATTGCAACTAATATGATATCTGTGGGTCTTGACATTTCTAGGTTTAACGTAATACTAATGAATTCTATGCCTAGAAATATTGCAGAATATATTCAAGCTTCAAGTAGAGTTGGTAGAAATAAGGAAGGTCTTGTTTTGACTCTTCACCATCCATTCAGATCTAGAGATCTATCGCATTTTGAAACCTTTATAGATTTTCATGAAAAGTTTTATGGCTATGTAGAACCAATATCCATAACTCCATTTGCCGAAAAAGCTTTGAAGCGATATCTTAATCTATATGTTGCAACCTTAATAAGACAGACAGAATTTCCTGATAACAACAATGCATTTCAGGTAGATGCAGTCACTATCCAAAACATGAAAAATGATATTATTGATTTTTTCAAGAATGGAAGACAAACTCTCGGCATTGGCATTCCACTTTCAGATGAAGTTATTAGCACAATTGAAACCATTGTTACACATGCATTAGATGACTGGTTGATAAAAAAGAATAGTAGGGATGATATGTGGTTTAATAATCCTAGAGAAAAGGAAAGCAACTTATACATACCTATCAACGAATATGAATCGAACATAGCTAATGACTTCTGGAAAATTGCAATGTCACTCAGAAGGGTAGAACGTGTATCAGTAGTGCGAATCCTAAATAAGTATAAATGAGAATAACAATTTGCGATCAATATATTGATTCTGTGGGATGGTCTAAGTTGTTCTCTTCTGTTGCTGGTGTGGGAGCAATATTGATTTCCAAGTTTGGAACTTCCAGTCTGGTCTTATGTATAGAAGAATGGGGAATAATTCAGAAAGTTAACCAAATTATAAAAGAAGTAGACACCGATACAGCTATTGATCAAGACAACAAATACCCACACCTTAAAAAAAGATTACTAAGCAATAAAATCAAAGTGATAGATGATTCAAGATTTTTAGACTTTATCAAAATTGAACAGGAATTACCCAACCTAATAACATTGGTGGATGTTCCGCATATCACACTGAATGAACGAAACAACTACATTCAAACAGAAGATGGGAATTACAAAAACGACCCGATTCTAGATTTTTTTATTCCTTCTGTTCATTTCCCTTCATATTTTGTAAGTAAGAGAAGTAAAAAATTTAGAACTCTCGATTGGTGGAAATGTAAATGGAGAACTAAAAACAGGTTTTTAGATTTATTTGCTCCACCTAAAGACTATGCGTCTTGTGGAGATAAGATTGTTACCAAAGAAAATGTGTTCAAATTTAATACTCTCATCCAGAACAATCTAGTATTCATTTGCAGGTACGGCCATTTAAGCAACTTGCCTTGGAGTAAATACTTGTACTGGAAAAACCAAAAGTTGAATATTATTTCAAGATCAGATGGCTATGATGATAAAGGAAAAAACTTACTCCACATTCAAGATTGTTGCAACGACCCTAAACTAACCTGGACAGAAAACAGAAATACATCTGAAGGTTATTCCAATATTTGGTTAGAATGTGAGAATAACAATTGCCTAACACAAAAGATAAATCTTGAAGGTATAAATGGGATTCAACCTAGTTGCTCTGGATCAAAGCCATGGGAAGGGTCAAGTGAGTTAGATAACTCTTTCGAACCATGTGACAACTACTGCAATTGTAGTGAAACTAGAATAGCAATGATCTCAGCAAGTAGTATTTATTATTCTAGAAGTTTTACAAACATATACCTACCAGTAGAACTCGCTATTGGCATATCTGAAGATGTAAAAATATGTGTTGGAAACCAAGAACGCAAATACCTAAAACTAAAAGACAAAAGGGGTTGGGACAGAAATACCTTTGCCGATAAAATGATCACTGAGGACAATCTTTTTGATCCAGAATTTGTATCTAAAGTAAAAGATACTTTCATCAATAAAGTAGCATCACAGTCTGCAGCAACTAATAAGGAAGAGTTATACGAAAACTTTAGACATCAAGAATTTAAGTCATTTATATCAAATTCTAAATATAATGACGATAGAAGACTGTCTTTCAATCAAATACCAATTCCTAAAAAACTTAGTCCATTTTTTGACGTGATAGCGAGAGTGAGTATTATGGCTGAATCTAAAATACAGTTAGGGTT
>CAYMFF010000176.1:0-2289 GCA_964389575.1 uncultured Chitinophagaceae bacterium
CCTGTGCTATGTATTTCTTTTCTTGTTGCGGTGTGTACACTGCACAAAAGTATTTCATTCTGATAAAATATTAAGTATTGACCGCTTATCATAATTCTAATTCCGTTTATCCTTCGAAAGAAGTCCTTTGGACCGAAATAGACTCTGTGATGCAATAATGACGTGCCTTTGTCGTACCTTTAACTCTCAACAAAAATTTAAACTATGGGCACATTATTAGCAGTATTGGGAGGCTTTCTCCCTATTGTATTTATCGTATTAATCGCATTTATTATCATTCAAGGTTTCTTTGTCGTTAAACAACAGACAGTTGCCATAATTGAACGATTTGGAAAGTTTCGTTCTGTAAGAAGATCTGGCTTCCAATGGAAAATTCCAATTATTGATCGCATTGCAGGAAGAGTCAGTTTAAAGATTCAACAATTAGATGTAATGGTAGAAACTAAAACACATGATGATGTATTTGTGCGCTTAAAGGTTTCGGTGCAGTATTTAATTTTACCAGATAAGGTATATGATGCATTTTATAAATTGGATAATCCACATGCGCAGATTACTGCTTATATATTTGATGTGGTTCGTGCGGAGGTGCCTCGTTTAAAACTAGACGATGTATTCGAAAAGAAAGATAAAATTGCCGTTGCGGTAAAACGTGAGTTAGATGAAGCGATGCTTTCTTATGGATATGGAATTGTAAAAGCGTTGGTAACAGATATTGATCCTGCCGAGGAAGTAAAAGTATCTATGAATCGAATTAATGCTTCGGAGCGTGAGAAAATGGTTGCAGAGTATGAAGGTGAAGCAGAAAGAATCCGTATCGTCAAGAAAGCAGAGGCAGAAGCTGAAAGCAAGCGCTTACAAGGACAGGGTATTGCGGATCAACGTCGTGAGATTGCGAAAGGATTAGAAGAAAGTATGGCGGTATTAAACCGTGCTGGAATTAATTCACAAGAAGCATCGGCCTTGATTGTAATAACGCAGCACTATGATACTTTAAGTGCAGTAGGACAAAGTACGAAGAGTAATTTGATCTTATTGCCGAATTCTCCAGCTGCAGCAAGTGATATGCTTACTGATATGGTAGTAGCACTTAATGCAACTCAGACTATGGGTGAGACCGGTACTAAGTCAATTAAATAATGCTAGATTATAGCATTATTGAAACTGAAGCCAAGCCTAAATTAAAATTCGATTTTCGTATTTTATTGGGTTTGGCTTTTTTGTTAATTTATTTAGTTTCTGGAACTAATGCTCAAGAAGGTAGTATTGAGTTATTCTTGAAAAAATATGATGGACTCCTTATTCTTCTTACTCTTTTATTGATTAGTGGTGCTGTATTTATTTATTATCTCGATGCCAAGTTCTTTAAACTCATTGGCGTTTTATCCATAAATGAAAATGATTTTATCATTAAAAAAGGGAACTATGAAAAGCAATACAGTTTCGATGAAATCCAAGAAGTCAGGTATGGTAGAAATTATAAGGGTCGTGCTTATAAAATTGAATTTGATGATATTCTATTATATTTAAAACTCAATCAAGAAGAGCAAAAAGAACTTGAACAATTTTTAGAAAAGCATATAATTACTGAATTAGAAATTCATACAGGCTAAAGACCGTCTTAAAAGGTCAATATAATTTTTGTTCCTTATTTATTCCCCAACAGTGGCGGGGGAATAATCCAACCAACACCAATAACGGGTGCCAGACTTTTATAACGAAAGCGATCGTTACCTAAGCGTTGTTTTTTCAAAGTCTTTTGTTCGTTGAAATAAAAAGAAGCACCCGCTTTAAAAAAATAGGGATTGTCCGTCATGAAATATTTCACGTAAAGTTCACTGTTTAAGCTACCTCTATCATTATCACTTATAAGTAACGCATTAAAAAAAGTAGGTTTGGCTGAAACGTCTTGTTGTTCTAAATCTCTGTATTTACCCACTGTTTTCGGTGCAACGGTTAATCCAAATGCATCAATATTAAATCCTGCGGACCAGTTTTGGTTAAAACTATATTCTAATAGGATGGCTACATTTAACGAGACGCCTTTAGGTCGTTTAAATACGATTGTATCAATATTTTGTGGGATTTGGTCTGCAAAGAAAACACTTGGTCCCGTTTTACCCGAAGTGTAAATAGCAGGTGCTGTTATGTAGGTTTTATTCTTAGCAAAAAAAGATGTCAGTCTAAATCCAAAACCTATCTTAAATTGTCCACGTGAAAAATTATTAAAAGAGGCCGAAGGCATAAACTCACCCCGTTTTGCTGCAAAATTTATTTCGCCTGCGCTAT
>CAYMFF010000177.1:0-2264 GCA_964389575.1 uncultured Chitinophagaceae bacterium
AGCAAACGAATTTCGTAATAAACTGCCAATATTCTATCTTTAATTTCTTGTCCGATATTCTACTTATAACACCACCATTTACGCAACTCAATACGCCGTATCCTGCTACAGCTTATTTAAAGGGATTCTTGAATACCAAAGGAATCGATAGCTATCAAATGGATTTGGGTATAGAAGTCATCTTGGCGCTCTTTAGCCAAAAAGGCTTGACTCAAATGTTTGATAGTATTGAAAGTAACAACACGATTCAAACAGAAAATTCAATTCGGATTTATAACCTTAAAGAAAGCTACATTCAAACTATAGATGCCGTTATCCTTTTTTTACAGGGAAAAAATCAAAACTTAGCCAGGCAAGTTTGTAGCGGTAATTTTTTACCACAGGCTGGTCGTTTTAAACAACTGGATGACATGGAATGGGCCTTTGGTACTATGGGTATGCAAGATAAAGCCAAACATTTATGTACGCTTTATCTTGAAGACTTAGCGGACTTTATCGTGGAGTGCGTAGACGAACATTTTGGTTTTTCGCGCTATGCGGAAAGACTAGGTCGGAGTGCTAATTCGTTTGATGAATTGTATGATGAGTTACAACAAGCTTTAAGTTTTGTAGATGATTTTACTATTGAGCTTTTAAGTAATCTTCTTAAAAAAGAACAACCCAAATTAATCTGCTTTTCAGTTCCTTTTCCGGGTAATTTATTAAGTGCTTTTCGTTGTGCGCAATTCATAAAAGCAAATTACCCTGATGTAAAAGTTGCAATGGGTGGAGGTTTCCCTAATACTGAATTACGCTCATTAAAAGATAAACGTGTTTTTGAGTTTTTTGATTTTATTACTTTAGACGATGGCGAATTGCCGATAGAATTATTGTATGATCAAGTTAATCATCCAATTGATAAGCCTTTACTGAAAAGAACGTTTCATTTAGAAAAAGGAGCGGTAGTTTATAATAATTTTTCATTCCGAAAAGATTATAAGCAAGCTGATTTAGGAACGCCAGATTATTCTGATTTGCGATTGCAAGATTATATCTCGGTGATTGAAGTAGCGAACCCAATGCACAGTTTATGGAGTGATGGACGCTGGAACAAGTTAACCATGGCGCATGGTTGCTATTGGGGCAAGTGTACGTTTTGTGATGTGAGTTTAGATTATATTCAATCTTACGAACCACTCACGGCTAGTTTATTAGTAGACCGGATGGAAACCATTATTGCACAAACAGGCGAGCATGGGTTTCATTTTGTAGATGAAGCCGCGCCTCCTGCCCTTATGAAGTCACTGGCTTTGGAAATCATAAGACGTAAGCTAACGGTTACTTGGTGGACCAATATTCGATTTGAAAAAAGCTTTACGACTGACTTATGTAAACTCTTAAAGGCTTCTGGTTGTATAGCAGTTTCGGGCGGATTAGAAGTAGCTTCGGATAGATTGCTTGCACTTATTGATAAAGGTGTCACGGTGGAGCAGGTAGCAAAAGTGACTCGAAATTTTACCGAAGCGGGGATGATGGTTCATGCGTATTTAATGTACGGCTATCCGAGCCAAACAGTTCAAGAAACGGTAGATAGTTTAGAAATGGTGCGACAGTTATTTGAATTGGGTATTGTGCAATCTGGCTTTTGGCATCAGTTTGCTTTAACGGCGCATAGCCCCATAGGATTAGATCCTGAAGCCTATGGTATAGTTCCCAATTTAAAAAATATTCAGTTTGCCAATAATGATGTAGAGTTTACCGATAGCACGGGTATAGATCATAGTCAGTTTTCTTTTGGGCTTAAAAAATCATTGTATAATTATATGCACGGCATGTGTTTCGAGTATGATTTGCAAGAATGGTTTGACGTAGAAATTCCTGATACGACTATTGCGCCAAATTATATTTATGAAAGTTTACAGGAAGAAAAAAGTATAGCACTTAAACCGAACTCCAAAATTGCTTATTTGTTTCATGCTCCACAAATAGAAACCGGAAAGAAAGGACAAGTGAAAATTACTGTTCATTCGAACATCGAAAGCCTGAGTATAAAATTAGAGAAAGAAAAAGGCGAGTGGTTGGTGAAAATATTGGCGTCCTTATCAATTTATAATGCCCAAGTTTTAAAACTAAGCGAAGTGCAAGCCGACTATGAAAAATCCTTTGAAGACTTTGAATTGTTTTGGTTTTCAAAAGCTGTGAAAAAAGTAAAAGAGTTCGGTATCGTTTTTTGCTAACAATTTGGCTCGAAGGAGTACTGACTTCCAAAGCACAAACTCCAAGCT
>CAYMFF010000178.1:0-2239 GCA_964389575.1 uncultured Chitinophagaceae bacterium
GATGAACCAAATATCGATAGATCACATCAAAAGAACAGAAGGTGCGCACATTACCTATATGAGGCTCGCTATAAACGGTAGGACCGCAAACATATAAGCCAACATGTGGTGCGTTTAAAGGTTCAAACTTTTCTTTTTCACGCGTATGCGTATTATAAATATGTAGTGCTGAAGACATGTTACACAAAGATAAGATGGAACGCATAAGAAAAGCCTGCCTATGAAGGCAGACTTTAATTGGATATAGAAAAATCTATATTATTGTAGACGCTTCACTCGGAAACTACAAGTTATTGTTCGGGAAGAAGGCACACCTGAACTATTAATTACTACTATAAAGTTTCCTGCTATGAAGCCACCAATAGCTTGGTAATTAGTTATATTAACTACAGGCGTTCCTACCATTACCTCACCCATACCAGTTGACAAATGATCAGAGTAACCACTCCCGATAAGTGAGTGAGTACCTAAGGATTGTGGACCATCAATCAAAAATGAGACGTATTGAGGAGTTAAGCTCGAATCATTGCCACTTATAATAGTTGTACTACCAGTAAAAATTTGATTAAATGATGATCCATTTACACCATCTAATACGGACCAACTTGTAGTTGTTGTACCATCATTAGAAGTCCAGTTTATAAATTGATTCAATGTGCCACAAGCAGCTATTGAACCCACATTTGTATTCGTATTTGGAGTAATACTAGAAATTAAACTACCATTTACCGCGTTTGATACATCAAAGGCGGTAAAAGTTATACTCGTAGGACCTGTAAGGCAATTGATAGTGGTTGTAAACACTCCAGAAGAATTAGTGGTGACTGTTCCAACATAAGATCCATTAGTAAACTTTACAGGAGTATTGACTAAAATACTATTATTACAATCTACCGCAGTACCGCTTACAACGGCAGAAGTATTAGTTGAAATATTTACCGTAATCGTTCCTAAATTGACATTTGTAGTTGTAGAAGAAAAAACTTGTGAATGTAATGGATTAGAAAGTCCACATGAATAGAAGTCAAATACCTCCAAATTAAAACTAGTATTAGAAGGCAATCCTGTTCCGGTTAGAATTCCCGAAGAGTTTATGAGACCACTTGCACTACCAAGATTAGTGCTTGGCACAATTCTAACATAGTAACCAACCAAGGGATTATTATTTTGATCTACAAATGTCGCTGTGAACGATACTGGCGGTCCATTCGTTGGAATATCTACATTCCAAAAACTAAAATGAGAAACCGCTCCTTCATATTGATTTCCTGTAAGTGAAGCTTCACCTTCTTCAACCCACATGCCCTGATTTTCATCAAAGTGCCAAAGCGGAATAGATGAAGGTGCATTAGCTAACATAGATGCAGGAATGGGAAAACTCACATTTGCCAATTTATTATTTCCTAATTGTAGTTTTTGACCTGCACTACCCACTAACTCAACAGCCTGCATTCCAAAGGTCGTCAATCCTCTTTCTTGTCCATTCGAGTTAATAGCGCGTAAGTCTCCGGGTAATAATTGCCATAAATCATCACTACTTGGGTCTATCCACTTTGCATAAACACTTACATTTCCAGTATAGGGTTGATTCGTATTTTCATCAATAATCGCATTAGCGGGAAAATCAATAGAACCACCATTAGATATTGTAATCGTGCCACCCGTTGTAGCATCTAAACTTTCAGGGCTTGGTAGCTCCATAGCCATAATTCGTACTTGATTATCTTGGTTCGGAATTACATGGACCGTTCTAAATGCTTTAAAGTATCCTGCTTTTTCTACTTTAATTAAAGTAGCATTTTGAGGAGTACTAATATTTGAAAAATAAAAGAACCCATCAGCATCCGTTGTCATCATATGCGTACCTGTCGTAACGGTAGCTCCATCTAAAGCACTTCCATCTTCCTTAAGAACTTGACCTAAAAAGGTAGCCTTAGTCATTGTAGAATTATTCCATTGGCCACTTGGGTTTGTGTTTGGTAAATCATTCTTATCCTTTTTACAGGAGAAGAAAATTGTCGTCATTAAAATTGCTAATAAACTAACAATTCCTAGTTGTGTAATCTTGTTTTTCATATTTAGGGGTTTTAATCTTATTACTAAGACGTCATTTCTTTTGATATAGTTGGCAAAAAACGATAGAATTTTAAAGATCCCGTAAAAAAAAGCCTGCCTAAACAGGCAGACTTTAATTGGACATAGAAAAATTTTTATTATTGTTGTCTTTTCACTCTAAAGG
>CAYMFF010000179.1:0-2200 GCA_964389575.1 uncultured Chitinophagaceae bacterium
CTTTGAAAAATATTTTGCAATGGGCAACTAGCAATGGCGCTCGACTTTTTGGTTTAGAAGATAAGTTTGGAAGTTTTGAAATAGGCCGTAAACCTGGTTTTCTTGTTGCGGAAGATTTTGATATTGAAAGTAAGCGTTTGTTGGGTGAGGGGATACAACTATTTTAAGTCATAAAGTATGGTAGGTAGTAGTATGCTTTGCAATACGAGGATTATCCTTTGTTTTTAATTTCTTCTTTATTCCTATCCCTAGAAAATGTCTGACCGCTTTGGTTGCTTCTGGAAATTTTATAAATTCTTGGGACAAACCAAAGTAAAAACAATATTGGGGTGAAATACTAATGGACTCGTTTACTTTGAGATTATAAGCAAGTCGGGCATTTAAACCGAAATTTCTAGCTGAGTTGTATTCACTATACTCTTCCTGTAAATCATAACTCCAGTCTGGTCGACCCAATCGTGAGCCACTCCTAGTACCTTGAAAAGTTTCTGAAATTAGTTTAGATATTTCAAATCCAAGATTAAAATCAATTTTTTTTAGTAGTTGTAGGTTGACTGGAAAAGCTCCAAAAGAAACTAATGATTTTTTAATTTTTGCATTAGTCCTAGACACTCCTGCCAATCCTCCATTTATGGCGGTAAGACTCCCCGAATATTTATCAAACTTTAAAGTAAACCGAAAGCTCATCCAATCTGCTTGAATGCCGTCAACGGCTATTCCAAACGAGTAGCCAGCACCAACATTATAGTTTGACCCATAGTGTCCATACTCTGATTTAAAATCATGAAAATGATTGGTGTTCAGCCCACCATAAACCTCCATATTTTGTCCAATTGCGAAAGAACTACTCAATGATGTGATAAGGGTTAAAAGGATTAATTTGATACGAATCACTATTTTATAATTGCGCCTGACGTGAACGTGGCTATGAGGAGTGCGGGTTTTCGGAGCGTGCTGTTTCGGTTGTTATGCTGTTAGTCAAAGCTACGCTTTTGCTTTATTTTTTCCTAAAGTGAAAGGGTAGCTTTGGCGGTTTTCGGAGCAGAGTTTTTCGGTTTGTAGTATTGCCCGTATTCCTTATGAGCCGATGTTACCTGCCGTATTTTTTAATTTGGCAACCATAAATAATTATCACCTTTCGCCACTTTATTTTTGTTTTTTCTTTCAATGTCTAAAACGTAAATGTCATTAATCCAAGTTTTATTTTTTGATTCTCTACTGTTTGCAAATAATAACAGAAATTTACTATCTGGAGAATACTTTGGTTTAAAAAAATCTTCACCAACTAATTTGACTTTAGATTTCTCCTTAATGTCCATTTCATATATACAAGAGCCATTTTTTAAAAACCCTGCTAAATATTGAAATGCAGTTTTTTTGCCATCGCTTGATAATGTTGGGTTATAATAGCCACTTCCAAATTTCGCATCGAAGTGCCCATTAAATTTTAATAAAAGAGTTTCAGAATTTTTACCTTTTATTTTCAAATCTCCATCTTCTGAAATTATTTTCATTTCCGAAACCGTTTCACTCTCAGCATAAAATCGTTTAATGTTTCCAAATTCTATTCCATTTGAAGAGCTAGTAGTGCTTCCGCAATTAAACGAAGTATCTTTTTCTACAAGTAGGTTTCCTTTATTATCAAACTCCCTTGTTTTAATTTTTAAGATAGAGTGTTCGTAATGTTCATAGTCTTTTGTTTTAGCTAAATATGATTTATAACTTTTGGTGTCTATGTTGTATATACTGTCTGTTAGATAATTATAAGTTCCTTCCGTAGTAAAAGGAGAATGCTCTGTGATTAAAGTGCCTTCTTGGACTTTTTTGCTCTTGTTATTCGAAAAATTATTACTTTCTTTTCGACCACTTTGCATTTTGGATTGCTGTATAATTTGGACTGTACTATCATTTACCAATGTTAAGGAGTTTTCGCGAAATACCTTATCGGTTGAATAGATAGACTTTGAAGAATTGTCGCTTAACGAATATAGGAAAACGCCTACTTTGTCTACGGAATAAACAAATTGCAAATTGGAGTTGATTTGAGTTGTGCAACCGGTTGCTGTGAGAAGCATAGTAGCAAAGAATATATTCAAGCAAAATTTCATTATTGTTAAAATTCTTGAGTGCATTTTTTATGGCAGGTAACATCTGTATAAACGCAACCGCATATCAACAGATTCTATACCAAATATAAACA
>CAYMFF010000180.1:0-2180 GCA_964389575.1 uncultured Chitinophagaceae bacterium
TATCATTCCAAACCCCTTTAATACCAATATCTTCTATTAATTCTTTAAATAAACCAGACCACCACTCACGAACTTCCGGATTGGTAAAGTCCGGAAAATAACATTCTCCTGGCCAAACTTTACCTTTCATATAATCACCATCTGCGCGTTTACAGAAGTAATCATTTTCTAAAGCTTCTTTAAAAACTGATTAGTCTTTGTCTATTTTAATACCTGGATCAATAATAGCTACGGTCTTAAAGCCGTCATCCATTAATTCCTTAACCATTCGTTTTGGATCTGGAAAATAATCTTTGTTCCAAGTGAAACAACGGAACCCTTCCATATAATCGATATCTAAATAAATCGCATCACAAGGGATTTGAAGCTCTCTAAACTTAGACGTGATCTCCTTTACTTTACTTTCTGGATAATAACTCCATTTACATTGGTGAAATCCTAATGCCCATAAAGGTGGTAAATGGTGAGGTTTACCTGTTAAATCCGTATAACTTTCTACAACATCATTCATTTTTGGTCCGTAGAAAAAATAATAATTCATTTCACCTCCTTGTGCCCAAAAACTAGTTACGTTTCTGCGTTCTTGTGCGAAATCGAAAGAACTCATAAAGGTATTGTCAAAAAAGATGCCGTAGGCTTTACCATGATGCAAACCTGTATAAAATGGAATTGTTTTGTAAATAGGATCCGTATCTTTCCCAAAAGCGTAAGAATCTGTTACCCAATTGGTATAACGTTTTCCTTTTAAATTTAAATGATTAGGCTTATCACCAAGGCCATAATAACTCTCACCATCATTAGACACTTTACTCATTTTAACAATATTACCACCATTGTGATAATTCTCTTCCCAATGGAAACCACCTTCATCTTGGTTAATTAAAGTACCATCTTTAACATCGTAAATAGAAACACGAAGGCTTTCCTTAGAAATTTCGCATCTTAATTTTGATGTTGTAATGATATAACTTTCATCTTTATCCTTTATTTCTAACTTATTATAACCAAAACTTGCATATTTGGTTATGGCATAAGAAAAATCATTATCAAAATTACCAACTGTTGTATATCTAAAGCGAAGCACACTGTCTCTAACTACAGTTAATTGTAGTATAACATCATTATCTGTTGAAAAATATAATGTATTAACATCTTTTTTGAAGTCTATTATTTTTGAAGGAAATAAATTCCCTTTATTTTCTAATTCTGTATTTACAATCATAGCATGAGTTCATTTGAAAATGATTGACAAAAAAACGGAAAAAATAGAACTAATAAAAGCTATAAACGTTGTATTTATGACGAATTACTAACTATTAGATTTTTGAGTTAAGAATTTGTGAGTATACCAGTTTTTAATCTATTTAATGGGAATCTATTATTAGATTAAATTACAAAAAGATAGACCTTTCGACCATTAAACGTCCGAAAGGCCTTAATCTTGAAATATTATTTTTATAGCTATTTAGATTTTGTTTTAGCCTTAGCCTTTTTAACTAGTTTCTTTTTTGGTGAAGTTTTAACCTTTGGCTTAACTATATTATCATACTTAAAGGCAACCATACCTAATGGTGGAATATTTATATCTATTGAATAATCTCTATAATTCCAGGCCTTAGCTTTTGTAGTTTTCATTCTGTTTTTATAACCACCACTGCCATAATATGTCTTTAAGTCGCTATTAAAAATTTCTTTTAGCTTTCCTTTTCGAGATAAACCAATTTTATAATTTTCTTTAGGGACAGGTGTCATATTACAAGCAACGATGATATCATCTTTTTCGTCATTACCTTTTCTAATATATGTGAATACAGAATTTTCAGCATCGCCATAATCAATCCACTCAAACCCTTCTGCAACAAATTGCTTTTGATATAAAGCGGGTTCTTCTTTATACAATTTATTTAATGCTTTAACTAATTCTTGTATCCCTTTATGAGGCTCATACTCGAGTAAATGCCAATCGAGACTTCCTTTAAAATCCCATTCACTACTTTGTCCAAATTCAGATCCTTGAAATAATAGATTAGTTCCAGGATGTGTAAACATATAACTATATAGTAATCTTAAATTCGCAAAACGTTGCCACTCATCACCTGGCATTTTCCCTAAAATAGACTGTTTTCCATAAACCACTTCATCATGACTTAAAGGCAACATAAAGTTTTCTGAGAATGCAT
>CAYMFF010000181.1:0-2156 GCA_964389575.1 uncultured Chitinophagaceae bacterium
AGCAAGAAAACCCTGGTACTGTTTTTGATTTAGAATTTATAAAAAATAAAACAGCAGGTTATGATGCATTGATTGAAAACATTAAAAATGTAAATGCGGAAGCTTTAGCTAAAGATGCAGGCGTTTCTTTTGAAGATGTAAAAGCGACGGCAAAACTTTTAATAGAAAATAAAAAAATAATTATCTGCTGGGCGATGGGCATTACCCAACATGAAAATGGTGTAGCCAATGTACAAGAAATAGTAAACCTACTTTTACTAAAAGGAAGCATCGGAAAACCTGGCGCAGGTACGTGTCCTGTGCGAGGTCACTCGAATGTGCAAGGTGATCGCACCATGGGCATTTGGGAAGCGCCACCGCAATGGCTGTTGGATAATATTGAAAAGAACTTTGGTTTTGCACCTCCCCAAGATCATGGCTATCATGTAGTAGATGCTATTAAGGCAATGCACGAAGGAAAAGGAAAAGTGTTTTTTGCCATGGGCGGCAACTTTATGAGCGCCACACCGGATTCTGATTATACCGCCGAGGCTTTACAAAAATGTGAACTGACAGTGCATGTTTCTACCAAGCTAAATCGCTCACATTTAATCCATGGAGAAGAAGCACTAATTTTTCCTTGCTTAGGCCGTATGGATAATGATGTACAAGAAAGTGGTGAGCAATTTGTAACCGTAGAAAATTCTATGGGTGTAGTGCATACTTCGCAAGGAATTTTCAAACCCGTTTCTGACGAGCTGTTGAGCGAACCAAAAATAGTAGCTGAATTAGCTAAAGCAACATTGGGCGAAAACACGAAAATTGATTGGGATAAAATGGTAGCCAATTATGATAATACGAGAAATGCTATTGAAGCAACTATTCCTGGTTTTGATAATTATAATGAACGCGTAAGACAACCAGCAGGATTTTATTTACCCAATGGTGCACGAAAAGCAGAATTTAATACGGCTAATAAAAAAGCAAATTTCACGGTAAACGAAGTGCCTGAAAATAAATTACAAGACCAACAGTTTTATATGATTACGAATCGAAGCCACGACCAGTATAACACAACAGTATATGGAATGGCAGATCGTTATCGTGGTATCAAAAACGGACGTCGTGTTGTTTTAATTAATCCTAAAGATTTAGAAGAACTTGGATTAAAGCATAAACAGAATGTTCATATACGCTCACACTTTAATGGCGAAGAACGCCTTGCGAAAAACTTTACGTTGATTTCTTATCCAATTGCACGCAGAACAGTGGGGACTTATTTTCCTGAAACCAATGTACTCGTGCCAATTAATCAAAATGCGAAGCGATCGCATACTCCTGCTAGTAAGGGTATTGTGATTAGTTTGGAAGCTATTTAATTTGGCAATGAGACGATTTGGTGATTTGATGATTCTTCTCATTGGCTTAACCGCATTATTTTTTTCATGTAAAAGCAAAAAAGAGAAGAAAGGTTATTTCATAATTGGGGAAAACCGTAAAGAGGTAATCCAAGAAAACACTTCTAATAACAAACCGGCTCCACCACCTATTCCACCAATGAATTATTATCCGTACGTAAATATCCTTTTGACAGAAAACGAATGTTATGTTCACTTTGACAACAGTCGCATATATCCCAGTTGCGGCACCGGAATTGATTTTAGTTATGTACGGAGACTAAACTTAAAGGAAGAGCAAATTATTCTTTTAAAAAATATTGACTCTACCTTAAACAAAATAACTTCAGTCAGTCCTGATAAAATGATAATTGATATTGCCAGTGAAACGGATACTATAAAAAATCCTTTATTTCACACAGTCGTTCAATCGTTAAACATGCAAGGTTATGACGCCATACGAGTACGAAATTTTACGGAAGAGGAAAGATGTGTCCTAAACAAAAAACTCAATAAAATTCCGTTTAACATTGACTCTATAGATTGGAATAAAAGACCAAAAATCGATGCCCTCTTTGATATGGATAACGATGGTTCATTTGAGATGCACGAAAGTCTAAATTAGATTTACAACCCGCTCAAATCGCTTCCCGTTGCTAATTCAACAGGCTTTACATTAGGCCTAAATAATCGAGCACTTAATTCTCCACCTAGTGTAATATCACCTCCTTTTACTCGTATCCAACTGCCCTCTCTTATGCCAAGAACCGCTAAATCATT
>CAYMFF010000182.1:0-2146 GCA_964389575.1 uncultured Chitinophagaceae bacterium
GAGCCATCCCAAATTTCTCTACGCCGTAATTGTGTATTCGTATTAAATCTTCTTCGGCCTCTTTGCTTAGTTTGTACTTAGCCATTTAGCCTAGCTTTTGCTTTTTTTAATATTTGTGCTTTGCTATTTTTTGTAAAGCCACCTTGCTCAGCTTTCTCTAATTTGGTTTTGATCCAATCTACCTCAGCTTGTTGCTTGCGAGCTTGGCGTATTAAATCATTGACCAATTCACTTTTACTAGCATACTCTTGGCTAGCTACTTGCGCTTTTAACCAATCATCGTTTGGAGGTGTAAATGAAATGCTTTGTCTTCCCATGATTTTATAGTTGGTGTAAATTTACACCATATTAATTGGTTTTCGGTTGACTGATATGTTATTGTTTTAAGCAAAAAATATGAAGGTGTAGATACAATCAACACCTAGTCGGGATAAACACCTTATGTAGAAATTTATCAGAATGTTGCTTGAAAATTTGGTTAGTTCTTAACCTTAGAATACCCTGCGGGGAAGAAGAACTAATTATAGGCTGTTCAAGGATTGCAGAGGGTTATTAACAACGATTATGGAAATAGACTGATAATCGTGGGTATTAGAATGCGTAAAATATTTTGCAAATATATTTGCGCGACTATATTTGTTCTTTCAAGTGTTCTTAAAAATACTTTTATAAAAAATTCCCGCACAATTAAGTACGGGAATTTGGTCAACTGAAAATGATCATGCTTACTTTGGACAGCAACATGAACATCCAGGACAATCGAATGTGAAGACACTTGTTGGATGGAAGATTCTTACACCCTTCTTTGTTATATAGGGTGTATGAATTTTACCATCTGAACAGCATCTTCGCTTGTTTGATGTACTCATAGATTCGAATGTATTTCACTTATATCAAATTTCCTTCTGTTAATATACACAGATGTGTATATACCAAAAACATCACAGCCAAACCGTACTGTATAGGAGTGTGAATATTTATTCACTTTTTTCAGTGGATAATTTTAGATTTTGACATGTCCAATTTAATTGAAAAATTAGCCTACCCAAATACAAGTCTAATATGTTTTTTATCTTTAATACTTTTCAAATTTTTCTGTAAAAATTTATACAACTCAATATGTTCTGGAGATTGCTCGATTAGCATTTCGATATTCTCAGGATCTTTAAGTTCATCTATCATATCCAAATCAAACCCCCAATAATCTGTTTCCCGTTTAGCGTTATATTCTTCAATGGGACAAGTGTTTGTATTCATACACCTAACTCTATATTCACTGCGCCGATGAAGTCGATTCTATAAATTAAATGAACCTGGCCGAGTCAAATTAGCATCGCATATTATTGGATTTCCTATTTCTCTAATAGTATTCTCATAGAGATAAGTTCCATAACCATTAGTCTGATAAAAAGGGTCAACATGAACCTTATCTACAGCATAATAATTAGTGGCACACTCTTCTATCCTAACTAACTTTATGGCAGCAATAGGATCTTCATTTGAATTTAAAAGTCTATAAATTATTAGTTGCTCGTTCGGTATATAAAACTGCGTAAATGTAGATTCTGGTTGAATCCCATGATTGTTTGGCAAAATTGAATAATCCAAATCATCCAAAAAGTTCATAAACCCACCTTTCATAATACTATTGGGGTCTATTAGATTTGGCATCGATAATATTTTAATCCACAATGCCCTTCAACTCATTCAACTTCATAAGCGCTTCTACAGGTGTCAAAGAATTAATCTCAACCGCTTGTAAAATTTCCCGCACTCGCTTTAAGTCTTCAGTTACTCCATCATAAATATTGAGCTGCATTTGCTCTGTATTTATTTTGTCAAACTTTGCCTTTTTCTTTTCGGTATTCACTTCGGCATTATTTTTTTCTTCTAGTATGCCCAATATTTCATTGGCGCGTTCTACAATGAGCGGTGGCATGCCAGCCATTTTTGCCACATGTACACCAAAGCTATGGGTGCTACCACCTTCAGCTAATTTGCGTAGGAAGATAATTTTATTACCCGCTTCTTTATGCGTAACATGAAAGTTACGAATGCGTTTGTGTTTCTTTTCTAGTTCGTTGAGCTCATGATAGTGCGTAGCAAAAAGTGTAAGCGGACGCGAAGAATGATTATGTAAAAACTC
>CAYMFF010000183.1:0-2131 GCA_964389575.1 uncultured Chitinophagaceae bacterium
TTGCGTACATTGAGCATATTATTTTCTACAGAGTGATAGCCTAATGCGCTTGCTGTTTTGCGTTCTTGGCTTTGCTCGGCTACGGTGGTAGGGTCGCCATTAAAGTTGCCCGCATCAGGGCCAAAACCATAATCTATCGTTGCATCATTATTGTTTATGAGTTTTATTTCGCTATTGGTTACTAATGCAAAAGCGCTGTAATCTATGTTTTGAACTTCGCCGGAGTTCACGGTAATGTTTAGCTCCAATACAGGCGGGTTGTTTGCGCCCGTTTCATCTATACTCAGGGTTTCTTTCCACTCGTCATATAAAGTAGGCTCGGTGGAGATAAGCGTTTGCATAAAAATATCTAGCTGCTTGCGTATATCGGCACACTCGTTTAATAGTGGGTCAATTTTAGCGTTATACACTTTGCTTACTTCTATGGCGCGCTTGGGATCTTGAATTACATCGTTTAATTGGTCGGCGGTACTATCTAGGTCGCTTACATCTGCGGCGGCGGCACCAATGAGCGATGCGCCATCGGGTGTTACATCGGTTACTAGTTTTTTGGCTTTGGAGTAAAGCTCTTCGGGTATCCAAGATTTTACATCCGTAGGGGTATAATCTACTATGCTTTGTTTTACGGTATCGCCTGTGCTTAAATAAAAAGCGGTGGCGGCCCGTACAATGTGCATCATTTTTTCTTGCACCATAGCTTTAAGGTTATTTTTTTGTACGGTGGTACCTCTATTGTCTTGGCTACCGATACCGTCTGCCACGACTACTTCATTCAGCTTGGCTTTTAGGCTAGCAGCCAGCGGAGCTATTTGTGTAATGGCGGTTATGGCGGCATGGGCGGCATGGTCATCCATAAAGTCATCGCTTTTGGCAAATGAGCCTTGTCTGTTGTACTGTGTGTCTGTCATATTTTGATTTGTTTTTTGTCCGAAGGACTCCTTCGGAGGTGAATTTTCAATTTACCCCTTTTAAAAATCCGTGGCTAAGACTTTAACCAAAAACTGCTCATAGTTTGGGCTTGTAACTAATATGTTTGTAATTGTTACGCACAAGTTTGGTTCTGTTGCGCATGAGTTTGATTCTGTTGCTCCTAAGTTTGGTTCTGTTACACATGAGTTTGCATTTACAACACTTTAGTTTGTGTTTACAATACAAGAGTTTGTGTTTATTACACCCTAGTTTGGGCTTACAACAATTTTAGTCTTCTTATGCTAAAAAATAAGCTACTTGGCTAAAACATTCTTGATTTATTCGTAAATTATGGGCAATACGTTTTACCAAATCTGTATGTACTATGATAAACCTCCGAATAAAAGCCTTGCTCACGAGCAAGGGAATAGCAGAGCCTTTTGCCTGGCTCGTAAAAAAAGGCATTTCAAGATATAGCGCCCACCGCCTGCTCAAAGGCAATTATGATCGCATACGATTAAAGCATATTAATATTATATGCCGCAGCGCCTATTGCACGCCCAATGATTTATTGGAGTGGACGCCCGATGAAAAACGAGGACCGGTAAAAGACGACCATCCCCTTACCCGCATTACACCGCGCGGACCGGTACGCCTACAAGAAAAAATAAACCGCATGACCGAAGCCGAAATACGCAAGTGGATGAAACGGATGGAGGAGGAGGATCTATAGTACATTTTGTGTATAGAAATGGGCTCTGCTAGCCAAAGGACTATGATATATATACGAAATGTACTACGGCACAAAACCATGTGAGGTACTAGTTTTAATAGCGTTGACTATGATATACTTTGATGGTTATTTTTTAGGGCTTATTCTACATATATTTGTGTTAGTGGCAATATGAATAAGTTTTTTGTATGAAAAAAGAAAGAGAACAACTTGGTCCATTTATTATTACGAATGAAAGCAATATCGACCCAGATAATTTGCTCTGTAATTATTGCGAAAAAGTAATTGCAAAGTCAAGTAAGGATAGTGACTCTTTAGACCCGCCTGTAGAAGAACTTATAAAATTGGGAAATGTTGCTGTACCAAATTTTGGTTGGTTTTGTTCTCAGAAATGCGGAAAAAATTATTCGATTAAATACAATGTAAATTTTAAAAAGGATACTGACGGTAATATTAATTATTATGATTGATTAAAAGAATAACTGCCAC
>CAYMFF010000184.1:0-2121 GCA_964389575.1 uncultured Chitinophagaceae bacterium
GACGTGGAAATTCAGCGTGATACAGAGCCAAAGCCTTTATTTGGAGAAGTGATTTTTGTGCCAATAGATGATGAAAAAGCCAAGCGCGTATGGAAATCAATCAAAGAAAAATCAAAGAATAGCTGGAAGTTTTATTATTCCTTTTTGAGTGAGCGGTCTGATATGGAGCGCACTTTGTTGGCTTATGCCCAACATGTTTTTGATCAAGGTAATGTGGCAGGAGATTATGGAAACGATGCGGTGATGCAAGTGTCTAAAATTGCGAAAAGCGTGGGGCGTGAAAAGCATCGAATGGAAGCTTTTGTGCGTTTTCGATTAACGAAGGACAATATTTATTTTGCAACCATTGAGCCTGATTTTAATGTGTTGCCTATCATTCTTAAACATTTTAAAAGTAGATATGCTGACCAAGAATGGATTATCTATGACCTAAAAAGAAAGTATGGCATTCGTTATGATTTAGAAAAAGTAGAAGAAGTGCAGTTTGATTTTGAAAATAATTTTAATCCTACAGAAACATCTGAATTGATTTTTGCGCAAGAAGAATTAGAATTTCAAGAACTCTGGAAAAATTATTTTAAAAGTACGAATATCAAGTCTAGAAAAAATATGAAGCTCCATATTCGGCATGTGCCCAAAAGATATTGGAAATATTTAAGCGAAAAGCAATTTTAATTTTAAGGAGCTTTATGCCTTGGCATGACTATGATAGCTAACGGTTTTCGTAGCGTTTGTAAATGAGCTTTAAGAATTCTTTAAGAGTCTCATTTGGAATTCCGTCCGCTGTCCTATAGGTTATATATATGGAAACAGAAATTATAGACAGAATAGAGAAATCAAAAGTATTAGGATTTAAGACTGAAGACGCCAAAGAACTTGTTTCTAATTTAAACAAGCTTTTAGCTAATTATCAAATTCATTATCAGAAATTAAGAAACTTTCATTGGAATGTGAAGGGAAGTGATTTTTTTGAATTGCACGCGGAATTTGAAAAAGATTACAATGATGTAAAATTAGTAATCGATCAATTGGCCGAACGCATTCGAGTATTCGGCGGACGACCTTTATCAACCTTACAGGAGTATTTAGATGAATCATCTATTACGGAGCCAACGAAAAGATTATCATCTAACGAAATGGTTGCAGATGTAATTCTTGATTATGAAAAACTATTGACAACGATTGTCTCTAGCCAAGAGGTGGCAGCCCAGGCGGGTGATAGTGCCACACATTTGATTTTAACGCAATGGGCCGAACGTTTAGAAAAAAGACATTGGATGTTTACATCTTGGTTAGAAGGCTAAGCCAAGACAATGCTTTTGAAGAACTTCAAAGGTGAGAACAGACCAATTATTTTTTTCACTAAACAAACAAAACAAAAAAGATTATGCAAAAACCATTAGAATTAATAACAGATAAACTCAGCGCTTGGTACGAAATATTAATAGTAAACTTACCCAATTTCGTTCTCGGGATTGGAGTGTTTGTGCTAACCATTTGGTTGTCACAAGTACTAAAAAGAGTAATAGATAAGCGACTAACGCAATATATAACTAAGGACAGCATCAGAAGTTTAACGGCCAATGTAGCATCCGTATTCGTTTTAATAATTGGCTTGGTATTGGCCTTGAGTACGATGAATTTAGACACGGCTATCGAAAGTATTTTAGCCGGTGCTGGTGTGGCTGGTTTGGCAGTTGGTTTAGCCTTGAAAGGTGCTTTGTCAAATTTATTCTCAGGAGTCGTGCTCTCGGTAAAAGATATATTAAATGTAGGAGATTGGATAGAGACCAATGGCTATTCGGGGCAGGTGGAAGAAATAACGATGCGCAGTACGTTTATTCGAGAAAAAGATAACAATATTGTAGTGATTCCTAATTCGTTGGTGCTGACAAATCCGTTTAAGAATTTTGGAATTACGCCTAGTAATAAATTGATAATTAATTGTGGGGTTCATTATGATACTGATTTGCGTTATGCAAAAGAGGTATTGCTAAGAATGGTGGAAGATAATTTTCCACCACCTTCGGAAGATAAGCAACCGCAAATTTTCTTTAATAATTTTGGAGGGAGTTCCATAGATTTTGAAATGCGTTTTTGGTTTGACCCGAATAAGCAAGC
>CAYMFF010000185.1:0-2118 GCA_964389575.1 uncultured Chitinophagaceae bacterium
TGCAAGAGATATGCTGAAGCAATGGGTGGCTATGAAGAAAATTGCGAAGGGGTAATTTAGTTTTGAGTTTTTAGTGCTTATTTTTTAGTTGAAATTAGACAATTCAATTCCGAGATCATTCGTAATTCATAATTTACTAATTCGTAATTATCTTTTATGATATTTTACTAAATCTCCGATTGGACGTTTTACAACTTTACCGAGTTCTATTTCGTACTGAAAACAAAGTTGTTTGATTACATCTTTAAATGAATCTGCAACGGATCCGCTAAAATGAACCGGCACTTTATGAATCTGTTTGTAATGCAATAAATTATTGATAAAAAAATCATTGATACAATCTTCGGCTATGTTTTCTATCATGTAATGCCCTCGATTTTCAAGTGCAAATTTTGCAAAGCGTGCTAAGTAACGATTGGGAAATTGTTTGCGGTAGATATTATTTAAAATAGTTTCTAGTTCTACATCAAACATTTTTTCAAACCCCGTCGCGAGCTCTTTATCCATTATCCCTTGAAAATAATATTGCAATAATTTTCGACCAATATGATTTCCACTGCCGTCATCTCCTAAAACATAACCTAATGATGGCAATTTATTCGTAATTCTTTTCCCGTTATAAAAACAGGAATTACTACCGGTTCCTAAAATACAGGCTATCCCTTTTACATTTTGACAAGTAGCTCTGGCGGCAGCCAATAAATCACCTTCCGTATAAATTTTCTTTGTATCAAAAAAAGACTTCAGGGCTTTTAGAATTACTTTTTTACTATCCTTGCTATTGACACCCGCGCCATAGAAATAGATTTCGTCTACCTGCGTGCGTTTAGGATTTAACTTTAGTTCATTTTCTAAAATATAAATAATCTCATTGGCTCCTTGTAAGTACGGGTGTAATCCCTGGGTACTTAATCGCTTGTTGCGCTTCTCTCCTATTAGTACCCAATCTGTTTTGGTACTACCGCTTTCTGCTATGAGTATGTTTTTTTGCATTGGGACAAAAGTACTATCCACCTCCCTACCCTCTTCCGCTTTAGCGGCATAAACTTCCAGCGGAGAACACTTTGTGAATTACTCATATCATTGCCTAATCGCTATTTGCTCTTTGCTAAATCAACACTATTCACCAAATATCCCCCAACACACAAAAACTATTGACTATTCACTTATCACTATTCACTAAAATGTACCTTTGCCCTTCCATGGAAGCAACACTAGAGCAAGCAAAGAAATTAGGTCTTACAGAAGACGAATTCAAAGCCATTGAAACACACATTGGTCGTGTGCCCAACTTTACAGAAACTGCGGTTTACAGTGTGATGTGGAGTGAGCATTGTAGTTATAAAAACTCTATTAAATACCTGAAGAAATTACCCAAAACAGGTAGCCGTGTATTGGCCGCTGCGGGTGAAGAAAATGCTGGTTTGATAGATATTGGCGATGGTCTAGCCTGTTCGTTCAAAATAGAAAGTCATAACCACCCTTCTGCTATTGAGCCATTCCAAGGAGCGGCTACGGGTGTAGGTGGTATACATCGTGATATATTTACTATGGGTGCTCGTCCAATTGCTACCTTGAATTCTTTACGTTTTGGAAAATTAGAAGATTCTAAAACGAAACATTTACTGAAAGGCGTCGTTTCCGGCATTGGACATTATGGAAATTGTTTTGGAGTACCGACTGTTGCTGGTGAAACATTTTTTGACGAAAGTTATAATACCAACCCATTGGTAAATGCTATGAGCGTAGGAATTGCGCAAGCGGGAAAAACACTTTCTGCCATTTCATACGGAGTAGGCAATCCTGTTTTTATTGTAGGTAGTGATACGGGTAAAGACGGAATTGGTGGTGCATCATTTGCGAGTGCCGATATTGACGAGGATAGTGCCAAAGATTTACCAGCGGTACAAGTGGGCGACCCTTTTCAAGAAAAGAAATTAATGGAAGCTTGTATGGAGCTTTTAGAAACAGATTGCATCATTGGTATGCAGGATATGGGTGCCGCAGGAATTGCATGTAGCACAAGTGAAATGAGTGCCAAGGGCGAGCATGGCATGAAAATAAATTTAGACAAAGTACCAACTCGACAAGACGACATGTTGGCTTGGGAAATGCTTT
>CAYMFF010000186.1:0-2061 GCA_964389575.1 uncultured Chitinophagaceae bacterium
CTTTCTGTGCTGCGTGACGTGCTTGCGCTGCTAAGATTACTTTCTGAACGATAGTTTTAGCATCATCTGGATTCTCCTCTAAATAATCTGTTAACATTTCAGAAACAGACTGACTTACAGCAGCTGAAACTTCGCGGTTTCCTAATTTGGTTTTTGTTTGTCCTTCAAATTGTGGTTCTTGTACTTTTACAGAAATAATAGCGGTTAATCCTTCACGGAAATCATCACCAGCGACATCGAACTTTAATTTTTCTAACATGCCAGATTCATCTGCATATTTCTTCAACGTATGTGTTAGTCCACGACGAAAACCAGAAAGGTGTGTCCCACCTTCATGTGTATTAATATTATTTACATAAGAGTGTAAATTCTCAGCATAAGAGGTATTATAAATCATGGCAACCTCAACTGGCACACCATTCTTTTCACCCTCAAACGCAATTACATCCTTCATTAAAGGATCTCTTGTTGCATCTAAAAATTTGATAAATTCTTTAAGTCCTTCTTTAGAATGAAATGTTTCACCTTCAAACTCACCATCTTCTTTCTTACGACGTTTATCAACTAAATGAACTGTAATCCCTTTATTTAAATACGCTAGTTCTCTTAAACGACTAGCTAATGTATCGTAGTTATATTCTAAAGTCTGCGTAAATATTGTAGAATCTGGTTTAAAAGTAACCGTTGTACCTCTCTTATCTGTATCACCTACAACTTTTACAGGATACATTGCTTTACCACGCTCATACTCTTGCTCATAAACTTTACCTTCTCTAAAAACTGTTGCTTTAAGATGCTCAGACAAGGCGTTAACACAACTCACACCAACACCATGTAAACCACCAGAAACTTTATACGAATCTTTATCAAATTTACCACCAGCACCAATCTTAGTCATTACAACCTCTAATGCAGAGACTCCTTCTTTTTTGTGCAATCCTACAGGAATCCCACGACCATCATCTTCAGTAGTAATAGAATTATCTTCATTAATAGTTACTGTAATATTATCACAGTGACCAGCTAAGGCTTCATCAATAGAGTTATCAACTACCTCGTACACTAGGTGGTGTAAACCTCTTACACCTACATCACCAATATACATAGATGGACGCATACGCACATGCTCCATGCCTTCTAAGGCCTGAATACTATCTGCTGAATAACCGTGTTCGTTAAAGCTTTCTTTTTTTTCTTCGCTCATTATTTTTAATGATTTTAGTTCAGTTTTTTAATTGAATGAGACCCCGTTCTTCAACGGAATCAATTTGACTTGCAAAATTCTTCCCGACTTCGTCTTGAAATTTCGAGCCTTATTGACATAAAAAAAATGACACATCTGTATCATTTTTGAATACTACCAAATATACGAATTTACAACACCTTTTAAAAGCCTTTTACCGATTGAAGCTGATAATTATTAACATTTGTTAATTACTTAAAAGTGGCTTAAATCGCTTAAAAAGCATTTTAAATTGAATTATATGATTTTTTATTCGTTTTTAAAATAGTAAAAAGAACAAAATCTCGCAGAAGCGAGATTTTGGGATTAGGTATTGTGATAATTAGATTAAAAAAGACAATTTTATTCATTATTTCCGATAAAAATCAAAATTGATTCAGCATCTCATTATTTTGCACCTTTGTATTAAAAAAATCAAATGCTTATTAATACGCCTCATCATGCACATTAGCGATCGCTCTACCAGATGGATCATTCATATTTTTAAAGGCTTCATCCCACTCTAAAGCAATAGCCGTACTACAAGCCACACTTGCTTCTTGCGGTACACTTAATGCTGCTGCATCACTAGGAAAATGTCCTTCAAAAATAGTTCTATAAAAAAATTCTTCTTTATTTAAAGGTGTGTTAATTGGAAATCTAAATGCTGCATTTTCTATTTGCTCGTCAGTTACTTCTTTTTCAACTAATTCCTTTAATGTATCAATCCAACTGTAACCTACGCCATCACTTAATTGCTCTTTTTGTCTCCAAGCTACGGTTTCTGGAATCATGTCTTCAAATGCTTTACGTACCACCCATTTTTCCATGCGTTCACC
>CAYMFF010000187.1:0-2029 GCA_964389575.1 uncultured Chitinophagaceae bacterium
CATGAATATCTTCACCATTTTTAAATGCTTCAATCATAGTTTCCTCTTTACTTAAAGCGGCAATAATTCGTAATTCTATTTGCGAATAATCGGCAGCTAGTAAAGTATACTCATCACTGCGTGGTACAAAAGCCTTGCGGACTTGGCGACCACGTTCTGTTCTTATAGGAATGTTCTGTAAATTAGGATTATTGCTACTTAAACGCCCTGTTGCTGCGACAGTTTGCATATAATCTGTATGAACTCTGCCTGTAGATTCTTCTACTTGTAATGGTAAGGCATCCACATAAGTACTCTTCAATTTAGCCAAGCCTCTGTAATCTAATACATTTTTAATAATCTCATGGTCTTTTGCTAAATACGATAAGATATCTTCACTGGTTTTATACTGACCTGTTTTTGTTTTCTTTGGCTTATCTACCAAGTTTAGTTTTTCGAATAAAATAATACCTAGTTGCTTTGGTGAGGCAATATTGAATTCTTCTCCTGCAGCTTCATAAATGCTTTTTTCGAGATTAAGTATATCTGTATTTAAATCTTCAGACAATGAATTTAAAAAGGTCTTATCTAAGTTAATACCTTCTAATTCCATAGCTGCTAAAACACGTAGTAATGGCACTTCAATATCATCAAATAATTTTTGTGTGTTGGCTTCGCCTAGCTCTTTTTCAAAATGTTCTTTGAGTTGTAAAGTGATGTCTGCATCTTCAACGGCATATTCGGTTTGTTTTTCGAGAGGTACATCTCGCATAGAGAGTTGATTCTTTCCTTTTTTACCAATGAGTTCGGTAATAGAAATCGGTGTATAGTTGAGGTAAGTTTCTGCTAATACATCCATATTGTGCCTCATATCTGGATTGATAAGATAATGCGCCAACATAGTATCAAAGAGTTTCCCTTTTACCTCGATATTGTACTTCGCTAAGACTTTAATATCGTATTTTAAATTCTGTCCAATTTTCTCAATAGTTTCACTCTCAAAAAATGGTCTTAATGTTTCAATCAGTTCTTGAGCGTCACTTTTATCTTCCGGAAATGGGACATAAAAGCCTTTGCCAATTTCCCAAGAAAAAGCGATGCCTACAAGTTCTGCTGTCAATGGATTTAAACCCGTTGTTTCCGTATCAAAACACACAGAGGTTTGATTCATTAAATTCTTAACAAATAATTTTGTTGCCATACCAGATGCAACACTTTGATAGAAATGTGAATTGGTTTCTGTTGTTTTTCTCGAAGTAGTTTCAGTCTGGCTGCCTGCAACTTTTGCCGAGCTTGGCGAAGTCCCAAAGAGAGAAAACTGACCAGCACCTGCGGATGAATTTGAACTCGAACTCGAACTTGAAGTCGACTTAGACTTCTCGACTGCGCTCGAAGTGACAGCATTTGGTTGTTTTGGTATCTCTTTAGAAAACGTCTTTAAAAAGTTATCAGTCAATCGTCTAAACTCTAGACCTTGAAATATCTCTGTTACTTTAGGAACATCTGGTTCGGACATTTCAAAGTCTTTGGCATCAAATTCTACAGGCACATCGAGCATAATGGTTGCTAGTTTTTTAGACAGTAAACCTAATTCACCATTAGCTTCGACTTTCTCTTTCATCTTTCCTTTAAGCTCGTGTGTATTGGCGAGTAAACCTTCCATGCTTCCGTAAGCGGCTAAAAATTTCTTTGCTGTTTTTGGCCCAACTCCTGGTAATCCAGGAATATTATCAGACGCATCTCCCATCATTCCTAAATAGTCAATGACTTGCAATGGATCTGTAACTTCAAACTTTTTCTGAACTTCTGGAATTCCCCAAGTCTCGTAACCACCACCAAAAATGGGTCTGTACATAAAAATGTTTTCACTTACTAATTGTGCAAAATCCTTATCAGGAGTTACCATAAACGTTTTGTAACCTTCTTTTTCGGCTTTCTTAGCCAAAGTTCCTATAACATCGTCGGCTTCATAACCTTCTTTTACTATGATAGAAATATGCATGGCTTTTAGAATCTCATAAATATAAGGTACAGCTGTTTTTATACCTTC
>CAYMFF010000188.1:0-2023 GCA_964389575.1 uncultured Chitinophagaceae bacterium
ACCTTACTTTTTGAATATCGGTTTTTACGTTGCGCATGTAATTGCGAATTGAAAAAACTCAAAACCATAAGCAGACAAATAAAACGCATGCAATAAAATTAGTACTATTTTTTCAAGTTTAGTAGCGCTAATCTAACACAAGCTCATAGGTTGAACGGCGCCCTCATACTTTGCCATGTGAGTATTGACCTTCAGTAATAGCGCATTCATTTCTTTAAATGAATACTAAACGTTGGGCTAATCTTTCCGCTACCAAATGTAATGTGTTCATACCATCGCAGCCGAGGAGAGAGAATTCATGCGCCAAATAGCTAATTTATTCGGCTCAAAAAAGCTTAACTCAACGTAATCTTCAAAATCTCGTCATCCTTAAACACCTCACACAAGCCATCGGTTTTCAACGCTTTCACAGCTTTATCCCATTTAGAATTACTGAGTCTCGCATTTTCTTTTACTTCCAATAAATTTTGTGCTTCAGTCGAAAGCAATTCATAAACTACTTTTTGATCACCTTCTAAATTATCGGCAGGAATAGCTTCTTTCACTTTTTCGGGACGCATTTGCGGAAAGAATAAAACATCTTGTATCGAAACATTATTCGTCATCAACATCACCAAGCGATCAATTCCAAAACCAATACCCGATGTGGGTGGCATACCGTACTCCAAGGCTCGTAAAAAATCATGGTCGATAAACATAGCCTCATCATCACCACGCTCCATTAGTTTCACTTGATCCTCAAATCGTTCGCGCTGATCAATCGGATCGTTTAACTCTGAATAAGCATTCGCAATTTCTTTTCCATTTACCATTAACTCAAATCGTTCTACAAGCCCTTCTTTATCTCTATGCTTTTTGGTAAGTGGGCTCATCTCAATCGGATAATCAATAATAAAAGTTGGTTGTATGTAATTACCTTCACATTTTTCACCAAAAATTTCATCAATCAATTTAGCCCGCCCCATAGTTTCATCGATTTCAATTTTTAGTTCATTACAAACGTCACGCAATTGGGCTTCTTCCATGCCAGACACATCATGACCTGTGAACTCTTTTATAGATTCATAAATGCTAACTCGAGGGTAAGGTGCTTTAAATTCTATTTCATTATCACCCACCGGAACTTTCGTTTTACCATTACTATCCAATGCTATTTTTTCAAGCAATTCTTCGGTCTGCTCCATCATCCAATAATAATCTTTGTAAGCAGTATAACACTCTAGTACAGTAAACTCTGGATTGTGTGTTCTATCCATCCCCTCATTTCTAAAATTTCGGCTAAACTCATACACCCAATCGAAACCACCTACAATTAATCTTTTGAGATACAACTCATTTGCAATTCGCAAATACAATGGAATATCCAATGCATTATGATGTGTAGTAAACGGACGGGCTGCTGCACCACCCGGGATAGATTGCAGTACCGGAGTATCTACTTCCAGCGCACCTCTTTCGTTCAAAAATTCTCGAATAGAATTCATCACTTTCGTTCGCTTAATAAAGGTTTCTTTCACACCAGGATTCACTACCAAATCAGCATAACGCTGACGATAACGAAACTCCGGATCGGTAACTTCGTCATACACTTCTCCATCTTTTTCTTTTACAATCGGCAAAGGCTTCAAACTTTTACTGAGTAATGTGAACTCAGTAATATGAATAGTGGTCTCCCCCATTTTTGTGGTAAAAACAAATCCTTTTACTCCTATAAAATCTCCAATGTCTAATAGTTTTTTCCAAACCTGATTATAAAGTGTTTTATCCTCATCCGGACAAATATCATCCCGACGGACATAAACCTGAATCTTGCCAACTCCATCCTGCAAAACGGCAAAATTGGCCTTGCCCATATCACGCACACTCATAATTCGTCCAGCCAAACAAACTTCTTTAAAGTCAGCTGCATTTTCTTCGCCTTTGTAATTTTCTAAAATAGTTTTAGAATTTGTATTCACAGGGTACAATGGCGCCGGATAGGGATCAATTCCTAATTCGCGCAAGGCACCTAACTTCTCTCTTC
>CAYMFF010000189.1:0-2013 GCA_964389575.1 uncultured Chitinophagaceae bacterium
CCGATGTTATGTGGCGTTTCTTTTTCTTTTTATAATTTTATTTATTCAAAATATAGGCAGTTTTAAAACTGTCTAAACAGGCTTTCCCTAAATGTTTCTTAAACACTTTTCCTGCCTTTATTTCAACAATCTCGCCCCAACCATTCAGATTGTTCCCAAATACTTTTTCCTGAATTTCTGCCGATATGACATCTGTGTCGATTAATATTATTACCCCTTTATAATTATTATCATAAAGCATTTGCATTGTTTCCGTACAATTTGAAAGGGCGGGGCCTGACCAACTTGCATAAACAATAATTATTCCATTTTCTATTTCATCAATTTGTAAGCTATCAGAATTGTCCAGAATTACTGTGTTGCTTTGTAACTTAATCTGCTTAGATTTTAGCTGTTCAATTATGTTATTTTTTTTTGTCATTATAGGCAACGTTTCTATGTAGCGTCTTTTCACTTCTCAATTTCTAGTTGTTCGTTTTTTTCAGGTTTCTGATCGTGTCCAATGCCTTCAATTTCGTATTGGTAAATTCCTTTTTCTTCTTTGTTCTGAATATCTTTCTCAGATTTTTCCAAGTTCTCGATAGGTCTAAAATGAAAACGCATTATAATTTCTTTTTCGTTTGGAAATCGTTTTTGTTTATCCAATGTATGATTGAATAGTAGTCTGTTTTTTATCTTCCATTGGATGTTTTTCTGACTAGATTTCAATATTGTTCCTTCTGGTAATCCTTTGCCATTATATTGTAGTTCGGCAATAATTCCTCGACCAGTTATGTTCCAACATTCAAGAATTTTTAAGTTTTTTTCTTTAATCATTTTCTAATACCACATAACATCTGTATATAAGCAATAGCATTTTAGCAGATATTTTACCCAAATATAGCTAATAATTTGTTAGCAGCTTGGGTAGTAAAGACCATAGCCGTATGTTATCCGTATCCATACGTATACACACGGCTATTTTTTCATCACCACCTCCTTCAACCAGTCCCGCTCTTTTTCTAGGGCAATTATTTTTTCTTCTAGCTCGGTAATTTTCTGGGCTTGCTTTTTTTCTGTGGTAGTGGTTTTTGCCTGTGGATTCAGCAAGGTGCGGTAGGGCGCAAAGGGATCAATATCCATATAATTGCCCAGGGCTATGAGCTGCGCACCGCTAAAACCATTTAGCACAAGAATGCAGCAAAGCTTTAGGGTAGCATCTTGCGCGGCTCTCCACTTTTTACCCACACTAGCCATTATCAAATTACCAAATCACCAAATTGCCAAATCAATCCACTAAATTTGGGCAAACATGAAATTCTCACACCTACACAACCACACCCAATATTCACTGCTAGATGGTGCTAGTGGCATCAAGGAAATTTTTGAAAAAGCAGTGGCTGATGATCAGCCGGCGGTGGCTATTACGGATCATGGCAATATGTTTGGGGTGTACAATTTTGTAATGGAGGCCAATAAGCACAAGGACGCCGATGGCTCGTTGAAGGTAAAGCCAATTGTTGGCTGTGAGTTTTATTTGGTAGAGAATCGGCATGTAAAAGAGTTTACGCGCGAGAAGCGAGATAAACGGTATCATCAGTTGTTGCTGGCCAAGAATCCTGCTGGTTATCGCAATTTATTGAAGCTGTGTACCTTGGGTTATACAGAAGGTTTGTACTCTAAATTCCCGCGGATTGATAAAGAATTGGTAGAGAAATATAGCGAAGGACTTATTGCCACGACTTGTTGCTTAGGTGCCAGTGTTCCGCAGGCTATTTTGCGCGATGGAGAGGATGCAGGTGAGAAAGAATTTCAATGGTGGTATAATATTTTTGGTGAGGATTTTTACGTTGAGTTTCAGCGGCACGGTATCCCAGACCAGGATAAAGCCAATGCGTCTCTTATGAAATTTGCAGAAAAATACAACTGCAAAATGATAGCAAGTAATGACAGTCATTATGTTGAAAATGAAGACTTTAACTCTCATGACCTCTTGTTGTGCATTAATACAGGAGAAAAACAAACCACACCTGT
>CAYMFF010000190.1:0-2012 GCA_964389575.1 uncultured Chitinophagaceae bacterium
GGCCCTTTGCATTTTTATAATTCACTTTTTACAGTCGCTAATACAACGACCGATTGGAATGGCGTCATGTTTGACATTGTAGCGCTTGGTGATATTATCATTGATAGTTTAAAAATAAAAATGAATGCCAATGGTCCGCAAGAGGTCGTTGGATACAATCGAATGGGAACAGCCGTAGGAAATGAAATGACACCCACAGCATGGAACAACTGGGGAACCGACAGTGTAAATGCAGCGGCTACCGGTGATTTTGAGATAGTTGATTTGCCTGACGTTAGCCTGCAAACCAATGATACCCTAGGGGTTTACCTTCATATTCAAAGTAACAATGCACGCCTATCTTATTTAAATAGTCCTGCGGCCATATATTCAAATAGTGATATCGCGGTATTAAACGGAAGAGGCGTTTCGCATACGTTTGGCGCAATTTATAGTCCACGAAATTGGAGTGGAGAGGTATTCTATCATTACGGATTTAATCCAAAAGGTGATTGTCAAAGTGAGAGAATTCCAGTGTCCGCCATAATAAAATTTCCAAACAGCATAGAAAATATTGAAAGTATTGGTTTGAAAATATTCCCAAATCCAACGAATGGTCTAATTCATTTTGAAGGAGAAATACTGCCTACTCAAGTATTAGTAAAAGATATGGAAGGGCGAACAATTCGAAATGAAAATATTTCACTTGGGCAAATTGATTTAAATGATTTGCAAGCCGGTTTGTATTTCTTAAATTTTGAAATTGAAGGTAAGCGCTACGCGCAGAAAATTATTTTGGAATGATTTAGTTGTTTTAAACCTTTAGGGTTTATTGTACTTGATTGCCATAAACCCTCCAGGTTTTCTTCTAAGACTACAGTTCAAACACATCACCATAATTAGCAATATTGAATCCACGTTTAATGACTTCTTTATATTCCTTAGAGTTTTTATTCAGCAGGGGATTGGTGTGATTAAAATGTATAAAGTGAATCTTCGCTTTATCTTCTTCTGATAAATCTTTGAAAAGCTCCATACTTTCTATTACGAATGGATGTGGTATTTGTTTTATGTCTCTTCCTGGGAGTTCATTGCCATCGTAGAAGGTTCCGTCCAGGAATGCGTAATCTACTTTTTTGATTTCTTCAATTATGTCTGTTTCCCATTTTTCCCATTTGTCAATGTCGGGAATGAAGAGTATTCTTTTAGAAGCTAGAATTAAATATCCAACTGTTTCAGAAAATTCATCACGATGGGGAACTAAATAGGTATGCAGGCGAAAGGTTCCAGCGGGTCTTCCATTAGACTTCCTATGTAAAAAGGAAACATTGGAATCTGGCAGTTGTTGAAATTTAATATTATAAGAATTTACTAATTGACTCCAAGGTCCATTGGTTTCTAAATACTTTTTCATACGTGGCATGCAAAGGATAGGAACCTCTTTTGCATCCATTGCCTCCTTTCCTAAATACATAAGTCCCGCGTAATGTCCAATATGAGCGTGGGTAAGAAAAATACCATCAGGAGTTTCTTTATGGTCAAAGGGTGCTAACGCATTCAGCATTTTTAGTTGCGCAGGCATGTCAGGCGTGGCTTCAAAAAGGTAGGTTTCTTTACTATAGGGAATGATTAAACCTAGGCTTACAACCTTTCTAGTAGGATCAGGATTTTTAAAAAGCGCTTTGCAACATTCTTTTTTACAAGCTATATGTGGCGAACCAGCATCTTGCACATTTCCTAAAACGACCAAGGAAGTTTTGGTAATTTTTTTAGCAAAGATTTTTTCTTCTTTTTCTTGGCAAGAAAAAAGGCTTAGTAGTAGAAGTATGGCTAGTAAGTTTTTCACTTGAGTAAATATAACCACATAGGCACAAAGTGCACGAAGAGTCACTAAGTGTACCTTGGTGAGCTAAGTGTCTTAGTGGTTATTTAATTAAAATTCTGTAATTATTTAATTCTTGTTTTGTTGCGATACTCAAAATGTATAGTCCAGCACCTGCTGATTTTTTTAGTTCTATTGTCCTACTCACTTT
>CAYMFF010000191.1:0-1997 GCA_964389575.1 uncultured Chitinophagaceae bacterium
AAATTGACTTTCCACCGCCCGTTGGCATAAGCACAATCGTATCTTTTTTATCCAAAACATTCGAAATGATAGCCTTTTGCTTGTCGCGAAATGTTTTATATCCGAAATGTTTTTGAAGTTTATTTTCTAATTCTGCTAGCATGATACCTTTTGCTTTGTACGAATTTAGTATTTAGTAATCATTCATTAGAAGCGATTGAATACAATATTATACAGTATTTTTAGTTATTAATATATGCGATTCTTTCTCTCCTTATTCTTATTTTTTCTTTTAAATAATTGTTCTGCTCAAAATAAGACGGAACATTTATTTATTACCAAGGACTACAAGCAAACAGACAGCGCTCAAGCTTATTTCAAAAAGAGCATTTATTACTATGGAAACGATGGACAAGGAGCCAAGGTCAACATAAAATATACAATTTTGCCTAAAACTTATTATGAGAGCATATGGTACAATGATTTTTGGGAAAACAAAAGGGCATCAGATACTCTCTTCAATAAAAATGGGTCACTCAAACAGGTCAGAAATTATGATTACGGTGTTCTTTTTGAAACATTACAGTATAATTCTCTTGGGTCATTTCAGTCCAAAGAAAAATCATTTACAAATATCACAAAATTTGAATTTTACGATGGCGAAATATCTGTGAGTGCCAATTCCTTTATGGGCATAGGACCCGCTACCTCTAAGACTAAAAAATCGTCCAGTAATACAAGCAGTATTGTGGCACAACTTACCTATCCTAAGTATGCAAAACAAAATGGCATTGAAGGAACAGTTTATGTTTCTTTTACGACTGATAGCACGGGAGAAGTAACTAACGTCAAAATTCGCAAATCGCCGCACCCTTGCTTGAATCAATTTGCAGTAGATGCCGTTAGACAATTTCCCGTAAAACCCAACAATTTAAAAAAGGCAACTCAGTTCACAATACCTTTAGAATATTCTCTTGACTAAATATCAATCAAACGTTTTATCAATTTCCCATTATTAAACATCGTATTCATTATTCGGGGTGATTTCATAATCGTTTTGGCTGCCCAATAACTTCTATTAAAACCTTTTTTGAATTTTCTATTAATCACGGCATCATAGACTTTCATAGTTCGTGCAGAAAAATCAGTTTCTTCAAAACATTGTATGGCCTGTTCTGCGGCATGATAGCCGCTCCACATGGCGGTATCGATACCGTGTCCACCAATTGGATTAATGAGCGAAGCGGCATCGCCGCAAAGCATAAAGCGCTCACCAGAAAGCACTCTCTTCTTGGTGCTAATAGGCAAGGCAAAACCTTTGGTTTTATCTTCTAGCGTAGCTTCTGAAAAACGAGGAGCTATAGTTGGATGAGTCGCTACGATATCTTCTATCGTTTTTCTCATGTTGGGTGTATTTTTTTCATTAAATGGTTTCAAAAAACCAAAGCCTACATTGGCCCAATTATTTTCTAACGGAAATATCCAGAAATAGCCTGGCATAATTTCTTTGAAGAAGTGAAACTCATTGGTGTTCGCCTCTAAGCCTTTTACATTTTTAAAATACATGCGCATGGCTAAGAAAGGCGCTTCTTCTTTTATATCAAAATTTGCTAACTGACGACTTACCACACTTCGTGCACCGTCGCAACCGATAACCAATTTTGCATCTACCACCTGATCATTTTCCAAAGTACACTGCACGCCATCGTCAAGATATTTCAGTTCTTCAATTCGTTGCTCTTCTACGATATCAAAATTTGTTTCAGCACGGACTAGGTCTATTAAAAAATTATCAAAATTCTCTCGCTTGCTATTGTAAGAAAAAGTTTGCCAGCCTACTGTAAACGTTTTTCCATTTGGTGAAAAACCTTTGGAGAACTTTACTTCATCTTTATCCGTAAAAGCACGCATTTTTTTGCCCCAAATAGGATTCATTTTGTCCATTAATTTAAAAGCTGGACCCGGAATGGCATCACCACAAATTTTATCTCTCGGAAATTTACTTTTATCTATGATGA
>CAYMFF010000192.1:0-1995 GCA_964389575.1 uncultured Chitinophagaceae bacterium
TTTATGGATCTTTAATTGTGTCTTGGCTGCTAATTAATTGGAAAATTGTTTATCTAACTCTTTTTGTAGATTCTTCTGAAATTGACAGTAATAAGATTGATTATATATTGAGTAATTATTCAAGTTATTGGAGTGTTTTTATTTTTCCTGTAGTCTCGGCGATTGTTCTTATTGCTATAATGCCCTTTGTAACCTATTACGCTTATAGCTTAAGCTTATATTTCGCAGATAAAAGGCAAAATAGAAAAATCGAAGTTGAAAAAAGTCAAGTCCTGACGGTTGAGCAATCATTGCAGATAAGATCAGAAATTAGAAATCAAAAAGTATTGTTTAATAATCTCCTTGAAGAAAAGAACAGTGAAATAGATCAATTAAAGCTCCAAATCGAAGCTCAAGTCAGTTCTGATGAAGTTGATAGTAAAATTGTGGGTGGAAGATTAATAGATAGTAAGATTAGTGTGTTGGATGATACGAATCAAAATTCTATATTATTAGATGAAAGTATAATTGATAAAATAACTTTTGATTATGATTTTAAGAAGGATTTTGAATTAATCTATACTGCCATATTGAGGGGTGAATGGATTGACAAAAGAGACCCAAATTTAAAAGTTAGCTTGGATTCTTTGGGTTATTTAGAGGCTCACGAATTGATTGTAATTAAAAAAACCGACAATTCGGGCGGAGCTTCGAAATACAATTTCAGTGAAAAAGGGAAGGAACTTCTTAAGTTCTATTATGAAAAAAATAACTAAGATCTTGTTTTCTTAACCTTTTTCAGTATTAAAAAATTCTGAGGATTGGGAGTCAACCCACTCACATTTTTTCGTGTAAAACGCACTACCTGATCATAGTATAACGGGATAATAGGTGCCTTAGAAACGATGATAGAATCCATCTGGGTATAGGTGATTTTGCGCTCTTCTATATCAGTCATAGAGAGGCTGTGTTCGTAGAGCGAATCGTATACGGTATTTTTAAAATGGGTATAATTAGGCCCGTTTGGGGTAAAGTTTTTACTGTAAAAAAGACTCAGATAATTTTCTGCGTCAGGGTAGTCTGCAATCCAACTCGCGCGGAAGGTATCTAGATCTCCGCTACTTTTCATCTGGCGTAGGGTAGATGGTGGCATCACATCTATATTAACTGTAAGTCCCGCTTTTTCCAACTCGCGTTGTATATATTCGCAAATATCAAGGTATTGGCTATTGGTGCCTATAGAAATGGTAGGTTGGGTATCTCCAGTTTCTTCTATGTATTGTTGTATTAGCTTTCGCGAAAGCGTAGGATCATACTCATAACCTTCTATATACTCAAATCCAGGCAATCCCATTGGGATGAAGCCATGGGTTGCGGGTTCACCTATTCCGTTACGTAAATAGGTGATCATTTTCTGTCGGTCAAAACCGTAGTTTACCGCTTTACGTAAAATTTCTGATTGGACTTCTTGATTGTTTCCTCCCAAAAAGAAACCTATGTATTCTGTATTTAATTGCGGACTCACACTTAGGTTTACGTCTTCCAGATACTTTTCGCGCAAGCGTCCAGATGGGGTGAGAAGCTCATCTTTATAGGAAGGGTCGAGACTATTTAAGAAGTCTATATTTCCTTGGGCAAATTGTAAGAATTCGCTTTGCTTGTCTGGTAAAAAAGTGATGGCTACTGCTTCTAGATAGGGGAGCTGATTGCCCTGCTCATCATATTCATAGTACAATTCATTACGCCGTAAGACTAATTTTACACCTTCTTCCCAACGCTTAAATTTAAAAGGACCGGTGCCAATAGGGTTGGATCTAAAATCATTACCATAATGACTTACAATCTCCTGCGGAACTACAGAGCAATAGCGCATACTCAAAAGACCCAAAAAAGCAGGGAAGGGCTTCTTTAATTTTATTGTAAATGTGGTATCGTTTAGGGCTTTGTAATTTTCTACATTGCTCAAAACCCAGCTTCCTGGTGAGGCTACATTTGCATCTGTTAACCTCCCAAAGC
>CAYMFF010000193.1:0-1991 GCA_964389575.1 uncultured Chitinophagaceae bacterium
TAATTGACGTTGGCCCACTCGCCTCTCACCTCGGTGGTGAAATTGTAGCACAAGGAAATTATAAAAAGCTGATTAAAAATAAAAAGAGTTTGACGGCGCAGTATTTGAATGAAGATTTGGTCGTTGATTTAAAAAAAGCAAAGCGTACGATTAAGAACAAGCTGAGTGTAAGCGAATGTAGTGAACATAATCTAAAAAATATTAATGTCGATTTTCCTCTCAACAATCTAGTAGTAGTAACAGGCGTAAGCGGAAGCGGCAAAACCACTTTGGTTAAACGCATCCTCTACCCTGCTATAAAAAATGCAAAAGATCAATTTGAATTAAAGCCAGGAGCCTTTGGCGAACTAACCGGAGACGTACATTTAATTGATGCTGTAGAAATGGTAGACCAAAATCCTATTGGTCGTTCTAGTCGCTCTAATCCCGTATCTTATATAAAAGCCTACGATGATATTCGTTCTTTATATGCTGCACAAAAAATTGCAAAACTTCGTGGCTATAAAACAGGACATTTTTCATTTAATGTAGATGGAGGCCGTTGTGATACTTGCAAAGGCGATGGAAATATTACTGTAGAAATGCAATTTTTAGCAGATGTAAAATTGCTATGTGAAAGCTGCAGTGGAAAACGTTTTAAGGATGAAGTTTTAGAAGTAAAATATAATAGCAAAAACATTGCCGATGTATTGGACATGAGTGTCGACGACGCACTAGAGTTCTTTTCCGAAAATTCAAAAATTCTCAAAAAACTGCAAGCCTTGGCTGATGTAGGCTTGGGCTATATAAAACTAGGCCAAAGTAGTGACACCCTCAGTGGTGGTGAAGCGCAACGGGTCAAACTGGCTTCTTTTCTTTTGCTTAGTAATAAAGCAAACAAAATGCTTTTCATATTTGATGAACCTACAACCGGTTTACACTTCCATGATATTGTAAAACTCCTCAACTCTTTTGAAGCACTCATTCAAAACGGACATTCTGTAATTGTGATAGAACACAATATGGATGTAATAAAAAATGCCGATTGGATTATTGACCTCGGACCAGAAGGTGGCGAACATGGTGGCTCTCTTTTATACTCTGGTGAAGTGAAAGGTTTGAAGAAGATTAAAGGAAGTTATACTGGGGAATGGTTGTAATTTTATACCTGGAAGAAAAAAGATGCACAAAATCATTGACTCATTTAAAACTCTTTCTCATTTAGCAACCCAAATTGCTTTTCTTGAAGAAGCACATCTAACACTCGAGGCCAACAAAGAATATTTAGACAAAATAAAATTTCCTGGCTTTTACGCCAAATTACCGTTCTCCAAAACAATTTCGGGCTCACTTCAAAATCATCTTTTAATTATGGCTTGTTCCTTCCTTGATGAATATACTAATGAGTTTACTAGTTTTAAACACCCCGAATTAAAATTCCGAATAGAAAGTTTGAAAACTATAACCAAACCAGTATTAAAAAGAATCAATAAGTGGTCTGATTTAAAAAAATTTAGAAATAATATTCTTGCCCACAATCTAAGAAACGGAAAGAAGTCAATATTTTCAGAAACTCTTCCAACAATCCAATTCAATATACCTAATTCAAACTCAGAGACCATTTTATTATCTAGGTTAATCGTTATAATAACAACTTGCATCGCTAATTCCTTTCCTGACTTAGTTGATGAAATAGATTTGTCAGAAACAATCTTATCTAGAATTAAATTTAATTCGACAGTAGTGAATATAGAATATGAGATTGAGCAAATTTGGACGGAAATAAATAGTATTAAAGAATCAATTAATAATAACCGCTAACTTTTGCAAGCTAAACTTGATTGACAGAATGAATGAAGTAAACTTTCAATTCAACATTTTTGGGCTTCCAGCAAACGTACTTTTTTGCCAAAAATAACATGGTGCAAATTATTAAAATAAAACCAACAGTTTAAGAGGTTTTTCCCGAACAAAGTCAGCATATTTGTAAAATAGAAAGGGTCATTAGCTCA
>CAYMFF010000194.1:0-1980 GCA_964389575.1 uncultured Chitinophagaceae bacterium
GATTATCCCAAAGGTTTTACGTTTTTCTATTTCAGTTTGAAATTTCATTGAGGGTGCGAAGGTAGGTTTTATCCTATTTAGTTACAAGAAGTAAGTTATCAGTATTAATCATATTCAAGAATAAGTTATTTTTAAATCATGAAGATATTACTGAGCCTTGTCACAATATTTATTTTGTTTTCCCAAGAAACAACTGCGCAAACATTAAGAGAAAAAGTAAAAAAAGAAAAAGAAGCAAGACGGACAGAAAAATATGGAGAGATTGTAAAATTTAAATATTTGAACAAAAATGGTAAACTAAAAACGATTGAATCTAGATTGGGTGGTCCTGCTAAGAATAAATTTGAATCAGAGGCAATAACACTCTACACAATTGCGTGGCAAGGCAGAACGGAAAATGGCGGAACTGTATACATGGGTGACAACCTCTATCTGAAACGTCCCAACGAAAAGTACCCGCAACATGTTGGACGATTTAATATTTACTTTAAAAAGAAAGGAAACAACAAATTTAGAAAATTGGCAGGTGCCTATTTTTCAGACTATACTTCTCTAAGAAATAAAATTTTAGCAAATGTACCGGGTTATCGGCCATTTAATATTGAGGAAATTGTAAAAAAATATTCTGATTGGAAAACGAGTAATCAATCTAAGTAACTGTAATAAATTGAGAATGTAGTATAACTCATACAGTTTTCTCGAAAGCATGGCTTGTATCCTATTCTGAAACCAAAACTCGATTCTTGGATTTTAATATTTCCTAAACCGGCGTGAACGAATAAATTATTATTCATACCATTATGAAATTTATTGTACTCCGAGGCGCTACCGTTATAAGAAACGATATTAACGTTATCATATAAATCTTTTTTATCCCCACTTGACCCGTACAATCCAGGACTATTTTCTATTAAAAAAGTAGTCCCAAAACCTGCTCCTATATAATAGCCTAATCCATCTGATTCATTAAGAATATTAAATCCTCCGCCGACTATATCCAACGTAAGATTGGCATCAATGACTCCTAAACTTTGAAAATAAGTATCTAACGCAAGATTTGTTGGAGCACCAATACCAATTAATAATGAACCTGCCTCTTTAAATAAATATCTAGGATAAATAAGCACGCCAGCACCGAGCATTTTCATTTCACTGTACTCGTATCTAGTCCCAAGGTTTACATCTTCATACGTAAAGTTTTGACGAAGCGTATTGCTTGCAATTGCACTAATGCCCAAATCAAAGCTAAACTGACCAAATGCCGTTGTGCTTAAGAATAACATTGAAAGCAATAGTCCTTTTTTCATACTTTAATTATTTAATAAACCTTATCGAAACTAATAAAATAGTTTTTCACTTTGCAATTTATTCTTTCTTATTTAAATCCAATAGTTTAAATAAATTATTTTTGTAAGAAGAATGAAAATTGAGGATCATTTTATCGATTTGACAATTTTGAGTATCACTATTTTTTTGGTCTTATACTTTTGGTTTGGCACCAAAAAGCAAAACAAGAAATTAAACAACGCATTTAATCACAGCTTTAAAAAAGATGAGATAAATCTTCCTAATTTAAAGAAATCAAACCTTTATGACTATCCATATTTTGAAATAACATTCAAAACTAAAAGAGATATGGAGATTGCTAAACAAATGGGATTAACTAGCAAATTCGAAGAAGAAATAAAACGGATTTATATAAAAATTAATGATTTTAGTACGCAGAAAGCAATTACCTACTATTACGAAAAATAGATATGTTTTAAAAATATTATTGATTTTAGACTGCAAAAACTCCAAACGTCCTCACCTTCTTCACCCCTTTAGAAAACCAAAACAACTCAAAGTCTTCAAATGTTTTTTCATAATCCGCTTTTACAACATCTAGTTTTAAAATTTCTTCATTGTGAACGGAAAGTTGCCCTAGCATTTTAACCAGCCACTCCCCTTTTTCTTTTTCAAACTTTACTGCTAAACTTT
>CAYMFF010000195.1:0-1970 GCA_964389575.1 uncultured Chitinophagaceae bacterium
CCAAGCATTTGGACGAATATACTGAAGGTTTTTCGTAAATTAGGTCTAAATTTTTGACAAGTTTATCAAACCAGTTGATACAAAAAAAAAGATTCTTCCAAGAATCGAGTAATATGTAATTTTGAGAATGCAAATAAACAAAATACATACGGCTCAAAAAGCGGAAGAATCAAGTTCTTTGAAAAATCAGGAATTATTATTTTTAAGGCGTCCAGAAATTACGGTTCAAAACCGTTTTGATTTGGCTATAGCGGGTTTAGGAAAAAGTTATCGCGATTGTACGATAGCCGTTCTAAAGACAAGGTACAAAGTTTCAAGTACTTTCATTTACAATCAAAGTAAAATTTTAAAACACCAAGCTGGTGTTCTTTTTGGCGTTAAAGAAAAGAATCAGTTAAACCACTTGGAAGAAGTATTAAAAAGTATCCGATTTTTTCTAGAAGGGAAATTGGAAACAAAAGGGGCTTTACAAGGGTTATCCAATTTTGGTAACAGTTTAGGGCTAAAGTATCATTCAACCAACTTTATTTCAGAATTACTACAAGTAGCAGGCAGTCTACTGAATAGTACCTATAGTAGTGATGCACCTATATTGGTTACCTTCCTATGCGATGAAGTATATAGTGGAGGTGACCCCATATTAGTTACAGTAGAGGCTCAAAGTATGATGGTCTTAGATATTCGTTTAGTAAAGGGGACTTTTACTGGAACGAATTGGGAAGAAAGCTTTATTAAGCTGCAAAACCAACAAGTCAATTCAAGTCGCCTCATCAAAGACCAAGGTAGACAAATGTCATCAGCCGTAAAAGTATTACCAAGTCAAACGATTATCGGAGCGGATGTTTTTCATGTTATTCCACATCGTTTAGGACTATTCCATTGTCGGTTAGCCAAAAATGTAGAGGTGGCAAAATCAAAAGAATTAGACCGAGCTAATTGCTTTGACAAGACTAAAACCTATAAAACTGCCTTAAAAAAAGAAGCAGAATGGGAAATAGCTAAATTTAATACCTTGCAAGCTATAGACCAACTAGAGTGGTTTGATGAACATTATTTTAAAATGATTAATCAACTCCGTCCTTTTACTTCAAAAGGAGTGCCTAGAGATAAAGCGACTGCTGAACTAATTATTCAACAATCTTTAGAAGCATTAGCCTTACTTGCTATTCCAACTTTGCAAAAGCAATTGAATCATATTGAAGGAGTATTAGCAAGTGGACAGCTCCTCCATTATATGGATCAAACGCCTTCAATATATGAGGATTTACTCAAAATACTAGATGCTGAACCTGCTTGGATTTGGATGCTTTATTGGCAATGGGATAAAAAAACTTATCAAACCCATAGCCCTAAAGTACAACTCAAAGCAAAATCTGAAGCATTGGCAGCTAAGCAATTATTGGAAGAGTACTATGAAGCATCTGAAAAAAATGGACAAACTAATCAATTTGAAACACTTCGAAAACAAGTTTTTTCTAGCCTTGATGAAATTGTGCAAGCCTCTTCTTTAGTAGAAACATTTAACTCTATTTTAAAGCCTTTTATTAATAGTGCTAGAGGGCAAGTATCGCAAGAATTACTCAATTTAGTTAAATTTTATCATAATCACCGTATTTTCAAAAGGGGCAAAAGACAACATAGTGCGCCTATTGAATTATTAACTGGAATCCCTTTACAAAAGCATTGGGTTGACCTTTTGATGGATAAAATTAAAAAGGCTTTTGAGAAATATCAGGTCGTTTCATTAAAGCAACTTCATGCTATTCTTTGCCCTAAAAAAGAGCCTCAAAAAGTACAAATAAAGCAGCTAGATGTGATAGAATCCTTACCGATAGCAGCTTAATTTATACTTTTTTTAAGTGTTTTTAATTCCTGATTTGTCAATGAACTTGTTGTTGATAAAGTATTAACCCTATTAATTTAGGGGTATTTTTTTGTCAACTACTTTTTACCTTTTGATAAACTTGTCA
>CAYMFF010000196.1:0-1967 GCA_964389575.1 uncultured Chitinophagaceae bacterium
CCGATGGTATGATCCTAGTATTGGAAGATGGAACGCGGTCGATCCACTAGCAGAACAAATACCGAGCTGGTCTACTTATCAATACACTAGAAACAATCCCATCTTAAGGATTGATCCTGATGGAATGATGGACTCTATTCCAACCTTTAATCAATATAAAAAGGAAGTACTAGGTGGAGCAAAGAAAGCTTGGAAAGAAGCTTGGTCTGAAGTTAGAAATTCTTTATTTGGGGGCAGAAATGATCAAAGTGGATTTATGCAAATGGATCCTTTTAAGGAGGGAGAGCAAGTTGGAAAACTCCCAGATGGAAAGGACGCTGAAGTTATTGATGCATATAGAACTATAAAATATACGGGTGCGGAAGTAGACGATCCTGATGCTAGACAAATTGCTGAAGATTATTTTAAAAATAAAATTGAAAGTGGGCAATTAAAACCAGAAATTAGTGGAATTATGAATAATGAATTTGTTTATACTGGTAATTTTATCTTTTCAATTACTTCTCAAAAAAACGATACAGTTTCTCATATCAAAATTGATCCCAATGGTAATCCTATCGATACCAATAGCTATATTTTTGAAAAATCGAAAGGTATTTTTAATGTATTTAATAGCTCTCAACTACGAAAAGTTCCTGGCGTAGTTCAAAATCCTAAGCAATGAAATATTTCCAACTATTAGTTTTTCTTATTTTAATTTTTAGTTGTCAAGCCGATATAAAGGTAAAGCCAATGAAGTATAATAAAAATGGAGAATATTACTCCTGTAACGGGTATTATAAAAATGATTCTTTAATACGAGTCATTTGTTTTTCACCTAACAAGGATACGATTCTAAAAGAAGCAAATTCTAACGGACAAATTCATGGAAAATTTAATGAATATTATCCAAGTGGGCAAATGAAAGCTGATGGAAGTTATTCTAACGGTTGGAAGTCTCAGATTTGGAAGGAGTATTACGATAATGGTGAGCTTAAGACTTATCGTTTTTACAATCCAGAGCTAGATTCATTCAATTTGTATTATGAGAAGGTATATGATAATGGAGGGAAACTATATTCTCTTAGGTATCCAATTAGAATGAAGACAAATCTAGAAGAGGGCGATATTTATAAAGTTGGAGAATCTTATCAATTATTTGTTACATTAGCATATTCAGAATTCGACTCAATTAATTCTGCTGGAATATTTAAAGAATCCACTTTAAGTAGTGTATTTGCTGATACCGTGCTTTTTGAAGGAAATATATTATATTGTGAATTCTCTCCACAAAAGCCGGGAATACATACTATTTCTGGCACCTACATAGAATTAGATGCTTCTAAAGAAAATACAGAGGATGGTTACGGAGGAGAGAAGGAGTTTAATTTTCAATACGAAGCCAAGTAATGTTTTTTTAATTGAGGATAAAAATATGGATTATAAACAAGTCGCTATGCTTGAGGAGAATAGTTATGTTCTAGTTCAATATCCTTTAGCATAAGAAAATTTTTCAAAGATATGGTACTATTAATACAGGTGGCTTTGATGTTACTAAAGAAATATGGTCCCGTTACATCCTGATTTAAATAATGATAATTTAATGCAAGGAAAAATCATGTTCATTTAAAAAATCAAGTGCAGTTATAGAATTTAATAAAGAACTTATAAAGTTAATTTAGATAATAATGAATTATCAAAAAATATGAGTCTATATTTGCGTTTAAAGTTTTAATATTTATTTTTCCTGACTAATTGATGCTAATAATTTAAAATTTCATTATGAGAATTTTTTTTATAATTATATTTTTATTTCACTTTTGTCATTCGATTTTTTCCCAAGAAAAAGTACAGTTTAATATCCAACCACAAAACGCCACAATAAAAATAGATGGTGAGATAATTAAAAAAGAGAATAAAGAATCCTTTATGGTAGAATTAAAATCCGGCACCCACACCATCGAAATTTGGGCTCCAGAATTTGAATT
>CAYMFF010000197.1:0-1960 GCA_964389575.1 uncultured Chitinophagaceae bacterium
GATGCACCGAAGTTTTACGCACACCTACTGCTTCAAAAAAGGCACTTTCTAAAAAAATATTTTTTGTTTCGTTTTTCACACCACTCTCTTCTCCTCCAAAAACACCGGCTATACACATAGCGCCTTGCGGATTGGCGATGACTAAATCTTCACTCAATAATTTACGCTCTTTATCATCTAGAGTAATAAATTTTTCATCTGAAGCTGCCGTGCGGATTTCTATTTTATGATCTACTATTTTATCATAATCAAACGCATGCAATGGCTGACCACATTCGTGTAAAACGAAATTGGTAATATCCACTACATTATTTATTGGTGCGATGTCAATACTTTTTAGTTTATCCTGCAACCAATCTGGCGATGCTGCAATTGTAACATTAGCAATACTCACACCCATATAACGTGGGCATTTTGCTGTATCTTTTATTTCTATCTCAAAAGGTAAATCTGCCGTTTTAGCTGGCAGCGCCGTTTCCGGCACATTCATAATAGAAATGCTTTCATGCAGATTACTCTGATAAGCCAATACATTTTTCATAGCACCCATATGACTCATAGCGTCCATATGATTTGGAGTTAAGCCAATTTCATATTGTACACTAGGCTCCGGTAATTTATAATAATCTGCAGCAGGCGTTCCAGCTTTTATATCTTCATCAATTGTAATTATCCCATCATGACTTTCGCCTAATCCCAGTTCATCCTCGGCACAGATCATCCCAAAACTTTCTTCCCCTCTAATTTTTGCTTTCTTTATTTTAAAAGGCTTTCCACTTTTTGGATATAATGTACTTCCTACGGTTGATACTACAACTGTTTGACCAGCGTCCACATTGGGAGCACCACAAACAATTTGTACAGGCGCTTCTCCGCCTAAATCTACTGTTGTAATTTTTAGCTTATCCGCATTGGGGTGTTTGTCACAGGTCAATACCTTACCAATCACCACACCAGCCAATCCACCAGGAATAGCTTCCTTCTTTTCCATATGCTCTACCTCTAAGCCAACAGATGTCAATATTTCAGACATCTTTTCTTCAGAGATTTCTTCATTTGTAAATTCTTTCAACCACTGATAGGATAGTTTCATTTATTAAGAGATTTAAAGGTGTAAAAGTAAGTTATAGTAATGATTAGGGATGAAGATTATTTCTTCAATTGTTATTTTCATTCTCCGAAATATACCATTCATAAAAGACCGAAAATTGATTAAAAACTATTTACGACTATCCATCCAACTACTTTTTGCACTTTCATAAATTTTAATCAACCTTGTACTATCTACATCGAAAAAAAACTTCAGTTCCGCAGGGTCAATTGAAGCTAATATGTAAGAAGCATTTGTGCGAACTTTAGAATTATCAATTAGTCTCATATTATTAATTTTTTTAAAATCTGCCCAAATGGCCTGCACTGTATCCGTTGATTCTCGATAATAATGCACCAAACGGCTATTAGTTATAAAACTTCCGGATTGCTCTACTCCCCCAATCGAATTGTAGAATTCGATGTTCTCATTTGAATCAAAATCGATAACAGACCTAATAAAACCAATATCGAGGACCGATAAATTTGACTCATCCTTCGAAGGCAAATTCACTTGCGTACAAGATATTACAGTTAGTATAGCTATTGAAATTAAAAATTTATTAATCATGAGAAAGCAAAAATACTATATTGCCTAGTAATGATCACTTGCTATTTGGAAGGCTTCGCCATAAACTAAACCAATTAAATTGAGCTCATTTTTAGCACTACAATATTACTGTTCTGTGAAGAACGAAATGGTTTCTTACCACTCAAATTTGAGACTACTTCGTTCCTCGCAAAACTCAGGTAAGACTCAAACGAATACTGTCTAAACCGTCCCTAAATCCAAACAAATACAAAACAATATTTCTACACCTAAAAAAAGCAATTTAGAATATAACTAGTGGATAAGCACACTATTCATGTG
>CAYMFF010000198.1:0-1954 GCA_964389575.1 uncultured Chitinophagaceae bacterium
GATGAGAAAGTGAGTATTCCTTCTGTCCAGAAATTTTGGAAGTTTTTATTGGAGGTGATGGCAAGGACACCGACGAAATAGCTTTATCACTAGGGCGCATATCAACAAACTGGTTTAAAGTTTGTTTTATAGCTTTATTATCTTTTTAATCTTAGTGGTTTCCTCATCGCGTATATAGAAATAATACACCCCGTTAGCGTGTTGCGTAATGTCTATCCAAATATCGGAGTTGTCTAATTTTTGATTTAGGATACGAGTACCACCTGAATTTAAAATTTCGAGAGTGCTGCCAATAAGTTCTTTATTTAATAAACTTATCTTGTACTTACCCTTACTAGGATTGGGAGAGACTAAAAAATCATAGTCACCTAGAACGTCCTCTTTGGTGTCTTGAATAATAGTCGGCAATCTTTTGCTGCTGGATCCGCCTCCTCCGCTAGTAGTGCCACTTCCAGCTGTACCACCACTGGCAATATCGGGTGGGCCACAGAAAAATTCTCGTTGTACTCGATTGCCACTAGCATCATAGGTAAATTTAATGTAGCAAACGTTCTGTGCTTCCACAAGGAAGGGTAGTAAGATTATATTTAGTATTACGATATATTTTTTCATAGTGTTATTTTTTAAAAATCAGTTTTTTCGGTTGGGGTAAAGAGTTTAAAGGTTAAGCCAAATTGCACTCCCAAGGTTCTTATACTTGTGTTCTCTCTTTTTTCTTAAGTAATTCCTGCGCGCTGCCTAGTAAAATCAATAAACTCATCGTACGGGTTATATGTAAATTCTCTTGGTGGTTGAGCCGTGCCGTAGTCATAGGAAAAAGTCATCTCCTTTTTATTTTCTATATCACCAAAAGATAGGGCTGATTGTGCCGTAAGATTTAGTTCTACATGATTGCCTATTGCATAGTCTAAACCTAATCCGAGATGCCCCATAATAATAGATTTTTTATAAAACCAATCACTGGAAGTAATTGTTCGTTCTCGCGTAGGCTGCCCCGCTGCGTCATATACCAAGTATTTCTCCGTCAGCCCATCAATTTCCTGAAGCTCACCATTTGGGCTAGACAAGTAGGAGCTAGAATAAGACAATAAATTATTATAACTTGCGCCTATAATAAGTACGGGTTGTACAGAAGCGGTAGGTATAAAATTAAATTCCAACAGAAGTGGAATTTGAATATAATTTAGTTGGCGCATGGCTTCAATCTTAAATTCATTGGCCGATGATTGAATGGTTCCCTCATAGTTTTGGTGAATAGGTAGATAGGCTAGGCCTAGTGAAATTTTAGATAACCCAATTTGATCGATAGCAAACTGATAGCCAAATTGAAGCCCGAAGCGCGGCTGAAAGGTACTTTCCAATTTTGCATTGGTGTAATCTACTTTTTTAGTATCCTCTTTGTTGTAGATAGTTGTAGGACCATAGTAGGCATTGGGCTGTATATATAGTCCTTGACTATTAACGCTAATACTAAGTATAACTAATATTAAAGTTGTGTTTATTCTTTTCATACTTTATTCTATAAAATTGTTTGTGCTATCGGGTTTGGGAGAATAACTTCTAAATCTGTACGTTCTATTAACAGCTTCAATATCTTCACTGTCGCTATATGCCCAAGATGTAATTTGAAAGGTTGAATCATTCAAAATTTTTCCTTTTTCAACAACAACTGGGTTACACCCTTGACTAATCTCCCAACTTTGAGTTTCAATCATTCCACTTCGAATCTTATAAATACCCCAACCGGCTTTAACCTCTCGTTTACGATCAATCAAAGCTCTTAGATCAGCTTTGTCATTCATAATTTCTTCAAGGCGATAACCAGGGCCTTTGTAAAGAACCCCATTTTCAAAAAAGATCGTTACATACGCATACTCACTATTTGTTCCCCAAGGGTTATAGTAATACCCATTAAGTTTCATTGAGCTAGAATTATTTGCTTGTCTAGTAATGG
>CAYMFF010000199.1:0-1952 GCA_964389575.1 uncultured Chitinophagaceae bacterium
TTGCCTTAGTCCTGGCTTGTACTTTTTACAAATTACTAAAAACAATGAACGAAGTTTGGCTAAGCTTTTGATGTATTAATTATTAGCATTATAATGAATTAAGATTAACTTTCAATTTGGGTAGTATCATTTTTCTCCTAGTTTCTATCATTGGGAACCCTGATTTTATGGAATTAAAAAGGGCGTCAACTTTGGGGCGATTAATACTGAAGGTTCGAGAGAGCCCCAGGAAAAAAACTTTTTACTAAGTCGATGGAATGAATCAACAGTTCTTTTGTAATGGTTAAAAATCATCTTATTATAGTAACCGTCCCCTTCTTAGTAATACGATTTTTCGCCTTATCTCGATAACGGGCTACCCAAAAGAAGGAATCAGCAGCAGCTTCGGAACCTTTGTATGTTCCATCCCATTTGTTATTGAGCGAATTGGATTCAAAAACCTTGTTTCCCCAGCGGTTAAAAATTCTTATATATTCAAAGTCTACGCCCGAAGTAAGAATTGATAACTCATCATTTCGACCATCCCCATTCGGAGAGAATGCGTTGGGTATGAAAAAATAGTCTTTATCGGTGACCGTTAGCTTTAGCGAATCCTGTCCAAAGCAAGAATTTGTAGAATCTGAGCCAATCACGGAAATGATAAACTCACCTGTGCGTTTGGATGAATTTTGTCGAAATAAAACTGAAGGGTTTTGAACAGAATCATTATCTAAGTAAATCGTATTTTGACTAGGAGCATTACGATCACGGATACTCCAATTATAAGAAAATGCACCTTCAACACTTAACTTCACAGGACAATCGAAAGGTGTTACTTGATCCAAAGATGCATTTACATCTAAAGAGCCACTGCAATTAATAACTTGTACAACAGCGGTCCTAAAATTTTCTTGAATTGCCACTCCATTACGCCACTCCGTACAGCAGATGCCCATAATAAATCTTCCCTGTAGATTCGGTCGTACGGTCAGAATACCAGTTTGAGCATTTAAAGAAAAGTCATTAGGGTTTGTAATATTTAAAGGATTCTGAGCACCATATCCTGCTGAAAATGGAATCGGTGTGCTAGGCAAGGATAAGCTGGTTACTATGGGTTTAGGGTCCACTTGGCTAGCTCCTGAGTAAATCTCACAAAAGGAGTAGGAAAGTGAATCTCCATCTCGGTCATCTGCGGAGAAATCTAGCGTGTTAGTGTTTGATAAACATAATAATTGCGGTACGTTACGCTGAAATTCAGCTGAGGAATTTGCGATAGTGCTTTGCAAAAAGGTGATAGTACTCAGACCAAGGCCCCCAGAATTAGCGACATTATTTAAACCGCCAGTCAGGCAGCAACGCTCAGAGAGGATATAGTAACCATTGGCATTTGGCGGAAGGGTTCTAACCAAAGTGAAGCTAATTTTACTTAGGCAAATTTCTGGTTTGTTTCCAAGGCAAGGTGCATTCAAATCAATGTCTTTTATAACCTCACCACCTAGTGTGTTAGGCTGAATCGAATCAAATCTTACAAAGGTTCCAGCACCAGTAAAAATGCTAACGAAGAGAGGATTGTCATTCAATATTGCCACAGGGTTTCCACCTCCTAAGCTTGGCGGTCTGCAATCTCTTATTTGTGTGATGGTAAATTCGTACTGATTATTTCCAAGGTTTTTATAGCTGATGTAATTACCCACCTCATGCGAAGCAGAAGCGTAAAATCCAAAGCACAGACAGAGTAAAATTAGAGGGAGGTTTTTCATAATTGTAAAACTATTTATTTTATTGTTCTTCAAAGAGGGGATTCTCAAAAAATTATGAAAAACTGCGCAACCAAGTATAGCGCAACAATATTTCTAAAAATAAAAATAGAATACCGAGTAAGGCCCAGGGGAAAAACTTTTCGCTGTATCGACGGAAAGAATCAATGTCAACCTCGGTGCGTTCTAGTTTATCAATTTCTTGATAAATCTGAC
>CAYMFF010000200.1:0-1925 GCA_964389575.1 uncultured Chitinophagaceae bacterium
GTAAATGCACACATTCGTAAGATATACGAAAAGCTTCACGTAAGCTCAGCCACAGAGGCTGTGGCTAAGGCTATGAAGAATAGATTGATATAAAAAAAGCGCCTTGATTTTCAAGGCGCTTTTTTTATTGATTAATTAAAATTATTTTTTTTCTAATTCTGTAATGCGCAGTTCTAATTTTTCAATTAGTTTCTGTTGCTCTTGAATCGCTTTGATGGCCAGTACGCCAAACTCAGCATAGTTAAGACCCATTTTATCTCCATCTTCTTGGTATCTGATTAATTCAGGGAATAAGGGTTTTACTTCTTGAGCCAAAAAACCAAGTGAAAGATCTTTGTTTTTAGAACCTGTTTGGTGCTTGTATTGATATTCTACTACATTCATTTTATTTATTCTGTCTAGTACCGCAGGCAGGGGTGTGATATTCTTTTTAAATCTTGCATCAGAAGTTGCTACCCAAGCTCCTGTAGAATTATTTACATAGGCAACGCGGGTTCCGTTATACGCGAAACTTAGAAAAGGGTTACTGTGCCATATTCTCCAACTATTTGTTGTTCCTGCTGTACGTCTTAAATTTATACCTCCGGTCCCGGGGTTTGGAAATGATGCATTACTCTGCAAAATATCTAAATCTGCACCTGGTGACTCGTTGCCAATTCCTATGAAACCAGTATTGGCATTCATGAAGAAATTCCAAGAGCTACCAGCACCCCAAAGTCCTATTGTTGTATCATTGCGCATTCCTATTAATCCTAATTCTGTAGCTCCTGAGCTGTTCGTAAATCTTACAGCACCACCTGCAGATCCTTGTTTTCTTGAACGAATGCGACCAGCTACGTCTAATCGTTCGCCAGCAGCGCTCGTTCCGATTCCTACTTGGCCTCCACTGTTCGGATTCCAGTACGTATTACCTGTTGTTTTCCAACCATTTGCGGCATATAAAGAATAGGGGACACTAAGTAATTGTGTAGAGCCTACGCTAGTGAAGCTTGAACCACCATTTGGGTCAATTCTAACTTGAAGATATCTACTTGCGGTACTGCCCCAATTTACAGCCCCGAAGGTTCCAGTAACTGGTGCGCCGTCACCTACTTCCACATTATAGAGGCCGTAAGCATTCGTGGTTACCGAATGATCTTCCGTATAAAGAACTGTACCAGTTGCACTGCCTGTGCGTATGGATAATCGTAATTTAATGCCTTGTCCTGCAAGTGCTTGTCCTGCGGCATCGCGGGCAACCCCTTGGTAGTTAAATTTTTCTGGTGCTTGTGCAAATAAGGTACCCATGCTTAAGAAGAAGGCTACTGCTGCTAATAAGATTTGTTTTTTCATAATAATTAATTTTTTTGTTTGTTGATTTTTTAAAGTTTGATTTGGTGGCCACGCCAAAGGCACGACTCGCCACGCCAAAGGCGTGGGTTAGTTGTTTTTTTGAATTTTATAAGTGTTTCTTAAAGTTGTTTGATTGTTTGTGTAGATTACACTAAGTAAGTAATTGCCAATAGCCAATCCGCTAATATCAATTTGTTGCTTTTCTGTACCGCTACTTAGTTTGTCCTCTTGTTGAATAATTATTTTACCCATAGCATCTACTAATCGTAATTGCATAGTACCTGCCGTAGTAAATTGTGGCTGAATATTTATAATAGCTGTCGTTGGATTTGGATAAATACTCATTTGATTTTGAGTTATAATCAGGTTTTTGGTGCTTGTGGCAAAGCGAGATTCAGGTTGTAGTAAACCCTGTGTAATGATAATAGTACTACTTGTTTCGGTAGAGACCAAGGTCATTTCGCCAATGGAATAGTCGTAGGTATTGCTACCAATAGTTCCACCACCGCCACTTGCGTTTAGGGTGCTTTGGGCGTATAAGCTACCGCTGCAAAGCAGTAGGCCCAGAATGGTTGTTTTTAGTTTTTTCATTT
>CAYMFF010000201.1:0-1904 GCA_964389575.1 uncultured Chitinophagaceae bacterium
TTTTTTCTTGCCACTCAATGGGCACACCATAGGTGAAGGTGGCTTTAAGTGGAAGCGGTAAAAGAATGTCAGCGTACATTATTATCCGGCTTAGTAAACCTGAAGTTTTTTCGTAACACTGCTAGTCTTCTCGTTAGAAAAACGAACAAAATAGGTACCCGATGTAAGATGAGAAATGTTCACTTCTAAAGGAGATGAATTCATTTTTTTAGTTAAGACAACTTGTCCTGTACAATTGATAATCATTAGATCTCTTGAGTTTGAAACTTGATTGAACCGAACAATAAATTTATTCTTTGCTGGGTTAGGATAGAAATTAAATTCTATTGGCGTACGCTCTTTAATATTGGTAGGAAAGTCATAAGTGATTTCAAGCTCGGGGTGTAATGAGCCTAAAGAATGTTCGCTTGAAGCTAACAAGACTTGTCGGAAAGGAGTTTCATCTTGTAAGCTAATCATAAATCCATAATTATTGGAGTTCATCATATCGACAACAAGATTCGTGACATCAATATTAGAGTAATCTTGTGTGGCGGACGAACTAGCCGGGAGCAATACCGTATTATTGGTCGAGGTAGTAGGTTGGTTATTCCAAGTTACGCCCGTTTCTGTCCATGGGCTTGTGACTCTTCGTATGAATAAATTATTCGCTCCAGAGTGGTCTGAGGGTGTTGATGGGTGATTTGTTTTAAAAAAAAGAGAAAGTTTGGCGCTTTGAATTACCGCATTGGGTGGCAAATTGGACATTTCAATAAATTCGATTAGACATCGGTGTACGCTAAGGTTGCCGCCAATTGTCCAAGCGTATGGGCTTAGTTTATCATCATTAATATTCAAATTGGGCAGATAATCTACGATTTCTGCGTCTTTGCTTAGTTCGGAGTTAGGTTTATACTTTACCGTAATCTGCGCAGAACAAAAATATAAGGAGCATAAAAAAAACGTTGTAATCAAGACCTTGAGCATAATGAGTGGTTTATTCAAATGTATAGATATATTTTTATTCTATCAAATTCATAAAATCTAAGGCAAACTGCCAAACGCTTTTACAATCGTTTTGACGGCAGTAGTCTAAGCAAGCTTGCATGTAGCGTTGTGTAAATTTTCGAAGCTCAATTTCCTCGGAGAATTTATCGGATGGTATGGGCGGCAGAAACACAGTAGTGAGATATCCCGGTGTGAATCTAAAAAAATGACTTGGTGGCATACGCTGGGCTGTGTCAATAAATAATAAGGGTAGGATTTCTTTTTGTTGTTTTTGCGCTAAGGCAAACGCTCCTTTCTTAAACGCATATAACTCAGACTGAATTTTATCGGGGAAGGTGCCCTCCGGAAAAATAATTACCGACCAATTATCACTTAAATAGCGCACCATATTTCGGTAGGTGCTAGCACTTTTTCGCGCAGAACTTCTATCAACTACGATAACAGCCATTCGATAAAGCAATCCGAACAAAGGAGCTTTGTTCACTTCTATCTTACCGACACCCTTAAAATAAATAGGTAGCGAAGTGTACATCTGAACGGGGTCCCAGTAGTTTTGGTGATTCGCCGTTATCACGTAGTTTTTTTCAAAATCTACTTTGTCTTTGTGAAAATGACGAGGAATAATCCCTGTCATATAGCACCAAAAGTGAGAATAAAAGCGCAGCAAATAATGGATGATTTTATCCCGAATCTTAAGCGGTAAAAAATAAATTAGGATCCAAAAAGGAAAAGACGGCAGCAGCATTACCAAAAAAATTAGCATTACATAAACCGAATAAATCGCTTGAAGGATTTTTTTCATTAGCTAGCGTGAATGATTTCGATCGCTTCGTTTAGCGGGACGTTTGCTTGCTCGCCACTATTTAGGTTTTTAAGCTGAACTGTATTTTTCTTTTGCTCGTCTTCGCCATAGAGTA
>CAYMFF010000202.1:0-1904 GCA_964389575.1 uncultured Chitinophagaceae bacterium
TATGCAGCTATGAATGAACAGCAAGGTGCTGGTGGACCACCACCAAGCGGCGAAGCCACTGCTGACACTGGAAATGCTGAAAGTGGTGCGGATGATGTAGAAGATGCAGAAATTGTTGAAGAAGAAGGATAAATATCCTTAGATTAAATTTTTTAGGCCGTTCCAATAGGAACGGCCTTTTTTATGAAATATAACGTTTGAAAAGGTTGCGTCAACACTTTTAGCGAATAGGCCATTCTTAACATTACTGCTTTAATTTATTCTGAACAGAATTCAAATAAGTTGCCATATCATAATGATAGCCCTTTGGCATTGCTATATTATTATTCTTAAGAAAAACATGAAGCGGTGGCAAACCAACATTTCTTCTTAAAACATCAATATTTTTAATATTGTCAACGGGATGTATTTCATACCGTCCGTTTCTTAGTTTCCCATTTTCAAAAGCTCCGTATTTCTGAGGCAAGCTTTTCTCAATCAATAAGCCATCATAAAAATTGTAGTAGCGCTCTATGGATATTTTGTTATTTCTAAATGCTTTATCATAATAAGGCTTTAACCACTCCCAACTTTCTTGGTGTATTATAACATTATCAAACCGATTCACTAAATCTGAACCAAATTCCTTTTCATCTGGATATCCATATTTTTCAAGGTAATCTTTAAGAATCATACTGTTGATTAACTTTACGTGCAACTTTCGATACTGTTTCGGGCTAAGACATACACTATCATGATATTTTATCATAAACCAATTCACTGCTTGATCCCAATGTACGAGCTCATAAAAATCAGCTAGTTCCAATTTATTAACGGTCTTAAATGGAATTTCTACATCCTCACCAGCAAATTTTATAATTTGCATCGAGTCCGATTTTGTAATGTACTTCTTAAAAAAATTATTGGTAAATATGTGATGATAGTAATCACAGCCATAATTAACCGCTGTTAGTAAAAGGGGGAACGCAGACTTCGGTTTTCCTTTTTCATAAAGCATTCTTGATTTTAATAGATAAATTTTAAAATTTTTAGACCCGCTTTTAATCTCCTTGTCTAGAATAGATTCCGATAGTTTTTTATACTTATCAGATTTTAATAAATACAAATATTTCGCGTCTTCATAAATAGTATAGCACGTTTGACCATTAGAATTAATAGAAATAAACTGTAATATGAGAACCATTAAAATGGTTAAAACAGAACTTACTTTTAGTTGTAGCATTCTCACACTATTACATCCTGTAAAATATTCTTTCATTTTCATCAATTCTTTTCTGCATCAGTGAAGTTTAATTAATTACTAAATAATCAATGCAGCATTATAAGATAAGAAAGTTACAATTTTATGTTGAAGATTAATCCGGTGTAATATGATTTCATTGAGAAATTAAAAAAGGCCTATTCAACTTTCGTTAAATAGACCTCCTTTGTTATGAAGAAAAAAAATCTTCGAGAGCCCGTCCGGCAGGCTCAGAGTGACAATTCAAATTAACTACAACCCGTTGTGGTACCGCAATTCGGGCACATATAACAAGTTCCGTTACGCAACGTTATGTTTCCACAGCTCTTACAAACTGGCGCATCAGCACTCGTGCCCATAAGTTCACGCTCACTTTTTCCATCTGTACTTGCTTCGCTCAAAACTGTTTTTTTAGTGGTGGTCTTTGAAGAAGGAGCCACCTTTGCTCTTGCTGATAGTGCTGTCATACTTACTTTGGCAGCTTCTCCATCTCTACTGGGCGAGTCCCAATTAGATTCTCCTATGCCCGTTTTAGTAGCTGGCGTATCCAATACATGTACTAAATCTTCACGACTACAATACTCATAACCTAGCACTCTAAAGATATAATCTATGATGGAAGTAGCGTTCTTGATATTTGGATGTTGTACCTGACCTGCTGGCT
>CAYMFF010000203.1:0-1899 GCA_964389575.1 uncultured Chitinophagaceae bacterium
TAGAGCGCTTGCATGGCATGCAAGAGGTCACCGGTTCGAATCCGGTATTCTCCACAAATTATTCTTGTTTTTTGATTATCGGAAAGCCAATACGGATTTATCGTACTTTTGATAAACTAAGTTTTGAGAAAAGACAAATAACCACAAATAAAAAAATATAATGAAATGTCCACATTGCTTACATGCAATACCTGATCAGGTCAATAAAGCTAATATGACAGACGATACTGATGGTAAGCATCACATTGAAGTCGTTAATTGTGCAAATTGTAATAGAGATAATTATACATTAGTAACTACTGTAATGCAAAGTGTCAAAAAAACACCTGAAGAGATTGCGGATACAAAAAGAAAGTTTGGTATTAATAGCGCACATGGTACTATGCGAGAAGTTGAAGTAGATAGGTTTACATTCCGACCAAAAACAATCTCAAGAAATCCAGTTCCTGCTGAAGTTCCGAAAAAGTATGTTGAAGATTATAAAGAGGCATGTCTAACTTTGGCGGATAGCCCAAAGGCTAGTGCGGCCTTAAGTAGAAGATGTTTACAAAATATAATCAGAGAAGAATTAGAGATAAGAGAAAGGAATTTAAGTTTAGAAATTGACAAGGTAATTGAAGAACGAAAATTTTCTTCGAATATTCTTGAGGATATTGATTCAATTAGGAATATTGGTAATTTTGCAGCGCACGCAACCAAAAGTGAAAGTACTGGAGAAATTGTCGAAGTCGAACCTGGAGAGGCTGAATGGAATTTAGATGTACTAGAACAGATTTTTGATTATCAATTCGTTGCTCCTGCGGTTTCAAAACGTAAACGGGCTGCTTTAAATGTGAAACTTAATGATGTTGGTAAACCACCATTAAAGTAATTACGAGACAAAAGTTAGGCGAATAACATAAAGTGAGACGGCATTAGTAATTGACATATAGGCTAAATTGAGTATTTGTTATACTAGGGTATTCTCCACTTTTCCAAAAGCCACCCAATGTTAGCTTTTAACTTTTGAGAGAGTTTTATGCTGTACTTTTGTACTTATGAAACGTACCTTTTGGCAGCAGATATTGGAGTATTTATACATTAAGAAAAAAGACCCTGAAGCCAATAAAGGAATTAATGTAAAGCTCATGCATGGCATGAACAAAATCTCCTTAATCGTTTTTTTATTCGCCTTGATCGTGGTGCTTTACAGATTTTTTACTCGATCATAAATCAGAGTAGCCGCCTTGTGTGAAGCATTTCCTTCGCCTAATAAATGCCGAATATTAGCATAGTCTTTTAGAATTGTTTGTCTATTATTTGACAGAACATTACTTAATTCTCTTATTAATAAGTGCTCATTCAAGTCACTCTGAATCAACTCTTTAATAGCTTCTTTTTCAAGAATCAAATTGACTAGTGAAATGTAAGGAACCTTGATTATTCGCCTGGCTATTTGATAGGACAGCGCCCCACTTTTATAACAAACTACCTGAGGAACATTGTACAACGCAGTCTCTAACGTAGCAGTTCCCGAAGTAACCAAAGCTGCCTTTGCTTCATTGAGCAAAGAGGCCATTCCGGAAACGTGCAAGCTAACACGATCGTGAGAAAGAAAATCGCCATAAAAAGAGTTATCTAGGTTGGGAGACTGCGCAATTTTAAATTCATAATCAGGAAAATTTTCTATCACATTCAGCATTTCAGGCAACATACTTTTGACCTCCTGAGCACGACTACCCGGCAATAAAGCAATCGTATTTTTTCGTTCTGTTTGAGAGAGCTCAATTTGCTCTAACAAAGGATGTCCTACATACTCAATGGGCAATCCCCTATCTTCAAAAAATTTTTTTTCAAAAGGAAGAATACAAAGCAATTGATCTGTATATTTTTTTAATTTTTCCACTCGATTGGCTTTCC
>CAYMFF010000204.1:0-1895 GCA_964389575.1 uncultured Chitinophagaceae bacterium
TCATTACTAAAGTCATCTGCTACTGTACTATCTGTTGGAATCAGTAGTTCAACATTATTTGCTTTTGCCTTCACTATCAATTCATTAGCCAAATCTAATTTGTCGTCTTCGCAAAGTGAATTTCCAATTTCCTTGCCTTGTGCTTTTAAAAATGTATAAGCCATTCCGCCACCAATAATTATATTATCAGCCACGGCCAATAATTTTTCAATGATCAAAATTTTATCGCTCACCTTAGCACCTCCCAATATGGCTGTGAAAGGTTTTTCAGCTTCATTCAGTACTTTATTCGCATTGTTTACTTCTGCTTCCATAAGGAGGCCAAACATTTTATTTTCAGCAGAAAATCGGTTTGCTACCACCGCGGTTGAGGCATGTTCTCTATGTGCTGTCCCGAATGCATCGTTTACGTATACTTCACCCAAGCTTGCTAATTGTTCTGCAAACTGTCTGTCACCTTCAGTTTCAGCTTTATGAAAGCGTACATTTTCTAATAAAACGATATCACTCTCTTTCATCGTTGATTTCAATTTTTGGGCATCTTCAATTGTTTCAGCAAATTGAACCTCTTTACCCGTCAATTCTGAAAGGTGCTTTAAGATATGTTTTAAAGAAAATTTATCTTGAGGTTTACCCTTCGGTCTGCCTAAATGACTCATTACGATAAGCTTACCGCCTTTATCTAAAATAGATTTTATAGTGGGTAATGCACGTTGCATACGCGTATCATCTGTGATTTCCATAGCGTCATTAAACGGCACATTAAAATCTACACGCAATAAAACGTTCTTTCCCTGAAAATCGAAATTTGAAAATTGACTCATAATTTTTTTAATTAAAAAAAGCGTCCGACTAAGGACGCTTTGTAAATAGTTATTTTATTTAGCTAATTTTTCCTGCGAAATAACCCAAGATTCTTACTAACTGGCTTACGTACGAATTCTCATTATCATACCAAGAAACTGTTTTAACCAATTGAGCGTCACCAACAGTTTGTACTTTAGTCAACGTAGCATCAAACAATGAACCATAAGTTGTACCAATAATATCGCTACTTACGATTTCATCTTCTGTATAACCATAACTCTCATTGGCCGCTGCTTTCATAGCTGCATTAATTTCTTCTACACTCACTTTTTTATCTAATACCGTGAATAACTCAGTCAAAGAACCAGTTGGTGTTGGAACACGTTGCGCACCACCATCCAAAACTCCTTTTAATTCAGGAAGTACTAAGCCAATAGCCTTGGCAGCGCCTGTACCCGCTGGAATAATATTTTCTGCGGCTGCACGACTACGACGCAAATCACCTTTACGGTGCGGCGCATCTAGTGTATTCTGATCATTTGTATAAGCGTGAATCGTTGTAATCAATCCAGTTTTAATACCGAATTTGTCATTTAAAACTTGTGCCATAGGCGCCAAACAGTTTGTAGTACATGAAGCACCAGAAATTACTGTTTCCGTTCCATCGATCTGATCGTGGTTTACATTGTAAACGATTGTTTTTAAATCACCGCTTGCAGGAGCAGAAATTACTACTCGCTTAGCTCCGGCTGTAATGTGTGCTTCCGCTTTTTCTTTGTCAGCAAAGAAACCAGTACATTCCAATACTACGTCAACATCATGATCTCCCCATGGGATTTCAGCTGGATTGGATTGGGAGTACACGTTAAATTGATCTCCTTCAACAGTTATTGAAGTATCTGTATGAGAAATTGCTTTATCAAAACGACCTTGAGTCGTATCGTACTTTAATAAATGAGCCAAAATCTTAGGCGATGTAAGGTCATTTACGGCTACCACATCAATTCCCTCCATATTATATATCTGGCGATAAACAAGGCGTCCAATGCGCCCAAAACCATTAATTGCAACTTTTACTTTACTCATTA
>CAYMFF010000205.1:0-1894 GCA_964389575.1 uncultured Chitinophagaceae bacterium
GTCGAAGGATTTGAGGCAAACATAAGCCCACCCCCAAAGCCCGCCTGCGGCGGGTTTTGGGGGTGTAGTGGGGCGGCATTGATCCTTCGACTCCCTTACGGTCGCTCAGGATGACAATTATTTTTAAAGAGCTCAACCTGTTATTATATACTTTAATTTCCGAAAGAAATTTGCAGGCTTATCATAGCAATTAGTTAAATGTGATTTATTAATATAAGCCTAAAAGAGCTTCGGTCACTATTATTCGGTACTTATAACAACTTTTACACTAGCCGACATTTTCGTCCGACAAAAACGATATAAGTTGTAAAATTATGATTCTAGCGTTGTACTTTTGTTGACATGAAGTTGCGTCCGATACTAATATTATTTCTTTTCGCTATTTGTCTTTCGACGAATGCGCAAGAACGTCCACGACTTCAATTTTTTGAACCAGCAGATACTTTTCATCAAGGCCGTTTTTGGACTGCAGTAGGAATTGGAAGTGTATCTTATGGCGCAACCGTTTATGGATTGTATAATGTTTGGTATAAAGATTTCCCAACCAGAAATTTTCATTTTTTTAATGATTGGAATGAATGGAAAAACATGGATAAATATGGGCATATGCAAACCGCCTATTTTTATACGGCATGGGGATTTAAAGGAGCCCAATGGGTTGGCATGAATCGAGATGCAGCCATGTGGACTTCTGCTGGAATAAGTATGTTGTTACAAGCCACGATAGAAACCTTTGATGGTTTTTCTGCGGAATGGGGTTTTTCATTAGCGGATATTGGATTCAATACTTTAGGTGTAGCTACATTTATTGCACAGGAAAAAATTTGGCAAGACCAACGAGTATCCATAAAATTTTCATCAAGCCCTTCAAGATACGAGCCTATCAGTATTTTATCTACTAATGGACTTGGGCGAACTGATCTTAGGCAAAGAGGAGAAGATCTTTTTGGCAATCCTTATTTTGCTGCCGCTATCAAAGATTATAATGCACAAACCTATTGGGCTAGTTTTAATATCGCTTCCTTTTTAAAAGAAGATACTAAATTTCCCAAATGGTTAAACCTGGCAGTCGGTTATGGAGTCGAGGGAGTATTTGGCGGATTTGAAAATTCATGGGAAGACGATGGCTTTACCTATGTTTTAGATGCTGATCAGTTCAAAAGAAGATCTCAATTTTATCTATCTCCTGACATAGATTTTACTAGAATTAAAACAAAAAGTAGATTTTTAAAAACAGCATTCATTATGCTAAATGCATTAAAGATGCCTGCTCCTGCTGTAGAGTTTAATAATGGTGTGAAGTTGCATTGGCTGCATTGGTAATGCCTGCGGCAGTATGCAGTTTTCAGTATGCAGTTTTCAGTTAGAAGTTAAAAACATGTATTAGTTCCGATTTTGAAATTTGCATTTGCCTTTTGCTTTTTGCATTTGCATTTGCATTTGCCTTTTGCCTTTTGCCTTTAGCCTTTTGAAATTTGCTATTTGCTATTTGCCTTTTGCACTTGCATTACTCTACAATCTTTCCACTTGCTTCGCCAAATCCGATACGCAATCCATCTTTTTCACAATAACCTCTCAAGATTACAGTATCATTATTATTAATGAACTTTCTTTCAGTACCATCTGGCATTTGCACCGGTTTTGTTCCTTTCCAACTAATCTCCAACATAGAACCATATGAGCCTTCCTCAGGTCCGCTGATAGTTCCGGAAGCATATAGATCTCCTACATTTATATTACAACCGTTAATGGTATGATGCGCTAATTGTTGGCAAATATTCCAATATAAGTATTTATGATTTGATTGGGTTACCGTCTTTTCTACTCCTTCTTCCGTTCTAATAATCGCTTCTAAATGGATGTCAAAATTTCGATCGCCCTCATATTGCAAATA
>CAYMFF010000206.1:0-1872 GCA_964389575.1 uncultured Chitinophagaceae bacterium
CTGTATCTCTGATTGAAGATTTAGCTGCCATAGTTCCGTAAGTAATAATCTGAGCCACTTGATTGGCACCATACTTATCAATAACATAATCCATAACACGACCACGACCTTCATCATCAAAATCGATATCAATATCTGGCATACTTACACGATCTGGATTTAAGAAACGCTCAAAAAGCAGGTCGTACTTTATTGGATCTATATTGGTAATCCACAAACAATAAGCCACCACTGATCCTGCAGCAGAACCACGACCAGGACCAACAGACACATCCATTTTTCGTGCTTCGCGAATAAAATCTTCTACAATTAAGAAGTAACCAGGATAACCAGTGTTTTCAATAACACTTAACTCAAAATCTAATCGTTCTTTTATTTCTGGTGTGATGTCTCCGTAACGCTTTTCGGCACCTTTGTAGGTGAGATGTTTTAAAAATGCATTTTCTCCACGTTTACCTCCATCGTTTTCATCATCTTCATGCTTAAATTCATTTGGAATGTCAAAAGCAGGTAGCAAAACATCTCGTGCTAATTCATAAGGTTCAATTTTATCGACTACCTCTTGAATGTTAACAATCGCTTCTGGCACATCTCTAAAGAGTGCTTTCATCTCTTCCGAAGACTTAAAGTAATATTCTTGATTTGGCAGACCGTAACGGTAACCACGACCACGACCAATAGGTGTCGCTTGTTTTTCACCATCCTTTACACACAATAAAATATCGTGTGCGTTGGCGTTTTCTTGCTCAACGTAATAGGTGTTATTCGTAGCCACTAATTTCACATCATGCTTTTTGGCAAATTGAATCAATACAGGATTCACGCGATTTTCATCTTCCTGATTGTGACGCATCAATTCGATATATAAATCATCTTGAAAGGTTTCTTTCCACCATAATAACGCTTCTTCGGCTTGGTTCTCACCAATATTTAAAACCTTACTTGGTACTTCACCATAAAGATTTCCTGTTAAGCAAATTAAATCGTCTTTGTATTGCTCAATTAGTTGTTTATCAATTCTAGGCACATAGTAAAACCCATCTGTAAATGCTGCAGATGATAATTTTGCCAAATTGTGATAGCCTTTTTTAGTCTTCGCCATCAACACAATTTGATAACCATTGTCTTTTCTGGTTTTATCTGTATGATTTTCACATACAAAGAATTCACAACCAATAATTGGCTTTATGATTTTACCTTTCTTCTCTTCTCCGTTTTCTTCGGCTTCTTTATGTTGCGTTTTTACACTTTTGTTATGCCTACCAACTGCACTCACAAAGTGAAATGCACCCATCATGTTCCCATGGTCTGTCAACGCCACAGCTGGCATCTCTTGTTTTGCTGCTGCAGCAACCAAATCTTTAATACTAATTGTAGATTGAAGAATTGAAAACTGAGAATGGTTATGCAGATGCACAAAATCGACTTCAGCTAATTTTGAAACCGCTTCTTTATTCGTTTCGGTCGGAATAACTTCTGTTTGTTCTTTTTGAAGTCGCTCATTAATCTTAGCACTTGCGCTTTTTAGATTAATATGTTTTAGACCAATAAGCTGAATTACATCTGGATTCTCCTCCGAAAACTTCTGAAAATAATCTGGCTGAACATCGAGCTGTTCTTTGGTGTATTGTTGTTTTCTAATTAACTCGAAAAAACAACGTGTGGTTGCCTCAACATCTGCTGTGGCATTGTGTGCTTCACCAAAAGGTTTGTTGAATAAGAACTGATGTAACTCTGTTAGTGTTGGTAATTTAAATTTTCCGTAACGTCCACCTGGTAATTGACATAAACTTGCCGTATGCTCTGTACACGTATCTAAAACAGGTAATTCTTGAAGTTGGTTTGCTACATCTTCTCTGACAAACTCAGCTC
>CAYMFF010000207.1:0-1867 GCA_964389575.1 uncultured Chitinophagaceae bacterium
GTTGTGCTAGGAATTTCAACATCAAACCACTCTTGCAAATCATACTCAAAACACATGCCGTGCATATAATTGTACAATGACTTTTTTAGCCCGAAAGAAAACTGATTGTGGTCAATTCCTGTGCTATCCGTAAACGCAACATCATTATTGGCAAACTGAATTTCTTCTAATTTTGGGACAATCCCGTAAGTCTCGTGTTCCAAACCAATAGGGCTATGAGCCGTTAATGCAAACTGATGCCAAAAACCTGATTGAACAATGCCTAGTTCAAATAACTGACGAACCATTTCTAAACTATCCACCGTTTCTTGAACCGTTTGGCTTGGATAGCCGTACATTAAATACGCATGAACCATCATCCCCGCTTCGGTAAAATTTCGAGTCACTTTTGCTACCTGCTCCACCGTGACACCTTTATCAATGAGTGCAAGCAATCTATCCGAAGCTACTTCTAATCCGCCCGAAACCGCAATGCAACCTGAAGCTTTTAAGAGCATACATAAATCTGCCGTAAAGCTTTTTTCAAAACGAATATTGGTCCACCAGGTAACTGTAAGCTTTCGTCTAATAATTTCTAATGCCAAAGATTTCATGAGGGCCGGCGGAGCTGCTTCATCCACAAAATGAAACCCATGCTCGCTTGTTTGGGCAATAATTGTTTCCATTCGATCCACCAGCAAACTAGCAGTGAGTGGCTCGTAAGATTGTATATAATCTAAACTGACATCACAAAACGTACACTTCCCCCAATAGCAACCATGTGCCATGGTGAGTTTATTCCATCGTCCGTCACTCCATAAACTATGCATTGGATTAGCCACTTCTATTACGGAGATATATTCTTGCAGTCTTAAATCAGAGTAATCGGGTGTACCTAAGTCTGCTTGCTTATAATCTTTTCGTAATGAAAAATTATTATAAACTACCGTCGTTTTTTCTAAGTGAAACGTTCTTTTTAATAAAGGCTTATCAATTGGATGATTAACTTGATCATACAATAATTCTATCGGCAATTCGCCATCGTCTAAAGTAATAAAATCAAAAAACTCAAAAACACGTTTATCTTTTAATGAGCGTAATTCAGTATTAGGGAAACCTCCACCCATTGCAACTTTTACATCAGGGTAATTTGCTTTTATGAATTGCGCACAACGAAAAGCACTTAATAAATTACCCGGAAAAGGAACTGAAAAGCAGATTAATTTGGGTTGTTCTTTTTTAAGAAGATTACTTAAAAGCTCAATAGTAAAATCATCTACAAAACTTAAAGCTTGTTGTAACTCATCATACAATTCATCAAACGAATTAGCGCTTCGACCTAGCCTTTCCGCATAGCGTGAAAAACCAAAATGCTCGTCTACGCATTCTACCATAAAGTCAGCCAAGTCTTCAAGATAGAGCGTGCATAAATGTTTGGCTTTATCTTGCATACCCATAGTACCAAAGGCCCACTGCATATCATCCAGTTGTTTAAAACGACTAGCCTGTGGCAAAAAATTACCGCTACAAACTTGCCTGGCTAAGTTTTGATTTTTTCCCTGCAAAAAAAGGATAACGGCATCTATGGTTTGAATGTATGCATCTTTCAATTGAAAAATTCGTGCCGTGTTATCTGATAGATCGCCAGCTTGCTTTTCGGCAAACTCAAACATTTGAGTCAAGCCTGTTTTGCTGAATAGCGCCAAGGTGACTTCTATTCCCAAATCCATTTGATAGCTATCGATTCCTTTCGTACTCAAAAAACCTTTCAAATAAGCCGTGGCAGGATAAGGCGTATTCAGCTGCGTAAATGGTGGTGTTATAAGTAGAATGTCGGACAAGAAATTAAAGATAGAATATTGGCAGTTTATTACGAAATTCGTTTGCT
>CAYMFF010000208.1:0-1847 GCA_964389575.1 uncultured Chitinophagaceae bacterium
GTACAAACATTAGCATTGAAGAAGTGGATGAGCAAGGTATCGTAAAAATATTCTCAGCGGATGCCGCCGGTGCTGATAAAGCAATGGCATTTGTAAAAGGTATTGTAGCCACTCCTGAAGTTGGAGAAGAGTACGACGCTACTGTAAAGTCAATCATGCCTTATGGTGCTTTTGTGGAGTTTATGCCTGGTAAGCAAGGTTTATTGCATATCTCAGAAATTTCGCACTCTCGTCTTGAAAATATGGACGGTGTGTTTAGCGAAGGTGATTCTGTAAAAGTGAAGCTTGTTGGTTTAGATAAGAAGACTGGTAAGTTTAAACTTTCTCGTAAGGTGCTTTTACCTAAAGAGGAAAGTAAAGAAGCTTAGATTTTAGTGAAGAGCGACTAGCGAAGAGTAATTAGTAGCCCTACCTTTTTGGTGGGGCTTTTTTTATGGAATCATCGTTCGCTAAAATAGTCTACCTTAGAGCAAGCTTTCTATGGGATGAACCTATTTAAAAAAAATTACCTCTCGTTTGTACTACTTCTTTTTGTGGGAAGTAATGTATTTGCACAAAACAGTGATTCAATAAAACAATATTATTCATTCATAAACCAAGCCGAACTTAGCATTGTTGACTCCAACCTTCAAAGAGCTTCCAAATTATTTGTCCGAGCTTTTGAGTTTAAATCTCCTCATGAAAAGGATCTCATTAATTGCTTTTTTGTACACTACTATCTAAGAGATAGTGCAGATGCAAAAAATTATGCCAATCGACTGGCCAACTTAGGTTTGAACTCTTTGGTCCTGAAAGACCGTGAATTTGACAACGATTTTTATGATTTTGTTTTTAGCGATTATGATGTGATACAAAACAGCTCATCTTATCTAAAGAAAAAAATCGAAATGAATTCTAAGTATAAGACGTTTAATAAATTGGCAGACTTTGATCAATTCGTTCGGCAAGAAAAATTTAAAAGTTTAGCCGGCTCAGCGCGTTACAAATTAGACTCCATAATTCAATTGAACATGATTGAATATTTAGATAAAAATGGGCTTCCAGCATTTGAAAATATAGGTTACCTAGAAAGTTCATTTGCCTGGGATTATATGTGGGGACTATTCTACGTAGCTTGGCATGATAGATATAATGAAAACAGTCAAATAAAATCGAAACTAACAGAACTGGTTTTGAACGGAACCTATCGCCCTGACCATTATGCCGCCCTATTTATTTATAATAAGGGCGCGTCTGATACGCTAGGTTTAAACCCGCCCTCAACAAAAAACAAACTCAGCCTTGAACAACAAAATAATTTCCGTGCTCAACTTTACTTAGAATCGAGAGAAGATTTTCTAAGAAAGAGAATTTATATGAAGAAGCACAGAAAACAAGATAAAGTAACTGAAAGGAATATGTATGTTTTTATGAATATGTGGTTGTTATCATCCATGGCTGTGGAATAAAATTTTTCTCCCTATTCGTTGGCTTTGCCTACTATTTCAAAGACGAAAGAGCCTCAAACTTTATAGAATAAAATTAAATAAGGAGCTAAGAATGTTAAAACAAAAAAGACTCTTTTCGGACTTTTATGTTCAGTGCTCGGACATTTTTGTTAACCCAACGTACTTTTTAGTTAACTCCTCGAACTATATACTTCGTTTTTCGGACTATTAAGTTCAAACGAAAAATTGGGTAGCCCTAACGCTTGATTGGATAAGGCTTCTAGGGTTTTAAAAATCATTTGCTACTTTAATAATAATTAGTTCCCTCCATAACAGGTGTAATATGTCAGCAGTAACCGCTATTCTGTTTAAATAAAACAAATTATATCTAAACATTTTTGGCTGAGGAGCTTCCTTTTA
>CAYMFF010000209.1:0-1847 GCA_964389575.1 uncultured Chitinophagaceae bacterium
TAACGTCAAAACAATTAGAATTTTCAATATGATCTACACGTGCAAAAATGGTTTGAGGATTACTAATATTAGGGTACGGAAATGTGAGTTCATTTTCATTATTATTTGCATCATCTATTGTCTCATAGTAACTAACATTGAGTTGTGTAGCATCTTGATCAAAAATAATTTCAGCATTCTTTGTCGTAAAATCAAATGATATTTGGCCATCATTAAAAGCATTATCACAGGCTATGATATCAGTCATAGGATTTGCCACAGGAATAGGAACTATACCAACAACTGCACTACCTTCTATAGGGCAATCACCATTATTTGGTTCAATATAGACTTCATAAAAACCTGGTGTATCTACAAATAACTCAGATGAGGTTTCAGTAAGTGGGTTGCCATCAAATGACCATACATAATCTGCGCCAACGATATCTTGTGCTAGCAAGGTGTAACTGTCTCCTACGCATAATGCTAATTCTGTGGTGCTTATACCATTTTGAATAATATCAATTTCTGAATTAAATAAAGATTGAATAAAAGGAGGTAAACCAATTCGACTTAAGTTTTGATTAAGACCAGTAATATCTAATAAAACGCCTTCTTCATCATAATCTGTATCGAAACCATCTAATTCAGGATTATTAATAACACCAAGGTAGCGTCCTGAGTTATTATTAGCAAAATTTAACTGTGCTCTATAAATACGTTTATCTAAGCCTAATTGTAATGCACCAGCACTGATTGTATTAGAATCATGTATGCGAAAGACAGATGCAGGAATACTTGCAGCTTCTAAATCCCATTGTAGTATAAAACTAGGCCCATTTCCTGCTGGTTCTTCACCTATAGTCGCATAAGCTTTCCTGTTTTCAGCTGAAAATTCTACACCATAGGGACTGTTATTATTTTGAGGACTGTAAAGTTCTAAATTGTTAGAAATGATTCCGGTACTGTTATCAAAATCATATAAATAAACACCACCACCAGCATTACCAGCAGTGACTGTCGCAACACCAAAATGGGCAACTATTAATTTTGAAGCATCTGGTGAGGCCTTAAGATAACCTAAGGAGTTACGTCTATAACCTTCAATTGGTATATATGGTCCGACCGTTGAAATAACTGGGTTAGGATCTACACCTGTAACATCTATTTTAAAGCTATAAAATGAATCTCCAAAATGAGTAATCACCCAAAAAGCTGAACAGTCTTCAGCTCTTACTGCTGTTATTTTTTCTGAACATTTATAACTCGATTCTACATTGTCTGTAGTATCATAAGTTACAAGTGGTACATTCTTTTCTGTATCCACGACATCGCCTAGACCTCCATTTAAAGTCATATCTACTAAAGAGTAGTTAAAGCCATTATTAAAGCCATCATCTGCGTTTGGTACAGAACCTCCAGTATCATAATTGCCAGTAAATTGATTTGGATATACTGCAGCATTATCATGATGTGGTTCATCTACAGTAAAAATATAATATTGAGTTGGGTCATCTGGTTTAGGAACAATAAGACCAGAAGATGTACTCGACGGATCACCTAACAAGCCTGTGCCGCCAAAATAGTTGCCGTTAGCCATAATTTGATGATTACGGTTCCATACGCTTCTACCATCTGTGTAGAATTGCAGGTTACCATTAGCATCAGAAATAGATGTACAACCCTCTAAAGTATTAATCTGACCATCTGTAAGGGCAGTTACTGTATTATTGTTGAAACGTAAGCCAGCATTTCGTCCAAAGTACCAATAGGCCGCTTCATTTTGTGCATAAGCCTGTGTACAAATTATGAGTAAGAGAAAAACAAAACCTATCTTTTTCATAAAAACTTGAAGTTTACTGCATACG
>CAYMFF010000210.1:0-1825 GCA_964389575.1 uncultured Chitinophagaceae bacterium
AGTGATCCCTAATTAGGTTGGTGAATGGCGGTTTTCGGGGCAGAGGATTTCGGTTAGCTGTCTTGCCCGTTTTGTATAGGAGGGGCTGTTTACAGAAGTCTTATTTCGTAAGTTTCTTTTTCAGTTCTTCTGCTTTAGTTCGTCCTGCTTTATAATTTGGGTCAAGATTTATTGCCTTGTTCAGATACCCAATTGCTTGCTTTCTGTATTTTTTTTCTTGGTGCTGTTTAGCCCAAGTCCAATAAGTAAAACTCATTATTTTTCTATTGGCATAACTACTATCTTTTTTTTGCTTGTTGATAATAGATTCAAAATCCCGTTTAGCAAATTTTCGTTTTGAGAAGAAAAGCTTGGGTAGATTTTCGGCAACACTCCCCCTTAAAAATTCAGGTAAATAGCTAATGCCTGCGTACTTCTTCACAGCATCGCCAAACAATCTAAATGCTTGTCCCAGTAATTTTAGTTTTTTTGTTTCAGCGCCAACCAATGATAGAGCTGATGCTCTGTAAGAAGCGATAAATGGCATAAGTTCTTTGGTTGTTTTGGGCGCATTAAATAAGTTACTTAATTGGTCAAAACTTTTCTTCGCATAGCCTTTGTATTTTGTTTTAGATAAAAAAGATAAGTTTAAAGCTGTTTCATGGTAAATTATTCCCAGCCGTACTTTGTTCACTTCGTTGGGCTCTCGCTTGTATTCTTGTTCTACCGCAATGAGCTTTGCTTTTAACTCAGTGGTGTCGATTATCTCCATTACGTCTTCTAATTGATGTTCAAATGTTCTGACTTTTGAAAAGTCTAATTGTTGTGCTGTTAGGCTATTCGTAATTGTAATTCCTGTAAGTAGTACAGCTAAAAAGTTGTATTTCATTTTTTTGTTTGTTTAATGAGATACAAAGGTGCTTTGACGGGGAGCTTAAAAACGATGACTTAAGTTAAGACTTTTGTTTATAAAAAATCCTTTTTCGAATACGGCTCAAGCTTTCTGGACTGATGCCTAAAAAATTAGCAATGTACTTTTGTGGGACTCTTTGAAATAAGTCCGGTTGTTTTTTTATTAAATTCTGATAGCGCTCTTCGGGTTTGTCTGAAGATAAAGACATCGCAATTTCAGTAGCTCGCTGTGCAACTTGTTCTGCCATCAGTCGGCCAAAGGTTTCATACTTATTACACTTTTCATAAAGTGCAAAAAGATCTTTTTTCTTGATAAAGAAAACAGTTGTCTCTTCCAAAGCTTGCAAATTCATTATTCCAACGGTCTCGTGGGTGAAACTCTGAAAGTCAGTGACCCAAGAGTTGTTGAATGAAATTTCACATGTTTTTTCAATGCCGTCTTTTATGTGAAAATGTCTAACCGAACCATCGGCAATAAAGGCAATAAAATTACAAACTACATTATCTTGAAGCAAAAGATCTTTTTTCTTTAAACGCTTCGTTTCAAAATAGTTGTCAATCAGATCAAGTTCTATATCCGAAAGAGGAACAATTTCTTTACAATATTTTTTTAGTTGGTCGTACATTTTGGTGTTTGAGACAATTACTGGTAACAGAGAAGCTAGTCGCGACTTCAAAGATACATTTTTAGCGTCGTCTATATCGTAGATTTAAAAGACCGCATTTGTTCATTTTTTATTGTAGTAATTTTTTAATCAAAGCTATTTGGCCCAAATGATAATGCGTATGCTCTATGAGTCCATGAAAGTTTTGATAGTAAATACCGTATTTCTCTTCAGTAAAAAAGGACATAAGTTTATCATCTGGAAAGTTTTCTAATAATTGGATAAAGTGTTTTGCTTCTTTCCACGTTTTTGTTTTCCAGTTTTCCCAA
>CAYMFF010000211.1:0-283 GCA_964389575.1 uncultured Chitinophagaceae bacterium
AACCTGCATTATACTTTGATTGTCCTGTTTGCCCAATCCCTTTGAGCAGAGCGCATAAACGAGTTCAACATAATCTGTATTTGAAAATGGCCAATGTATCTTTTCAATTGGTTTAGCACCATTCAATTTGCCGTTTAATCCTTTCCGAATCCGATGCTTTTTTTCATCCAAATAAATCACTAACAAATCATACGCCTTGTATTTGCCAAGCAGCATATCCCTTGGTGTACAAAACTCTGGATCTTGAAAGTAAAACTTGGAAGTTGTGATATGGAATGTTTCG
>CAYMFF010000211.1:293-1801 GCA_964389575.1 uncultured Chitinophagaceae bacterium
GTAATATTCCTTGTCAAAATGGGTAGCACCGGAATTTATATAACGTCCAAAATCGATATTGTACAGGAAGAAGCGATTTATTTTGCTGATTTTCTTTTTAATCGATTTTAGTTGGGCATCCTTATCGCCCTTTGGAAGTTGAATCTCAAACGAATGTATTTCTGAAAAGTAGATGAGCTTTATAAGAGGAACCTGCTTTACCTTTTTAAAGAAATTTATTTCATCTTGTATCGTCTGAAATTTAGTGTCAATGATTTCCCTTTTGTAAGAACTCAATAGTTTGCGACAGGCTTTGATGGAAAGATATGCCTGTTCTAAAATGTTCCTATTCTGAATTTTAAACTCATCCAGATCCTTTAATAGTTTTTTTGATTGTAATTGCGAATTCATAAGCAGGAACTTTAACGTTGTAAACCATAGAAATGGGATTTAGTTGATACGATTTATTGGTGGTTGTCATAGTCCTACAAAATGATGTAAATGAAAGTCACGGAACATAAAATTTGTGGCTCATTATTGTATTTTATGGAACTACGTGTAAAGTAGCTTTACTTTGTAATTGTACAAGGAAAACGTGCCGTATATAATTACGGAATAGTCCGTATTTTTCTACGGATTATTTGTTAGGTACTGCAAATAGTGGCTTTTATATAAACTCAATTTACTTACTTTTTCTTCCGAAATCGCTTCAAAAATTCACGCCTATTCTTTACACCTGTCTTTTTGAAGATATTTGATGCGTGTTTTGATACGGTACTTTCTGCAATGAATAAATCTTTGGCGATGTTTCTGTAGCTTAAATTACTTAAAATTGACAAAGCCACTTCGATTTCTCTACGGGTCAAATCTTCATATATAATTTTACGCTCTACCGATTCGTCCCGTTGTTTCTTCTTCAATGCAAAGACTTCATACATTCTATTGTTATTCTCTATGAAGTACAAATACCTATCTGCTTCAATAGCTGTTATGGCAAAGAAAGCTAAGTTCATTACGGTAAATGTTATCCATTGATAATCGCCGATGACTGTGCAAATAGGTAATAAGGCAATACTTGCTACACTTACCATTGAGAGTTTGTTTCGTCTTACTATGAAAGGATTCGGATTGCTGGGATTCGATATACGACGATAAAAAATAAACAGAAAAACAAAGGCGACAGCAGATATAGGAATGGTAAATAGAAAGCGTGCAGAATTAAGTGAATCTGTCAGAAAATAAGGGATAAGAAACAGTACTACAAAACTCACGCTTGCGAGTATAGCAAGGTTTCTTATGGATGAATTGAATTTCAAAACTACAATATCGTATTCTTTATAGAGATAATAAACGATATAGACGCATAGGGCTATGGCGACACCATAGGTAATAATGTACTGTAAAATAAATGGGCCAGGGAAGTCGTCAATTGGCAAAAAGCCACCAGTAGCATTATAAGCAACAAACAGGATTCCGAGGTAGAGAAAACGCCTTAGACTACTACGCGTTTTCTTTCTGGAAAAGTAGAG
>CAYMFF010000212.1:0-1775 GCA_964389575.1 uncultured Chitinophagaceae bacterium
TTCTTCAACCAAATCAGTTAATTCTTCTATAATAAAAGAGCCTTGAATAGGATTTTCATTCTTAGCTAATCCTAATTCTTTATTGATGATTAATTGTATTGCCATGGCACGTCTCACCGACTCTTCTGTAGGTGTAGTTATTGCCTCATCGTAAGCATTGGTATGCAATGAATTACAATTATCGTAAATCGCATATAAGGCTTGGAGCGATGTTCTGATATCATTAAAATCAATTTCTTGAGCGTGCAAGCTACGTCCAGATGTTTGAATATGATATTTCAACATCTGCGCTCTCGGATTAGCTCCATATTTATGCTTTAAGGCTTTTGCCCAAATCTTACGAGCAACACGACCAATAACTGAATATTCTGGATCAATTCCGTTTGAAAAGAAGAACGATAAATTTGGTCCAAACTTGTTAATATCCATTCCTCTGCTTAAATAGTATTCTACATAAGTAAATCCGTTAGATAAGGTCAATGCTAATTGCGTAATTGGGTTGGCACCAGCTTCTGCGATATGATAACCCGAAATAGAAACCGAATAGAAATTACGCACGTTATTTTCTATAAAATAGTCTTGCACATCTCCCATTAAACGCAATGCAAATTCTGTAGAAAATATGCATGTATTTTGTGCTTGATCCTCTTTTAAAATATCAGCCTGTACTGTTCCTCTAACTTGAGCAATCGTTTTTGTTTTTATATCTAAATACACATCAGCAGGTAAAACTTGATCACCTGTAACTCCTAAAAGCATTAAACCTAAGCCGTTATTACCTTCTGGTAAATCACCATTGTAATTTGGTCGCTCTTTACCTTTATAAAGCTTAACGATTTTAGCATCGACTTCTTTTTCTAAACCATTCTCTTTAATATAAATTTCACATTGTTGATCAATTGCAGCATTCATAAAGAAACCGAGCAATATTGGTGCTGGACCATTGATAGTCATACTTACAGAGGTCATAACATTTGCTAAATCGAAACCAGAATATAATTTCTTCGCATCATCTAAACAACAAATTGAAACTCCTGCATTTCCGATTTTACCATAAATATCTGGTCTTAAATCTGGATCGTTTCCATAGAGGGTTACACTATCAAACGCTGTTGATAAACGCTTTGCTGGTAATCCCATGCTTACGTAATGAAACCTTTTATTGGTGCGTTCTGGCCCTCCTTCTCCTGCAAACATTCTTGCGGGATCTTCACCTGTTCTTTTAAAAGGATATAAACCTGAAGTATATGGAAATTCACCTGGCACGTTTTCTTGCAAACACCATTTTAAAATATCGCCCCAAGCTTGGTACTTTGGTAAAGCTACTTTTGGTACTTGAGTATGCGAAAGTGATTCTGTATGTGTTTCAATTTTTATTTCTTTATCTCTTACTTTGAAAGCATAGATTGGGTTTTTGTATTTGTTTACTTTTTCGTCCCAACCTGTAATAACTTCCCAATTATAAGGGTCTAAGTTTAATTTTACGCGGTCGAATTCAGCTATTAGTAGTTTGATAAAGTCCTCTTTGTCATTCTGAGCTTGTCGAAGAATCTCTTCCTGATTAATACCAAATTTATTTAATTGAGATTTCTCGGCTTCGCTCGAAATGACAGCAACAGAACAGATGGTTTTATAAATTCCATATAATTTTTGAGCAACCTCAACTTGTTCTATCGCTTTCTTATCATAAGCACGATTACTCTCAGCAATTTCAGATAAGTAACGTGTTCTACTCGGTGGAATAACAAAAATCTTTTCACTCATTTCATCAGAAA
>CAYMFF010000213.1:0-1749 GCA_964389575.1 uncultured Chitinophagaceae bacterium
CTCAGACAACCCAAAGTTGGGACATATAACAACCTTTGGCGGGCATCCCGTTATCTCCGCGGCGGCCCTTGCAACCCTGCAAGAATTAACTACCAGTGATCTTATTGCCCAAACACTTACTAAGGAAAAACTCATAAGAGAGTTACTAGTCCATCCCTTAATCACAGAAATACGAGGTCGTGGATTGATGTTAGCGGCCTTGGTGCCAAGTGATGAGATTGCCTCCCAAGTGATACTGGCTTGCCAAGACAAAGGATTGGTCTTATTCTGGTTATTGTTTGAGTCAAGAGCGATTAGAATTACGCCACCACTTACGGTTTCTGAGGAGGAGATACGGGAAGGGTGTGCGATTTTGTTGGAGGTTTTAAATGATTATGATAAATATTAAAATTGGAGACATATTTGAAATTCCTACCAAAAAAGGATTGGCCTATATGCAATACTTAAAGGCTCCAATAAATAATAGTCAAATTGAAAAAGTTAGGATATTCTATACTCTTTTTGAAACAAGACCTTTAAATATTATAGAAGTTTTAAATTCTGACTATTTCTTTCTAAGCTTTGTTGTTGGGGCAGCCATAAGAAAAAATATAATTTCTAAAGTTGACCATTGTTCGTTGCCGATAGATCTTGAATATCCAAGATATTTTAGAACTGAACATTTATTTAAGGAGAATTGGTGGAATATAGTAGATTCAATTACATATGATAGAGAGTCCGTCGAACATCTCTCTGAAGGTCAGAAAAAATTATCACCTTGGGGCACTTGGAATGATACACGGCTAATAGAAAATTTAGAAAATGGATGGACTTTAAATAAATGGATTTAACCGTCCCTATATTTACCAGTAATTCCTCTTAACATTATTAATTACGGGAAAATGCGGGCCCGAAGCACTATTCCCCGTTTTTATCTTTCAAAAGTGTTCGGTAATTCGAATAATTAAGCTCTAAGACTCTGAATAGTAATTAAAACTTTTCAGCTTCTCACAATCTTACTCACCTATTTGATGCGATTCCGAAATAAATTCGGAATGACGGTTATACTTTTCAAAAGGAAAAGCCACGTTTGTCACGTGGCTTTTAAAATTTTCGCGAAAGCGTTATAAACTATTACTTACAATACCCCATATCGCTTTGCATACTCTAGCATTTGTCCTTCAAATGTTTCTGGTTGTTGTACTTTAAAGCCTGTAATAGCGTCTCCTTCCATCACGGGAACGATCTCTGGATTTACAAAACCGCTGTAGGGAGCACTTTTAAATTGGCTATTGCGCTTTAAAACTTCGGCGTGTAGTGTTTGATCTACTTTTACCCCATAGTCTTCTACAAGGTCACGAGCCGCTTCATAATCTCCTTCTGAGGTGATACGCTGGGTCTCACGCAATAATTGGCCAAAAATATCACGCAGCTTTTTGTAATCGTTAATGTTGTAATATGTTTTGCCATCTCTAGTTACTTTTTCTATCACATTCTCTGCCTGCCCTTTTTCAAAAGACCAAGCACTCACCCACTGGCGGTTTACCATATGTGCTTCCTCTACATCATCCCCAAGCTCGAGACGGATTAATTGCGTCATCAGTCCATTTCTGATATACCCATCATAAGCTGCTTTTCCTGTTTTTTCCCAATCGGTCACGAGTCCCAATTCTTGTAATTTTGGATCCATCAAATAATAGAGTCCAAAAAGATCTGCACGTCCTTCTTCTATGGTAGACTTATATCTCTTAAGAGTTTCTTTAGGTGTTC
>CAYMFF010000214.1:0-1743 GCA_964389575.1 uncultured Chitinophagaceae bacterium
GCTCTACACCATTTGGACTGCGCATATCACAACGGGTAAAAAACAAATAATTACCGTCAGCACTCAGCTTAGCAGCACCGTCAGGGTAACCAGTATTAGGCGGATAACCCAAATTTTCCGCTTGACCCCATTCACCAGAAGAATCTTTCAAAGCAATGAAGAAATCCTCATTGGCACCATTCACTCTTCTTGTAAAAACCATCGTATTGCCATCCAGCGATATACTCGGCAAATATTCGGCTTCGGGACTGTTTATACTATCACCCAAATTTTGTAAAAGCACATTATATCTGGGTTGGCTTAGTTCATATTTTTGTAAAAGATAATTACTTTTTAAAGCCGAAACCTTTTCTTTTTTTTGAGGATTAGAAACGCGGTTTGCGAGTAAATCTAAAATATAAACTGCTTGCGTATTATCTCGTTTGAAAGACATTTTACGAGCCAAATAATATAGCGGATCATAGGCTTTATTAGCATCCGCTTCTACCGCTCTTTTGGCATACTTGTTTGTATTTGAAAAATCTTTTTGGGTATAATACAATTCAGAAAGTCTGCAAAGCGCACGAATATTGTTGGGGCTTGTTTTTAGGTATTGTTCGTAGCAACTGATCGCTTTAGATACTTTGTTTTTTTGCACATAGCGCTCGCAACTGTTTAGCCCTTTTTGTGCCAGCATAGAGAATCCTGATAAAAGGAAAACCAACAGATAGGATATGATCTTTGTTCGGTTCATGAATTGAGCGTGTCAAAAGTAAAGGAAAACGATAAAGAAAAAAGGGTGTAAAGCAAACTAGATGAATTGCAATTCAACCTTCGCCATTCGAAATAGTGCTATAATTCATAAACAGGCTACTTTCTTTTAAATATCTTTTCGTCCAGCGGGATTAAATATTCTTCATCTAATAATAAAAACCTTGGCACTAAATGTTCTGGATAAAGTATTGCCAGCTTCACTTCACGGTTTTTTCCAGACTTTATTTTTGCTTGATTATAAAGGAATGGTCTGTTGACTACTCCTTTAGCCAAAACAGAAGAAATGGGATATGCAATATTGGTAACTGTATCAATTAATTGCAACCTCTCAAAATCTAAAATCTGTTTAGAGTTTGATGAATTATTGAAATTCAAATAAACCATCATTATTTTATAGCCTTTTTCTGCATATTCATACCCAGTACCGGTATAGATTTGACGCCAACGATCTACTTTATCAACCGTAAAAGTAATGTCATCACCGAAGTCATTAACTTCTTGGGCAATAGCAATATTGTTAAGCATCATGAGCAACAGAATGATTAGAACACGCATATTGACTGAAATTTTATTCAAAGTAAGGATTATCGTGAAACCAAACATACTATAATTCGGCCAATTGAGAACCTTTTTTGAGCAATCAAAAGTTCAATGCATTCTTGTACAAGGATACTTATCCAGTTTAGTTTAAAAAAAAAATTCTTGAAGTTTGTTTTTAGGATGAAGTATTCATAAAAAAAGGTTATCTAAACTAGATAACCTTACTTATGAGCCGCCGATGAGAATTGAACTCACGACCTCTTCCTTACCAAGGAAGTGCTCTACCCCTGAGCTACGGTGGCTAATAGCTCATTGCTGAGCGACCTTTATCCCGCCGCATAGCGGGAGTGGCAAAAAAAAAGCTGTCACGCCCAGGCGTGACAGCGTTAAGAACTAAGAGCGGGAGAACAGAATCGAACTGTCGTCATCAGCTTGGAAGGCTGAGGTAAT
>CAYMFF010000215.1:0-1718 GCA_964389575.1 uncultured Chitinophagaceae bacterium
AAGAAAAGTGGAATGGCCCTGTGGTTATAAAAGGAATCCTCCACCCCAATGATGCTACCCAAGCTATTGAAGCTGGCATGGACGGCATTTGGGTAAGCAACCATGGCGCCCGCCAGTTTAATGGTGCCGCCACGGCTATAGAAGCCTTACCCGCTATTGCTTCGGCTGCGCTCAGCACAGGCTCAGCTAAAAAAGTTCCTATAATATTCGACAGTGGCGTACGCAATGGCTTGGATATTATGCGTGCATTACACCTCGGTGCCGATTTTGTTTTTGCCGGCCGCCCCTTCTTTTATGGCGTAGCCGCTTTGGGCACATACGGTGGCGATCATGCCGCACACATTTTTATAGACGACCTCAAAAACAATATGGTGCAATTGGGTGCCGCTACCCTAGCCGAAATCCGTGACGGGGATTTATTGTAGAATTTAGCTTTGGAGCATTGGGCTCTGGACTCTTTGATTAAGCTTTAGCCCCGCGCTATCCGCTCCAATCTTTTGCTGAAGAAGCAAAAGGATTTCCACTTCTATCACGGCTAGGTTTAGCTTAAACTTTTTAACTAAACTTTGAGTGAAGGATAGCAACCTATATGTTGTAATATAAAAGTATTGGATTAAATATTAAATTTCTTCAAATCCTGTTTTTCAATCTAAAACAAATAGATTAATATTATATTTAATTATGTCCAGAAAATTTATAACAAATTTACTTTTAAGCTCCTTGGCTTTATTTGCATCTGCATATACTTGGCATCAAGACAAAGCATTCGATTTAACATTTAACATAAAGGGTTATAAAGATGTAGACATATCAAGAATAAGTAAAATTTATTTGCAATTATTGAAAGAGGATTATAATAAAACATCTACTATTAATACAGAACTGGATTCTATAAATCGCACTTTAAAATATATTAAAAATGTGGATTCGGTACTAAAAGAAACTGGAAAAATTACAATAAACAAAAATGACATAAAAAAATTCGAACGTTTATACAATCAAAATACACTTGATGAAATAAAGAAGTTAATTCCAGAACTTGATGACAAAATTAGAAAACCTAAAACTGACTCTCTTTCAGAATTTGGTTTAAAATATGAAAAATATTCTTTCATTAAGAAAAACATAGAATATCATCGTAGCCAGTCGAAGAAATTTATGTTTTTTTTCTTAGTTAGTTTCTCATTTGTAATTTTCATACAAACAGTCCCTATCAATAATTTTTATAGCAAAGATTCATTCAAACTGGGTCAAAACGTAACTTGGAAAGATAAAATCAAAATGTACTTTAGAAATAACTAGAAACCAGTTATTCGAGTTCTTCCCCCGCTAACTGCTGTTCGAAGATATTGCCCCGCCGCGGCGGGGTGTTATCTCGAACGCTGAATAATGTTGTTCTCTGAACGACCTGCCGGGCAGGCAGACTAGCTCATAACAGTTTCCAGTAAATACAATTTATTGCTAGTTCGCTAACGCGAGTAAGTCAGAGACTTACATTATCCCAAGTTCGAGTTGGCTTTGCTACGCAAAAACAACTCGAACAGCAAAGTCTTGATTCTTTGTTACTTTTTTATCAAGAAAAAAGTAAAACCCGAGCTAGTACAAAGCATTTTGTCGAGGATACTGAAACAAGTTCAGCATAGCTTGCCCCGCCCTAAGCGGGGACAAGAGTACTAGATTTAATTAGTGTCCCGTGGTCTGTCATTCTGAAAAATTAC
>CAYMFF010000216.1:0-222 GCA_964389575.1 uncultured Chitinophagaceae bacterium
CATTGGCGAAATCATCCTGTGTATAACCATAGGACTTCCTAATTTTTTTTAATTCTATTCCTTTCATTATCAAACAAATGTGTCAAAATACTCATTGTGGATAAAATAAATGTATCAAAAGTTGCAAAATAAAACATTTGATACTTACTTTTGTACTACAAAGATACTAAAAATACCCGAAATGAAAACTAGTGAACTAAAATTAAAGCAATCAGAGGAGTT
>CAYMFF010000216.1:232-1695 GCA_964389575.1 uncultured Chitinophagaceae bacterium
GCTTTATGCTAGTCAAGATTTAAGGTTTGCAGTTGCTAAGGCAATGGGTAATTCAGAGTCGGCAATTTATAACTCCCTTAAGCGTAATAATGGCAAATCAATTGCAGAACACTACGACGCTATGAACATATTGCTTGATAAAACTGGACTAATAATGTCTGATTTACGCGAACCAATTAAAGCCACAGCCTAATGAACTTAGACCAACACATATCAGAAATAGCAGAAGGCGCAGGCCGTAAGGCTTTCATGGAGTCACATGACGAGGCGGTATTGAATGCGATTGCTAAGTATGATACCTATAATACTTGTTTGACTCGTCAGGAGTGTGCGGATTATTTGAATGTAACCTACAATACTGTAGGCGCTCATATTCAAAAAGGAAATATTATAGTTAACGCAGCTGGTACAATTCCTAAAGTTCAATTTCTAAATGGAATATCATTCTTAAATAAAAAAGCGTCCCTGGCAGGACGCTCTTAATATCAATATCATTTATCCAATTAACAACAATTAAAATAAACAATCATGGCAAATCTACAACAAACAATCTACTTAGACAACGAAGAGAGAGATTTAGAGTTTTCTAATCAATATGTAAAGCTTGAAAACGGGAAAGTAAAAGACGTTTATGTCTTAATCGGTGACAAGCACCAAGTTTCAATTATGCGAAGTTTTGAAACTAATCCAATTCTGCACCAATTAATTACAGATAGGGTTAATCACCTATTAGAAGTGAAAAATGATTTAGACGCTCAGCTTTATGATGAGGTGCATGGAGAAGGTGAAGTATGTGCGCATTCAGAAGCTATGCAAAACAGCGATCCATTGACAAACGTATTCGAAGGATTTAGAGCTATTTATTCACCAAACCAAAAATCAGCATAATGAAAAACGAAAATAAATATAGCAACTGTTGCGGAGTAGCAGTATCAAAGTCGGACCACCTAGAAAATGGAGGACGCTGCCCAGAGTGTAAAGAACATTGTGAACTAGAAAACGATGAATCATGCGATTAGGTTTTGATTTCCTCTGTGATTACTTCAAGGTAATGGATATGATTAGTTCTTCTATTACTAAGGTTGACTTGCACAACGCCAATAAATATTTAGACATACTGGCTAATACTAAGTGGAAGTACGATGCAATTGATCACTTGTATTTTGACAATCAGATTAACCAGCTTCATTTCGAAGTAGACTTCTTAAAAATCCTAATTAATCAAGGCGTAAGGCTTCAAAGAGTTGACGAACCAATAAAACATATTTACTCACTATAAAAAAAGTAACAATGACCAGCATAACAAATTTATCAAGAAGCGAAGCGGAGGCGCTTCGAGATCAGCTCCAGGAAATTTTAAACAATAAGGAGTTGAATCAGATCCAAATCGTTCACTCAAAAGGAGAGCTTCTCGTAACAAGAAGCACAAAGGGTTTAAGCCCACTAAAACCAAAACAAGAAGA
>CAYMFF010000217.1:0-1686 GCA_964389575.1 uncultured Chitinophagaceae bacterium
AATGATCTTTATTTACCAAGCTCCCTTTTTGCGCTACATGATCGCCTAATATTTTGCGTAAGGCTGCATGCAATAAATGCGTAGCAGAATGATGCTCTGATGTTTCATTTCTATTCGTTGCATTCACTTCGGCGTAGACAGCACCTTCTAAATTTGAAGGCAACTCTTTTGTAAAATGCAGTATTAAATCATTCTCCTTTTTGGTATCAAAAATTTGAATGGCTTTGTTTTCAAACGTTAGCGAACCTTTATCGCCAACCTGTCCGCCACTCTCAGCATAAAAGGGCGTTTCGGCCAACACAATTTGATAAAAACCTTTTCCCTTATTAGATACTTTTCTATACTGAAGCACCTTAGTATTAGACTCCAACGTATCATAACCCACAAATTTATTCTTGGTTTCACTATCTAAAATTTGCCAATCATCTGTGTCTAAAGTTGTAGCCGCTTTTGAACGTGTTTTTTGTTCATGCATCGCTTTTTCAAAACCCGCTTCTTTGATCCTATAACCTTTTTCTTCAGCGATTAATCGAGTTAAATCAATTGGGAAACCAAAAGTGTCGTACAACTCAAAAGCAACTTTACCAGAAATAACGTATGGGAAATTGAATTTCAAATTATCTAATTCTAATAACTCAGTTAAATCCTTTTCATTATCCTTAAACAATTTTTCCCAATGGGCTTCCAAAACGCTTAATTCATAAATTTCATTACTCGTAATAATCTGAAAACTCGAATTTCTCCATTGAGATTCCGTAGAGACTTTACTTAAATGAACTCCAACCTCTTTTTCTTTAAATGAAATTAGTAGATCATAAGGTTTACCGGATTGGCTCAGTTTTTTTATCCCGGCCGTTTGAATTTGCTCTTTTTTTAAGCCATTATATAGTAAAAAAGATTCAATTAAATCAACATGATTATTTTGGCAACCGCTTAATATTTCATCCATTCTTTGCAAACCATTCTCGAGTGTAGCCAAAAAACTTTCTTCTTCCTTAAGAATTACATTTTTAATAAACTCTTCTTGCTTTTCTACTTCTGGAAAAACATCCTTGAAGTTTTCAGCTAATATTGGAAGCAGTTCATGTAGCAACGGTTTTTTATATCCTAAATAAGAATAATAATAACGCACAGCACGTCTCAAAATTCTACGAACTACATAACCAGCTCCTGTATTACTAGGCAATTGCCCATCAGCAATTGTAAAACTAATGGCACGAATATGATCCGATATTACTCTAAAAGCAATGTCTTCCTTACTTTCTGATTGCTTGTATTTTTTGCCCGTGAGCTCTTCTGTTTTTTGGATATACGGCATAAAAATATCCGTATCATAATTAGAACTTTTGCCCTGCATGGCACGCACCAAACGCTCAAAACCCATACCCGTATCAATATGTTTATTCGGTAAGGGCTCCAAGCTTCTATCCTTTTTACGGTTGTACATGATAAAAACATTATTCCATATTTCTATCACTTCCTCATGATCCATGTTGACCAAGTCTCGTCCGGGCGTTTTGGCTCGTTCTTCGTCGGAACGCATATCAATATGAATTTCACTACACGGACCACAAGGCCCTGTCTCGCCCATTTCCCAAAAGTTATCTTTTTTATTTCCAAAAACAATTTGTTCTTGCGGTAAGTGTTTCTTCCATTCTTCTAAGGCAATTTCACTTGGTGGAATTT
>CAYMFF010000218.1:0-1645 GCA_964389575.1 uncultured Chitinophagaceae bacterium
CGTTTTGGCTATCAAGTAGGTTATGCAAACAGTGCTAGACAAGACCAGATAAGCACCCACTCTATTGTAATAAGTGGTGACATAAAGCTAGGTAACCGCTGGACCGTAGGAGGATCTACTGGGTATGACCTTGCAAACCCTGGTATTACTTACACCTCACTTAACTTTGCGAGAGATCTTGAGAGTTGGAATATGCGCTTTAGCTGGGTACCTCCTGTAAATAATGACCTGAGTAGAACCTCGTGGAATTTCTTTATTGGGATTACCGGCAACCTGCTTAGTGATATAAAATATGACAAACGTCGTACCCCAGACCAGCAATTATAATAGAGATAGCAGTAATTACGCTTTCGCGAAAGCGTACTAAAAACCATACGAATGAAAAAAATAATCACAACTTCAAACGCCCCAGCACCTATAGGACCGTACAATCAAGCAACCCTTGTAAACGGAATGTTATATACTAGCGGGCAGATTGCCATTATACCAGCAACTGGCGAACTTTTTAAAGGAAGTATAGAAGAGGAAACTGAGCTTGTAATGCAAAGTGTAAAAGCGATTCTTACCGAAGCAGGAATGACCTTTGAAAATGTGGTAAAGACTTCCATCTTCATAAGTGATATGGAAAACTTTGGGAAGATAAACAGTGTGTATGGTAAGTACTTTAACGAGGCAACAGCACCTGCTAGAGAAACCGTAGAAGTAGCAAACCTACCTAAATACGTAAATGTAGAAATAAGCGTAATCGCCGCCGAATAATAGGTGGCTAGCCCTTAGTTCATAATCTTTACGAGCAATTCTTTGAGTAAATCATTACTTGCAAAGGCACTTGCTCCTACTCCTTTACTTTTTACATCTACCTCTCTTATGAGGGCGATACAGGCGCTCACCTTTTTCATAGGGTAGTTGCGAGCGGCAGTGATGTACTCACCTACAAAAAAGGGAGAGACTCCTAGCGTTTTTGCCACTGTTGCTTTATCCTTTTGCGGTAAGCCGTGATATTTTAATATACTTGAGAAAAGGCTAAAAAGTTGCCCCACGGTAAGTACTAGCGGATTATCTTTTGGGTTTTGTGTAAAGTACTGTGCGATGCGCTGTGCTTTTACAACATCTTTTTCTGAGATGGCTTTACGAAGCTCAAAAATATTAAAGTCCTTACTTATACCTATGTTCTCCTCTATGGCTTGTGGGGTGATCTCACTTCCCTTAGGTAAAATAAGCATCAATTTATTGAGCTCATTTACTACTTTACTTAAATCATTACCTAGGTAATCTACTAGCATTTGTGCTGCCTTAGGCTGTATGTGGTAGCCTTCGTCTATAAGTACACGGCGCAGCCAGTCACCTACTTGGTTTTCATAAAGCTTCTTGCTCTCATAATGCACTCCGTGGGTTTTAAGTGCTTTTGAGAGTCCTTTGCGCTTGTCTAGCTTCTTATACTTATAAGCCACAACCAGTACTGTGGTAGGCTGTGGTTTTTTTACATAATCTGCAAGCTTTTCTATGGTACGAGAGAGGTCTTGTGCTTCTTTTACAATCACCACCTGTCTCTCAGCCATCATAGGGTATCGCTTTGCATTGCTCACGATATCTTCTATAGTGACATCACGACCATAAAGTACTACTTGATTAAACCCTTTTTCGG
>CAYMFF010000219.1:0-1639 GCA_964389575.1 uncultured Chitinophagaceae bacterium
TTGGAAACAGTACAAACTCTACAAACCTTAGATTGGATCGTTTTAGGCGCCTATTTTTTAGTGCTATTAGGTGTAGCATGGTGGGTCATCATGCAAAAAAATGAAAATACAGAAGATTACTTTTTGGCTGGAAAGGATGTAGGTTGGTTTGTAGTTGGCGCTTCTATTTTTGCTTCTAACATAGGTTCCGAACATGTGGTTGGATTAGCTGGGAATGGGGCAAGTGATAAAATGCCATTATTGATTTATGAACTGCATTCTTGGATTGTATTAATGTTAGGTTGGTTATTCCTACCTTTTTATGCGAGAAGTAAAGTTTTCACCATGCCCGAATTTTTGGAGAAGAGATTTGATGCGAGATCAAGATGGGTATTGTCAGTAGTTTCAATTATTGCTTATGTTTTAACAAAAGTTTCTGTTACCATTTTTGCCGGTGGCGTAGTAGTTGCTACTTTATTAGGTATTCCATTTTGGATTGGCGCAATTGGTGTGGTCATTTTGACAGGAATTTATACTATTCTTGGTGGAATGAAAGCAGTAGTTTATACAGAAGCAATTCAAGCAGTTGTCTTAATTGTAGGAGCTGCAACATTGACTTTTTTAGGATTAAATGCTGTTGGAGGCTGGGGAGAATTAACGGCCACCGTTACTCCTGAATATATGGATATGTGGAGACCAAATTCTGATCCTGATTATCCTTGGTTACCTTTGGTTTTTACTAGTTCTATAGTAGGTATTTGGTATTGGTGTACAGATCAAGTTATCGTACAAAGAGTGCTTACTGCAAAGAATTTAAAAGAGGCTAGGAGAGGAACCATATTTGGAGCAGCTTTAAAAATCATGCCTATCTTTTTATTTTTAATTCCTGGTATTGTTGCTTTAGCATTGAAGATGAAAGGAGAAATTGATTTTGATTCTCCTGACCAAGCTTTCCCAGTTTTAATGACACACTTATTGCCAACTGGTTTAAGAGGATTGGTAGCCGCTGGTTTATTGGCTGCTTTGATGAGCTCATTGGCTTCAGTTTTTAATTCTTGTTCTACCTTATTTACCTTAGATATATATAAAAGATTATATCCTGAAAAACCAGAATTGCAATTGGTAAATGTCGGTAAGATCGCTACTGTAATTGTTGTAATTTTAGGTATTATTTGGATACCTGTTATTACCATGCTTTCTGATGGGCTCTATGAATATCTCCAAAAAGTACAAGCTTATCTAGCTCCTCCAATTGCTGCAGTATTCCTCCTTGGAATCTTTTGGAAGCGGATCAATTCAAATGGAGCAATTGCTACTCTTGTGGTTGGCTTATTTATTGGAATGGCTAAATTGTTATTAGAAACTTTCAAAGACTCTTTTGCAGAAGGGTCGATGTTACACAATTTTGCAGAATTCAATTGGTTAGTTTTTGGAGCGTTCTATTTCCTAACCTCCGTGCTTATCGCAATTGTAGTTAGTTTTATGTCTGATCCTCCAAGCGATGAACAGTTAGAAGGCTTAACCTTTGGAACTACAACCGCAGCACAAAAAGAAGAGAATCGTAAAAGTTATGGAATGGGTGATATTGTTGCAACGATTTTAGTGGTTGCAGTGATTATTTGGATTATGGTTACCTTTTCTTGATGCTCAACAATGCGTT
>CAYMFF010000220.1:0-1637 GCA_964389575.1 uncultured Chitinophagaceae bacterium
CGTAGCTTCCTTTGCAAACAAAGACGCTACTCGCAATACCCGTCTGGCCGTTACCAACTATTTAAATAATCGGAACGAATAAAATTCATGAAAGTTTTTAATATAGTAAGTACAGTAATTTGCATTATAATATTACTAATAATGTTTTTTACCTTTCATGATATGGATTCAAGTTATGGAAAAGCATTACTATGGATATACTTTTCAATTCCAACTGCTATAATTTGTGGGGTTTTATTAATAGCAACGGTATTTTTGGGAATTGCCAGTAAGGAACTTTTCAAAATATTTACCCTTATAAATATTATAATAATATGCTTAGCTGGAACATCTCCTTTATGGATAACATGATTGGATATAAACTCCAAATAAATAATACTCAGATGGATTTTTCACGCAACGAAATCATAGCCGAACCCTTTAACTATAATAGTTTGCAAAAAACAGAAGTTGAAAAATGAATGCTGTCCACGGTAGTATTATTGAAAATCTTAAGCTCGTTGAAATCATTTATGAGGAAACAGTAGAACCATTTAAAAAGGACCGAACGAATACGTCCGATTCTAAAGAGGTTACCTTAAATGAATTTATTAGGAGTTATTTTCCTAGTGATTATGAAATAAAATTGAGAAGTAAGATTTATTCTCGCACTCAAGAGACAAAAAATATTGACTGTATAGTTTTATCCCCCAATCACCCAAAACTAATAACTCCAAAAAGAGAAGTTATTTTAGCTGAAGGTGTTCATTCCGCCATTGAAGTAAAACCAAATATAGTAACGTTAACGGAAAAAGGAGAATTCTATAAAGGTCTATTACAGATTCAGTCTGTAAAAAAATTAACGAGAGATACCGAAAAAATAGAATTTTGGAGACTTATAAAGGGCAAAAAACCTTCAGATTATTTTGATAGGATACCTTGTGTATTATTTTCTTCGAAATCATCGGAACTTGAAAAAATAGTAAAGTTTCTTGTAAAAAAAATAAACCAAAAAAAAATTGGAATTCAAGAACTGCCGGATATAATTGTAAGTCTAAACAAAGGTGTAATTGCATACTGCCCTGTATTTAAAGAAACAAAACTTGGAATTCATTTAGAAAGTGAAGGTATCGATGTGCTGGAAAGTGCTTTTGTGACTTACAGTTCACCCGAAAAAACCTCAATATTGGTCCTATTTTTACAACACCTTGTCGGTTTTAGCTTACCTCACATTCAAATGTCCTCATTTATCATTAAAAAATATCTAGACGACATACAGTCAGATTTCGAAATAAAACTTTATAATCTTGAGGGTAAATTGAAAAAAAATAAACCACTATAGCTTACAATGTCTAAAATTCACTCGCCCGAACGTGCCGTTCGGTACGGGCGGGTTGCTACATTTTCGTTACTTGTTATCTAAAAAAAAACGCCCTGAAAATTCAGAGCGTTTTTAGTTTATATAGTAAGCTACCCGTAAACTTGCTAAAATAATCGCCAGTCGGTGCTACCGACCTACATCATTCCTGGCATTCCGCCGCCACCGCCCATAGGAGGCATTGGAGGAGTATCCTCTTTAATATCAGTCAAAGAACATTCGGTGGTCAATATCATACCAGAAACTGATGCAGCGTTTTCTAAAGCAACACGTGTTACTT
>CAYMFF010000221.1:0-1635 GCA_964389575.1 uncultured Chitinophagaceae bacterium
TGGCACAGTTTACTACATCCTGCACACTTCGATCATGGCCCAGGTGTATTACCTCTGCCCCACTAGCCTGAATCACACGACGCATTATATTAATAGAAGCATCATGCCCATCAAAAAGAGCTGCCGCTGTTACAATTCTGACTTTATTCTTTAATTCGTATGCCATAGGCTTGCAAATTTAGTTCATGCTTTATAAAGATTATTGACTTTCGAGATTTTAAAAACCTCTCCTAATAGGCGCTGACCGTTTGTTAGAAAAAATATAAACTCCCCAGTTTGGGAAAGCTTTAAGAACTATGAGCAAACAATCAGACACATTGCTACGTTTTTCAATAAATAAAATAATAAAAAATGAAAAAAATAATTACAATTTCTCTTCTCATGAGCGCGACAGTCTTCAACCATTATCTTAACGCCCAAGATCTTCCTGTGCATGAATTTGGCATTCAGCTAAGCAACTTGCAAGGATTTGGCATGGTATATAAAAAAGAAAGAGACATAAACAAATTAGCTCGTTTACAGCTCAACTTGGGAGACTATACTCTCCTCAAAAATGAAGATAGCGGACCCACAAAACAATTCAGGCTAAACCTTAGCGCAGGAAAGGAAAAAAGAAAGCCGCTCAACAAACAAACCTTTCTAGTTCATGGTTTTGCTCCGTTTACATCCATTTTTGGAAACAGCGTGAGGAATAATAAAACTTCTAATCTTCAATTAGGAGTGGCTTATGTACTTGGGATTCAATATCGTATCAATAATAAGTTTTATATAAGCGCCGAAAGCATGCCTGCTTTGTCAGGGGTTCTTAGCAAACAAGGCGATTCAGACACTCAATATGGCTACAACATCGGTTTTTACAACAGTAATCCAGTTAATATCACTTTAGCACACAGGTTTAGAGCAAATTCTAAGAAGCCAAAGTAAAAAGTAAACCAAAACAATAATCTAGCTTTGCAGAATCAGAAGAGCGAAAACACTGAAACTAGCGTAACAAACTAATAATCCCTTTTTTTGCTTTAAAAAGAATATTATTTTACATTTGCACTCCCAAAACCGCAAGGTTTAGGATAAATTAAAATTATATACAATGGCTAAAATATGTGCAGTAAGCGGCAAAAGCTATCAAAAAGGAAATAAGGTTTCGTTTTCTAATAGAAAAACGATTAAGCGATTCATGCCGAATATCCAAAAGAAACGCTATTACCTAGCCGAAGAAGATAAGTGGATTACACTGAAATTATCTACGCAGGGTATGCGCACGATCAACAAACGTGGTTTGTATAACGTAGTAAAAGAAATGAGAGCATCTGGACATAAAATCTAGTTTTTAAATAATTTAAAAAAATAGCATCATGGCAAAAAAAGGAAATAGAGTTCAAATTATAATGGAATGTACGGAGCACAAAGAAAGTGGTCTTCCGGGTACTAGCCGTTACATTTCGACTAAGAATAAAAAGAATACACCTGAGCGTTTGGAGTTGAAGAAATACAACCCAATCATGAAAAAATATACTGTTCACAAAGAAATTAAATAAGCATTATGGCAAAAGCAGCAAAAACGGCGATCAAGAAAGGAGAAGTTGTAGAATCAAAAAACTACAGTAAAGTAATCCGTGCCGTAAAAACAAAATCAGG
>CAYMFF010000222.1:0-1629 GCA_964389575.1 uncultured Chitinophagaceae bacterium
CAACGGTGATACCGCAAGAAGTAATTCGCTCCACAGAAGAAGAAAAAGAATATCAGATACAATCTATCCAAAATCTACAAAAGCGTAATGCTCAAAAAGGTACTGAGATGTTGAAGAAGCTACAAGAAAAAGCAATTAACAACGAAAACATTTTTGAAGAAATGATGGAGACGGTGAAGTATTGTTCTCTTGGGCAAATTACTTCTGCCTTGTTTGAGGTTGGTGGGCAGTATCGTAGGAATATGTAGAGTCAATTGCGAATTTATGAATTAATGATTGCGATTTGTTTTATGCATTTTGCTATTGTTATCCGTGGCAATGTAAAATGTACTCGAGGCTCTACATTTTATGTTAACTTCAAATAACTCAAGTAATCTGAAAATATTTATATTTGATCATATGTTTAGATTATTTATTGTTCTTTTATTGGTTCAATTCACAGCTAGTGCCCAGGTTTCTGTTGCCCCAGTGTATAAAGAAAAACCCAATAATGTAAATGCGCCTAGTTCTGTGGATATGTCATATGATGATGTACTTAAATCATTAAAAGGTTCTACAACTTACTTCATAGTACCTAAAGGTGTATCAGAGGGTGATAAGACCGAGCTATCCGATAAGTTAAAGAGTGTTTGGAATTTGACCAACAAATTAGAATTTATCACTATGGAAAATTTTATTGCCACTGATTATAGAAATCAAAATGTCAATTTTATTTCTATGGTGGGTAATCAAGTTAAGGTCAATAAGAATTATTGGTATTCACCCTATTATTTGCTTAGTAAAAATGCTAATCCAAGAGGTGCACAAATTAATTATAATGTACTGGCTTTTTGGGCTCCAGATAACAATAAGCGTTATATACATTTCGGGGAAATTGACTTAGAGTACAATGCTTATACATGGTTTAAGAAAAACGGAAGAAATCAAAAGAAAATGCGTACAGACTTAGTAAACAACGTGGAGTATGTAGGCAATTGGTTTAATGCTTATATAGTTAATTCTCTTGCATTCATGCAGGATAATTTATTGAAAAAAGAAAGAGTGGGTCAAGATTATCGCTTAGCGAAAAAGGATCAACTAAGTAAGTTAAAAAAGGAGACTTTATACATTCCTAATTATGTATTAGAAACTCGTAGAGGCTATACAAAAGAAAGGGATTTATTGAAGAGCTATAAATTTCCAGTACAGGTAATTTCAAAAGAGGAACTGAATAAAAAAATCATGAATAGTTCAGAACCAATTTATTATTTGATATCAGAAGCTGCAACGGATACCGAAGTTATTTCAATTTTTAATTCAAAGACGAATGAATTGATCTATCATGATTATATCGGAAATAGCATCAAGTTGAAAGCTAAGCATTTAGCCAAAATTTCTAAGGCAATAGGGGGAAGTTAGAATTGAGTGCCCTTACTTTCCGTACCACCTGTTCTTTTAAAGTTCCTAGCAATCGTCTCGTTTTTGCTTGCGAAAATGGACGTTGTGTTTTTTTACCTTTTATGTTTCTAATACGCAACGTCCGACCTTGCAAGCAAGGCAGAGACGATTGCTAGCAAGTCCGTGCTGGAGCCCACCTAGGCGTAGATTGCATCTACGCTTTCATATTTTTTTGAAAGAAATATCAAGGTG
>CAYMFF010000223.1:0-1629 GCA_964389575.1 uncultured Chitinophagaceae bacterium
TCTACTCTATTTGTTAAAGCTCCCTGCGTTTGAAACTTAAGCTTACCCGAAACGCCATAAGCAACCTCTGGTTGCATGCGAATAAATGAGTTAGGAGCAACAATAAATGAATTTCCCAAGCCGATACTTAAAGAATGAGCAGGGATATTACTTGCAGGACGTGAGAACAAAAAAAGCTCCTGCGCCGAGGCGCAAGAACTATTTATGAAAAAACTAATTGTGATTAATAAACTAAACAGGCGTAACGCTGTAACCTTTTTCTTGTTCTTCATTAATTACCTTTTTCTTTACTTTTTTATATGCCTTCTTACTCATAAAGTCCTTATTCAGTAAACGTAATTCTACTAAACCATTTAAGGTTTGATTTTCAATACCGACCAAATAGAATTTTTCATTTGCTATATCGAACTTGCCCTTATTCTTAGCAGGATAATCTTTGAACTTAATGGTCATAACAAAATCCGAAACAGAAAATCCTGCTTTTTTTACTGCTTTTTGAATTGCTTGAATATCAACCTTTGCTTTATCCTGAAAATCAATGGTAAAAACAGAAGTTTCTACATCGCTATCCACGCTTTTTATAAACGAAAGTTTCTCTAATGCCTTATGTATAGAGTTGCTACACATACTGCAAGTAAGACCGCTTGCCTGTAATTTCACTTCTTTGATTTGTGCTTGTAATACAAATGGCACAACAAGCATTATTATAGTTATTATTATATTTTTCATCTTTATCTATTTATACGTTTGACTACTATTTGTCATTTATATTTAATAGTGGTCTGTTAATGTTTATTCACTAAAACGGATCTGAATATTCAGGATTATTAGCCAATGTATTGTCCGTTAAGGTCTTTAAGAACGCAACTAATGCATCTTTATCGGCTTGGCTTAATTGTAAACCGTTCGGTAACTGTTGTTGAAAGGAGGCATCTAAGGTAGCCGAGGTCTTAACTAAGTTATAATGGTCCACAACTTCCTCTAAGGTTTGGAACCTACCATCATGCATATAAGGAGGTGTAAGCTCAATATTTCGTAACGAAGTTACTTTGAATTTAGCTCGGTCATTGGCGTTACCTGTAACATCCTCACGCCCCAAATCAGTAAATTGTGCATCTGTATCTAAACCATTATTCATATAACGGTCATTCTCAAAGTTTGGACCACCGTGGCAATGCTGACAATCAGCACCAGAAGCATTTGGAAAAGCAGGGTTGTATTCTGTAAAGAATAAAAAACGACCTCTTTCCTCTTGCGGTGTTAGCGTAGCTTTACCTGCAAGGAAGTCATCATACTTCGATTGATATGAGACAATCGAGTTCATATATTGTTCCATTGCTTTAGAGATTAAGATTGTATCAATTTGGTCCGTTCCAAATGCTTTGTTGAATTGGGTTCGGTACATTTCATCGCCTTGTAATTTACTTACTACATTGGCTAAGGTTTCATCCATTTCAAGATTATCCTGAATAGGCATAAGGGATTGGTGTCTGAGCAAGTCAGCCCGACCATCCCAAAAGAATTGATTAGTATTCCAAGCCATATTAAATACAGCCATAGCCTGCCGTCCTCCTGGCAAATTATTTACACCAATGGAGAATTTATTAGTATCAGAAAAAGCCGTTTGCT
>CAYMFF010000224.1:0-1618 GCA_964389575.1 uncultured Chitinophagaceae bacterium
GTATAAGATACTTATGTATAGGTTTTATCTAGCACATAGTAGCTTATCGCTTACTGTTGTGCAAGACACGAGCGGGACGCTCGCGCTGGCGGGGGTTATGAGAGACACGAGCGGGGATTTAAAATTCTTTTTACTTACTCTTACGGGCACTAGTCATAGACTAGCTCTAGCCGAGATATAAGAACAAAAATCCCTAATCCGCCATAATTATTTCTTCAAGAATTATTTCGCATTCCATAAAAAGAAAAATATAATTTATTGTTGTCTCGTATTTTTCACCATCCTCTAGAAATTCATAGTACATTGTCAATGTGAGCCTTTCTTTTTTGGAGTTAAATGATGAAAACATTTGATAGTTTTCAAAATTTCCATCTTCGGAGTAGAATAGTCTAGAACTATAATCTTTCTTACTTTTAATAAAATCCTTATTCAATAGGTCAGTAGCACAGTCGATAAATTCTGTAGAAAAAATACTATCAAAATTTTCTAAAAAATCCTTTCTTGAAAATTTTGTATTCCTTGAAATTCCATCTCTACCTAAATTGAAGTCTACAACCGTCCAAAAGTTATTATGTGATAAAACTGTATAATTGCTTACTAAAACTGAATTTTTATTAATCAGGTTTTCAACAAAAGAGTCAAAAATATTGTAATAATCACAAGAACTTGTATTATTAATAATTTCTTTTTTCGGAAATTTATTTTTATCGATGGAATCATTTTGAGACTTCAATAAAAAACAAGATTTTAGTGTGATTATACTTAAAATTAATAATGCGTTCTTTACCATAGTTAGTTTTCTTTAATTTTTACCTTAGCAACTTCTAATTCTGGAAGGGTGTAGTTAGGAGTGTAATCTTTAGGATAATTAAATTCAAATACATCTTTTGGATATGCTGTGTAATTTACCTCATCACTTTGATTACCGCCAAGAATAATTAATTCACCAATAGAATTTTCTCCTGCGACAAATCCAACATGTCCTCCCCTTTTCTTTTCTTTGATGCTATCGCACCAAAAGCAGGTTTATCCAAGTCGTCACCAAATCCTCGCCAACTTAGTGCTCTTGCTGGATGAGCATCTTTACTCGGTACAATCCCATCGATACTAGATTCTTCTAGACACCAATTTACAAAAGCTCCGCACCAGGCATTTCCTTTACTTAACCCAGTAGTTTTTAAATATTCCTCAACTTTAGTTCCGTCATTTTTCCCTGTCTTTTCCTTTACACCTATTTCACCTTTTGCTTTTGTCATCCAAGGTGTAGAGAGTTTTCTTTTCGTTTCCTTTTGTTGAGCTTCTATTCTTTTCTTCTCCGCCTTTTGATAATTGTTTAGTATTGAAGTTAAGTCTACTAATTGTTTATTAGTAAGGAATGTTTTTCTGACTGGACCACCTATTGCTGGCCCATCAGGCGCCATCCCATCAGGGTCAATAAGATTAATAGGATTCTGCATCGTATAATTATACGGGTTCCAAGCGGGAAATTTCTCCGCTAGCGGGTCCACGCTCATCCAGATACTTACACTAGGGTCATAATAGCGCGCGCCATAATAGTAGAGTCCTGTTTCTGTATCCAGCTCCTTCCCATTAAACTTCCAGCGGTTTTCATAATCTT
>CAYMFF010000225.1:0-1617 GCA_964389575.1 uncultured Chitinophagaceae bacterium
AAAATATTAGGCGATCATGTAGCGCAAAAAGGGAGCTTGGTAAATAAAGATCATTTGCGATTTGATTTTAGTCATATTGAAAAAGTGAGTGAAGAAGAACAGCGACACATTGAGGAATTGGTTAATCAAAAAATTAGAGAAAACATTCCGGTAATTATAAAAACATTACCCAAAGAAGAGGCCTTGAAGTTAGGCGCCATGGCTTTGTTTGGTGAGAAGTACGGAGACGAAGTACGCGTAGTCATCATGGATGAGGATTATTCTTTAGAACTCTGTGGAGGAACTCATATTGGAAGCACCGGAGAGCTCGGCTTTTTTAAGATATTAAGTGAAGGCGCGATTGCAGCAGGAGTAAGACGAATTGAAGCCGTTACCGGTCAGAAAGCAGAGGACTATATTCATGATTCGTTGGATGATTTAACGGTGATTAAACATCAGTTTAAAAATCCAAAATCGATTACAAAAGCCGTAGAACAATTAGCGGAAGAAAAAAGTAAACTGCAGAAAGAAGTAGAAAAATTACAAGATAAAATTCGCTGGCAGAAAGTAGATGGTTTACTAGCGCAAGTAGAAAGTATAAATGGAATTTCATTTATTGGTGCAACAATTGAGGCGGCCAATGGCGATGATGTAAAAAAGACTTGTTTTGCATTAAAGCAAAAAGTAGACAAACCGATTGTTGTTCTTTGCGGAAATATAAATGGGAAAGCAAATGTTTGTATTTTGATAGATGATGAAATTCAGAAGGCGAAAGAATTTTCTGCGAAACAATGGATCAAAGAAGTAGTGGCACCCCGCATCAAAGGTGGTGGCGGTGGTCAAGATAATTTTGCAAGTGCTGGTGGACAACAAACCGATAAATTTGAAGAAATTATATCTGAAATTAAATCACAATTAACCTAATGTTTACGCTCTAGACGCCTAGATTTGTTCAATTTTAAGAACAATTCGGAGTCCATCTATTACATGAAGAAACTTGCATTTATAATTCTTGCTTTAATCATAGCAAACAACTGTTGGGCTCAACCGAACAGTAAGACCGGAGTGGTGACCTATGATTCAAGAGGTAACAAGGTTAAAAAAGTAAGAAAGAAAAACGGAACGGTTGTAACGAGTATTTCCCTCGGTCCAGTAATAGACCGACCTTTTAATCCTGATACCATAGATAAAGATCATGTTGTACTGCAGGTTTATAAAAAGTATGACCGAATGTACATCTATTACAAAGGAAAATTTCTAACTGCTTTTCATTGCGTATTTGGTAAAAACAAAATGGGTCAGAAATATCGCGAGGGTGATAAGAAAACACCTGAAGGATGGTTTTCGATAACGGATGTTCGCAAGCATGGCAAGTGGGCTTATTTTATGGGAATAGATTATCCAAATGCAACGTCTCGAGAAAATCATGCGATGGCAAAATCAAAAGGTTGGATTCCATCGAGTGCTCGCATAGGCGGTTCGGTTGGAATACATGGCGTATGGAAAGGTGGAGATATGGCGGTTAAAAATAAATTCCATTGGACCGATGGTTGTGTATCACTCAATAATAAAAATGTAGGATTACTTTCTAGAATAGTAAAGCCGGGTACCCGTATTTGGATTGGTTGGGAGAAATAA
>CAYMFF010000226.1:0-1614 GCA_964389575.1 uncultured Chitinophagaceae bacterium
ATTTTGCCACCTTGGAAGAATTTAAACCTAGCGCATTCTTTATTTCTAACGGACCGGGTGATCCAGCTCCAATGGATTATGCTGTGGATACCGTTGGTAAAATATTGGATAGCGGCAAACCGACCTTTGGTATTTGTCTAGGGCATCAAATATTATCTATGGCCAATGGAGCCAAGACTTATAAAATGCATCATGGTCACAGAGGCTTAAATCACCCTGTAAAAAACCTTGTAAAAGGAACTAGTGAAATTTCAACGCAGAATCATGGTTTTGCGGTCGATGCTGAAAGTATCAAAGCCAGTGATAAGCTTGAGATTTCTCACGTAAACTTAAACGATGAAACGATAGAAGGAGTGCGCGTAAAAGGGAAAAAAGCATTCTCAGTACAGTATCACCCGGAAGCAACTCCTGGGCCGCATGATAGCCGTTACCTCTTTGATGAGTTTATGGAGATGATTGAAGGCTAGTTATGATTCAACAATTCTATGCCTCAATTTTTTATTATTTACGAATAAGAAATAAAAAGGTACTGTTTTTTCTAATAGGAACATTTCTGTTTCTTTTAGTTTTATTTAATTACAATCTTGATCAGGAAGAATTATCTTCTGTAACATCTAATCTTATTCAGTTTTCTGGAATATTCTCTGCGATACTCATTACTTATATTCTTTCTAAGGTTTTTCAAATTCGGAATGAAAAGAATTCCAGCTATCAAACAGAATTGATAAAATTTGCTAATTGGACAACTGACTTTAGAAGAATTGCAGATATCTTAATTAGTTCTAGAGGTTTCTGGGCTGATGATACCCTGAACAAGTTGCGCGGTAAATATAAAGACCTAAATATTTATCAGATAAGGCTTTTTAGCAAAAAGAATAAAACGATTGATGATTTAATTCAAGAGTTTCACAAAGAAACAGATATTGGTGGAGCAATGCTTTATCTTGAACTTGATGCTCTTTCAAAAATAGAATTACCTCACTATCATGATATTTTATTTGACAATCATGACTTCGATGTTATTTATGCTGAATCATTGGTAGAAAATTGGGAGAGAATTCATGCAGGAAACGGTTTGTGGTATACTTTGAAATATAAATGGCATGAGTACGATGGTTGTTTTAATGTTCATAATATTTCCAAGGAGAAAAAACTGAGAATAATGACATTGTGCTCGAAGATTGGTGGTAATAAACTTAAAGATCTTGATTACGGAAATGAATTGTTAGCCGAAGTTGGAAATATTTTTGAATCATATATTCGACCTCAACTTTTGAATTTAACTTATTATCATTTTGCTAGAATTCCCAAAACCCTCGTATTCACCAATGTTTATCTTGTTTTTCTTTTGCTTTTTGGGACACTAATTCCTTTTATTATTAGCACTTTAAATATAGCCGTAAAATCTAAGCAAACGTTCTTAGCTCTGGTGCTGTCTTTGGTTATTACTTCGTTTGTTTACTTTCTGATAGAGTTTTACAATCTCATAGAACGAGAAGTAAATTTAAATCGTAGAGTATTCAAATAACTTATGAACCGTATAAAAAATGAATTACTTCACCACTGATTTGCCAAACTGAAGAAACTGCTCAGCGGGCAAGAAGCCTGTAGTCT
>CAYMFF010000227.1:0-1610 GCA_964389575.1 uncultured Chitinophagaceae bacterium
AAATTTCCGAAAGGGCATCCGCAGGTAGCGAACGTAGCAATTAATCAAGCGAACAACTTATCCAAAAACTTACGCAACCCAAACGATACGCCAAAAGATTTCGTTTATAAAGACTTAGGCTCCATGGCTACCGTAGGAAAACATAAGGCAGTGGTTGATGCACCTTTTGGTTCAATAACAGGTTTCTTTGCTTGGTTTATCTGGATGTTTTTACACCTTATGCTGATCCTTAGTGTGCGAAATAAATTAATGATATTCATCAATTGGGCATGGAGTTATTTCACAAGAGATACTTCTTTACGATTAATATTAAGAGCGCGACAGAAGAATTGGGGTTGAGTTAATGGATAATTGATAATGTAAAGTGGAAAATGTTTTTGGTGTTTTACATAATTGAAAAACAGAATCTAGCACTCTTGCTATGCTGAAAAACTATGTGAAGCTTATTTTGTTTAGTCTAACTACTAACTACTAACTACTAAATACTCAGTACTAAGAAAACTCCAGCCAATGCGTCCCTTTGTCATAATCAGCTTCAAGATACTTAGCTAATTGATCAAAGTGATTTTTATTGTTCAAGAAATCCGTTTTCGTAGTGTCAATCATTAGTGTAATAAAGGGCTGACTTTTCAAAAAAGCAGAATACGCATCTTGTATTTTTTGGAGATATTCATTTTCAATTTCTTGCTCATAATCTCGATTGCGGGTCGTGATGTTTTCCTGCAGTTTTGAAATTGGCGCTTGCAAAAAAATTAAAACTTCGGGTTGTGGTAAATTAGGATAAATAATATCAAAAAGTGTTTCGTATAATTCATATTCATCGCTTGGTAAATTTACTTTGGCAAAGAGTTTACTCTTGATAAATAAATAATCCGAAATGGTAATCGGTTGAAAAATATCACGATTGGTCAGTTGCTTTTTAAGTTGTTTATACCGCTCTGCTAAGAATGTAAGCTCTAAAGGGAAGGCGTAACGATCCGGATCTTTATAGAACTTTGGTAAGAAGGGATTGTCTTCAAATTGTTCTAAAATTAATTGCGCATTGTAATGCTCGGCAAGCAATTTGCTTAGCGTCGTTTTGCCCGCGCCAATATTTCCTTCTATGGTTATGAGTTGATATTTCACTAGGAGAAACGCAAATTTAGTTTACTTTTTTTACCTGCAATTTATCTGGTGAGTTTTTAAGCAGGGTAAAATTTTTTTTTCTTAAAACGGGATGAATAAAATGCGGTGCAATTTCATTCATCGGAACTAAAACAAAATTTCGCTCATGCAAATAGGGGTGCGGGACGTTTAGTTTTTTAGACTTTATTATTTCTCGATTAAAAAATAAAATATCTATATCCATGGTGCGACTACTCCATTTATCTGTTCTTTTTCTTCCAAGGCTTTTTTCAATTGCTAAGCATTGCTTCAGGCAGTCCTCAGCCGAAAGTTTGCTCTTCACGAAAAGTACTTGATTATAAAAATCTGTTTGATCTTCTTTACCCCAAGCCGCCGTTTGATATATAGAGGAAGCTTTGCCAATAGCTCCAATTTTTTCTAGAATCAACAGACGAGCTTGCTTCAAATTCTGCGCTCGGTCTCCTTCATTGCCGCCTATCCCTAAA
>CAYMFF010000228.1:0-1604 GCA_964389575.1 uncultured Chitinophagaceae bacterium
AAAATTATTTTTGATAGTGGCGTGCGCAATGGCTTGGATATTATGCGCGCTTTACACCTCGGTGCCGATTTTGTTTTTGCCGGCCGCCCCTTCTTTTATGGCGTAGCCGCTTTGGGCACATACGGTGGCGATCATGCCGCACACATTTTTATAGACGACCTCAAAAACAATATGGTACAATTAGGCGCCGCCACCCTAGCCGAAATCCGAGACGGGGATTTATTGTAGAATTTTACTTAGGAGCGTTAAGCTTTTGGCTCTTTGATTAAGCTTTGGTCTCCCGCTTTCCGTTGCAAGTCCTCGCTTCGCTGCGGGCTTTCCACTTCTATCGGGGCTAGGTTTAGCTTTTGTGTTTGAATTTAACTATTTAAGAACCGAAATAAGCTGTCATCAAATAAAGTTTCATCACGATTTGTAGCTCTACCAGTAATCAAACAGCGCCAATATCCTTCGTTATCAATAATCCCATAACTGGCATTGTCTTCATTCTTAATTTTACTAATTCTTGTCTGTTGCCAATTAAAAGACTCTCCATGGTATCCAAAACTATTCCAACCAAGATATTCTGTTTGCAATAAATCAGCTCCTAAAATTATAACGTTATTTCTATGTCTTGGTAAGGACAAATACTCTTCTTCGATCTGCGCAACTCTTGATGACTTTTGTAAATCATTACTATCTAAATTAATTTCAGGAACAATAAAAATTAGTAGATTCCTTTCTATTTTATATTGACCATCAGGCGACTGCTCCATCTCAAAACCTTTTACTACAAAATTAGGCTTGTTAATTTTATCCGGGAAGGATAAATCTAAAAGCTCCCAATTAAGCTTTGTAAATATGTTCAACCATTTCTTTTTTAACTCAAAAGGCAACTTGCTTTCGTAAGTTAAAAGATCCTCAAGATTATGGATTCTAGATTCTAAATCACCAATATGATACCTATCTATGATTCTTATAACTTCTGATTCTGAAATCGTAAAAAACTCCTTGTTGTTTTCAACTCTAAACGCTTCTAATTCTTTATGAATGAGTTTCTCAGTCACGTTACAGTTATTGAACACTCTGTAATGAACTAATTCAAAAGGCTTAAGAACACCAGTAGATTTTGAAAGTTGCCTTATTCTTTCCTCAGGATTTGACTTTGTCAACCCAATTTTAAGAGTTCCAGGATAAATTTCATTTTTAGCAGCATATACATATCCTGAATCTAGATTATTAAACATAGTAACTCGAAGATATGAAATGCTTAGATTTTATGGCATAGCAGATTTAGTTTACAACTAAGAATTCGTCTTCTTTTACCCCAAATGCTGTTTCAAATATTGCTTTGTAGTCTATTCTAATTTAAAATAATTTATGAGAAAGTAGCTGGGTCGAACAATAATGTCTCTTTATTATATTTTAATAAATACCCCCGGTATTCAATCTCTTCAATGGCATCGCGAATCAATATTTCATCAACTTCAGGATAACGTGAAGCAAAATATTGGATTAAGGACTTGATCGTGATAATGTATTCTCCATTTGGGTGTTTAGCTTGTTTCCTTTTCGCAAACAAAAGAATTGCATCTATTATTTCGTCATATGTCATAATTTTTTAC
>CAYMFF010000229.1:0-1596 GCA_964389575.1 uncultured Chitinophagaceae bacterium
AAATTTCCGAAAGGGCATCCGCAGGTAGCGAACGTAGCAATTAATCAAGCGAACACCTTATCCAAAAAGTTGCGCAACCCAAACGATACACCAAAAGACTTCGTTTATAAAGACTTAGGCTCCATGGCTACCGTAGGAAAACACAAAGCCGTAGTAGATGCACCTTTTGGTTCGATAACAGGATTTTTTGCTTGGTTTATCTGGATGTTTTTACACCTTATGCTCATCCTTAGTGTGCGAAATAAATTGATAATTTTTATTAATTGGGCATGGAGTTATTTCACAAGAGACACATCTTTACGATTAATATTAAGAGCGCGACAGAAGAATTGGGGTTGAGTTAATGGATAATTGATAATGTAAAGTGGAAAATGTTTTTGGTGTTTTACATAATTGAAAAACAGAATCTAGCACTCTTGCTATGCTGAAAAACTATGTGAAGCTTATTTTGTTTAGTCTAACTACTAAATACTCAGTACTAAGAAAACTCCAACCAATGCGTTCCTTTGTCATAATCAGCTTCAAGATACTTAGCTAATTGATCAAAGTGATTTTTATTGTTCAAGAAATCCGTTTTCGTAGTGTCAATCATTAGTGTAATAAAGGGCTGACTTTTCAAAAAAGCAGAATACGCATCTTGTATTTTTTGGAGATATTCATTTTCAATTTCTTGCTCATAATCTCGATTGCGGGTCGTGATGTTTTCCTGCAGTTTTGAAATTGGCGCTTGCAAAAAAATTAAAACTTCGGGTTGTGGTAAATTAGGATAAATAATATCAAAAAGTGTTTCGTATAATTCATATTCATCGCTTGGTAAATTTACTTTGGCAAAGAGTTTACTCTTGATAAATAAATAATCCGAAATGGTAATCGGTTGAAAAATATCACGATTGGTCAGTTGCTTTTTAAGTTGTTTATACCGCTCTGCTAAGAATGTAAGCTCTAAAGGGAAGGCGTAACGATCCGGATCTTTATAGAACTTTGGTAAGAAGGGATTGTCTTCAAATTGTTCTAAAATTAATTGCGCATTGTAATGCTCGGCAAGCAATTTGCTTAGCGTCGTTTTGCCCGCGCCAATATTTCCTTCTATGGTTATGAGTTGATATTTCACTAGGAGAAACGCAAATTTAGTTTACTTTTTTTACCTGCAATTTATCTGGTGAGTTTTTAAGCAGGGTAAAATTTTTTTTTCTTAAAACGGGATGAATAAAATGCGGTGCAATTTCATTCATCGGAACTAAAACAAAATTTCGCTCATGCAAATAGGGGTGCGGGACGTTTAGTTTTTTAGACTTTATTATTTCTTGATTGAAAAATAAAATATCTATATCCATGGTGCGACTACTCCATTTGTCTTTTCGTTTTCTACCAAGTTTTTTTTCTATTTTCAGGCATTGCTCCAAACAGTTTTTCGCACTAAGATTACTTCGCACAAAAAGTACTTGATTGTAAAAATCTGCTTGCTTCGTTTTGCCCCAAGCCGCCGTTTGATAGATAGAGGAAGCTTTGCCAATAGCTCCAATTTTTTCTAGAATCAACAAACGAGCTTGCTTCAAATTCTGCGCTCGGTCTCCTTCATTGCCGCCTATCCCTAAA
>CAYMFF010000230.1:0-1595 GCA_964389575.1 uncultured Chitinophagaceae bacterium
ATATTTGGCAGGATAATTTACTCGGACAAGTAGCCCGTTATTGGGAGTATGCGCCCCTAGAAGATTTGAACTGTTTTGACAGTTACCGCTGTGCCGAAGGAAGTGCATTGATTCATTATAAATCCATTCCTGCTACAGGGCTAAACAATATGGAATTTTTAGATGAAGACATCAAAGCAGGCAAACGCTATTATTATCAAGTCATCGCTAAACATGCCCAAGGTGCTTTTAGGGCTTGCGTAAAAATAAACGCTACACGACTCAGTTATAAATTGGTTTAATAATATAATTCCATTCTCCGTGAAATTCATCTTTGACCATATTAATCTTAGCAAGTTGTTTATCGGATATTTTTATCCCTTTTTCATAAAGATTCTCATCTAATTCTGCATCTATTTTAAGCCCTTTTTTAGTAGTTGTATTACCAATCAAATTAACTACAACTTGTCTACTTGTTAATGATTTTCCACGCCAGTTTCCTGAAATATAGCAGAACATTTTGTGTTCTATTTTATTCCATTTACTTGTCCCTGGAGGAAAATGACAAACATGAATTTCCTTTTGTAACTCATTAGCCAATTTCTGTAGTTCTATTTTCCATAATCTAACTCTACTTCCATTACTTCCACCTCCATCGGCTACAATTAATATAGCAGGAGAAAATTTATAAATTAGCACTCCTTTTTTATACCACCACTTACGAATAGAATTAACTGCAAATTCTGATGTATCACTACTTATACCTACATTTACAAAACCTTCATTTCTATCTATGTCATATATGCCATAAGGGGTAACTTTCCCCTTTTTCTTATCGGGGAAATCGTAAACTTTTACTCGTTCTGGCTGACCTTTCGGTTGGTATTCTCGCCCTTTATTTGCGTAATTACCTATATTTTCCTTCTTCTTTGCATCTACTGATATTACAGGATAGTCTAATTCTTGGAATGCCGATACCTTATTATTAATATGGTTAAATTGGGCATCTCTATCTTCATGATTCCCTCCTTCCTCTGTCTTACTTGGTGCTTGTAGACTATAGCCTAATTTTTTTAGTAAACTACCAACTGTACTTGGACTTATTTGGTATCCTTGTTTTTCCAATTCTGCTTGTAATTTATAGGTACTCTTACAAGTCCATCTTAGCGCACTTTCGGGGTCACCTCTGGTCAAGGGAGAGACTAATTTATCTAGACTATCCAATAAATTTGGTTGATTCTCCGTTATTTTTTTTTCGCCCGCCTCCTTCTTTTCTTATACGAGCTGTAGTTGCTTCACTCTCTATTCCCATTTCTTTTAGTGCTCTATATATTCTAGTCCGACTAATTCCTGTTGCCTCACTTACCACACTAACTCCTCCTTTGACATGAATTCTATTGTATGCTCTTACTTTTGAGGCACACCACCATCTTTTACTTTTTTCATTTAGAACTCGCTTTATATCCATAAATTCCATCCGAATTTGCTCAATTTCATCTTGCTGTTTCATAAAGCTAATTTACACTTTTTTCGATTCTACTGTAGCGTTTATTTTTACGCAAGCCCTAAGGGAAGAAATTTTGCCTTGGAAAGAGCGCATTTCTAAAGTACAGGAC
>CAYMFF010000231.1:0-1554 GCA_964389575.1 uncultured Chitinophagaceae bacterium
ATGATTTGGGATTTGTATTGGAATCTAATAGATGAATATGGTTATGACGAAGATAAATACTTAGGGACAAAAGGAAATAATATCGCTACACAATTAGTTATTGATGGGTTAAAGCTGCAAACTTGCAATCCAAGTTTTGTAGATTCACGAGATGGAATTTTAGCTGCAGATATGGCAAATTACGGTGGAGCAAATCAATGTTTGATTTGGGAAACTTTTGCTAGAAGAGGATTGGGTGTTGATGCCGCGGCAGGTGGCACTGAATCTTTTGATGTCCCTGAAAGCTGCAAACCTTTAAAATTAGAGAAAGTGGCCGTTAAAATCGCGGAAACAAATGATACCCTCACTTACAGTATTGTGCTTATTAATAATTTACTATCCTTAGATAACAATTCGATTTTCTTGGATTCTTTTCCAGAAGGCACGGAGTATATTGATGGGTCTTTAAATCTTCCATTTGCGAGTATTGATGACAATGTGCTATCAATTGATGGTTCTAATATTAACATAGGAGATACCTTATTAATAAGTTACCAATTAAAAGTAAATAGTTCTCCATTTTCAATTTTGGATTTAGTAGATAATGTAGAAAATGGAACTAGTAATTGGAATATAGAAAGCCCAATAGGCGCAAATACATGGGCTACAAATACGAATAGTTTTGCAGGCGACTTTGCATGGAAAGCAGATGATATAACCTCACAATGTGATCAATATCTTATTTTGAATGAGCCTCAAAGACTTGAGCGAGCAAACCCAGTTTTAATTTTCCAACATCGCTATGATACGGAATCTACTTGGGATGGAGGAGTGCTAGAAATCTCCACAGACAATGGAACTACATGGGAAGATTTAGGAGATCGAATGATCCAAAATGGATATAATCTATCTATTAGAATTAATGATGATAGTCCTATTAGTGGTAGACCGGCATTTACAGGAAATAGTAATGGATTTATTGAAACTGTTGTGGATCTTGCTGACTTTAGAGATGATGAAATCATTGTACGATTTAGATTTGGCTGTGATGCAGCAGTTGGAGGAGATGGCTGGTATGTAGATAATATTCAATTCTTTGACAATTATCATTTCATTACTAACGAAGCTTGTCTTAACTTTAATAATGATGAAGTATGTAGCAGTGCAAAGACCGTTATTTTCAGTAAACTTCCAACATCTACCAATGAATTGGAATTAGATCTAGAACTTTCAATTAGTCCTAATCCAAATGATGGATTATTTAATTTAAGTTTGAATAGTAAAAAACTAAGCGAAACCAGAATCAGCATATCTGGTATTGATGGGAAGCTAATAGACCAAAGAATTATACCAAGACCAATTGGTGATTTCACATTTGATCTATCCTCTTTACCAAGCGGCATGTACATTATGCAAATTCAAAAAGATGGAGGTCAATTGGCGAGAAAGATTGTGATTCAATAGGTTAAGAAGTTTATGAGTTTATAGGTTTATAAGTTTATGATTTCGTGTTATAAATCTTGGCTCTATGTTGATTGCAGTGGGTAGTAAGCATCAATAATGTAATATGAACAT
>CAYMFF010000232.1:0-1552 GCA_964389575.1 uncultured Chitinophagaceae bacterium
GATGTTGATGACTATAGGCTTGATTTGCAAGAGCGACTAAGTGTAGGCATTTCAAACGGAAAATTGCCAATAGATGATAGCACTGCAGTTATTATTGATAATGTAGTTGTGTCCATTATCCCGCAAGGAAACAAAAAATGAAAACAAATTTAAGTACACTCAAACAACAAATGGTTAACCTACAGCAGCAACTTGCGGTTTTAGAAGAAAACGAACCTGATTTCTCAGAAGAAATTGGCCAAATCCGAGTACAGATTGCAAAACTTAGGACTAAACTTGCAGAAAAACAACAAGAGGGGCAGACTTCTCCTGTAGATAAAATGCACCGATTAAATATTCAAGATTCTGAAAATTAATACTTGACTTTCAACTACACAACACGTACAATTAAGCATGAAACATAATATATTACAAAAACCGGATTCGGGAACAATCGTAGGGTATAAAAACGAAAACTACGAAGTACAAGATAATGGCGATTTAGTTAACAAAAACAGGAAGATTACTTGGGAAGAAGTATTGAATATCCTTGATACAGATCCTCAAAGCTTTGATGATGATTTCTTGGATTTTTTAACAGATTGTTTATTGGCGGAATCCGAAGCACAATTCTCAGAAGAAACAGATATTTCAGAAAGTCTTTAATGATTTTAACAAAAGATCAGAAAGCTTGACCCCGCATAGGATTTCTTAAATGCAAAATTATATTGACCTAATTATCAATTGTTTAAATAACGGCGAATGGAAGGATAATCGAACTGGTGTTCGTTGCCTAACAACAACCTCTCAGTTATTTTCTCATGATATGCGAGAGGGTTTTCCTTTGCTAACTACAAAGTTTACACCTCTAAGGCTTATTGCTGCAGAACTTGAGATGTTTATTTCGGGCATAACTGATAAAGAGTTTTTGAGATCTAAAAATGTAAATATTTGGAATTCTTGGTGTAATCCTGATAAAATTCCTCAAACTTCCGATGAAGAAACTAAGAGACATTGGCAAGAAAAGGAATCAGATTTAGGTCCTTTAGGCTACTCGTGGAGTTGGCGTCGTTTTGGCCAAGAGTATAAAGGTATCGTTACTAAAAAGTTACCTCCTCTTGATAAACCTTTCGACCAATTGAATACGGTAATACAGCGGCTTAAGTCAGATCCTAATTGTAGAAGACATGTTGTATCCTCTTGGGATGTTAGCAATTTATCAAAAATGGCCCTTGCTCCCTGCCATATGCAGTTTGTGTTTCAACATATTAATGGAAAACTCTCATTAAACTGGACGCAACGCAGTGTTGATTCATTACTTGGCCTTCCATTTAATATAGCTTCTTATGGGTTACTTCTAGAACTAATTGCAAAAGAAGTTGGAATGACACCACACATATTAACAGGGAATTTAATTGATTTTCATATTTATGAGAACCATATTAGCCAATGTAAAGAATTAATAACACGAGAATCCCACCCATTGCCATCTCTAAAGATTAATAATTGGAATGGTTTTTGGGATTGGACTCACAAAGATGTTTCATGTGAAAATTACCAACACTCAGGAAAA
>CAYMFF010000233.1:0-1088 GCA_964389575.1 uncultured Chitinophagaceae bacterium
TTGGCTATATGATTAGCTACAATTGGCTCTATCATTACCATAGCCGACAAGGTATTGAAAAAGCCATTATGGGATTAGTAAAGCGTATTCCTCGCCTTGGCGATGCAGACGAAATCTTATTTGCACTTTTTAATAATATTGAGATTCTTAGACCACATTATCAAACTTTCATTCAGGACGTAACTGCTTGGAGTTCGGATACGTTAAAGCAATACGAATTGTAATATGAGAATTAAGTTCTATTTTTTACCAATCATTTATTTATTGGTTTGTTCTTGTGGCTCAGAAGTTAGTTTTCAAAGAGAAGCTTCAACCTGGAGAAAGCTTAATTGTGGGCTTTTTATGAATAAAAACGGTGATTTGGCATATGCCACCAAGCCAGTCAAAGCATTAATTCCTTATTCTAAAAAAAATAAGGCAGAATGCCCGAATGTTTTTATTACTTCTTTTGGCTACCCTTTTGACAGTAACAATAAAACCCTAATTGAAATAATAGACACTAATTCTTTTATCTCACTGGAAGCTGATTATTTCAAAGATAAAAATCATATTTATTCATATTATGGAATGTGCGACGGAGGATATTTTCAAATATTTGCAGATGACACTGCTTCTTTTAGAACCCTCAGCTCGAGCTACGTTCAATACAAATCAAAAGTATATTTTGCTAGGAACCGAGAAATAATCTCTGACGCTACTTCATTTAAAGTAATCGGCCGCAACGGTCATATAGCACATGATGAAAATAGCTACTTTCTTTTCGATGAGCGCTTAAGCAAGAAAGCCTTAATCCAAGAAATTGGCAAGGAACAATTCAATAAATTAGAAAATCATTAATCAGGGTATTTTCATTTTACCGAAGGATTAAAATCAAGCCTAATGAGTTATTGCCACTAAAACTGCAAAGTATTAAAAAGCGTATCGCCCGATGCGTTCATATTAATATTTCCAAGTAGAATTGTATCCGTAAAATTATTTGCGGTAGAAAGTAATTCATAGAAATTATCATGATCTGGTATCAGCTTTACAGTAAAGGTGGTATCGCCGTCAAAATTGAACAAATCCACTGGTTGCGCATTGCCATCGCA
>CAYMFF010000233.1:1098-1549 GCA_964389575.1 uncultured Chitinophagaceae bacterium
ATACGGCAGAAAATTAAAGGGCGCTACATCGATTAACCGCACAGTCATATAGCCCGTGCGCTTTAAAGTAATATCAATAGGACAATCGTTTCCGTCAATCAACTCTTGTTCAAATTGTAAATTATCATAATAATATTCATAATCCGGGCTATTGGCCCACCATCTAAAGTTGTAGCCACGTTTGGCGTTTTCACCTGTAATATACTTTAGCTCGTAGTCTCCGTTTTGTTCATTATAACTTATTTCAGGAGCTACTACGGTTTCACTGTTACCTCTTTCTCTTCTCAGCAACTCAAATTGCATTCCTTTAATCGGTGCATTATCATAGGCGTCACGCACATCGCCATATATCCGCACATCGCCTCTTACATTTTTTCGGCAAGAAGAATTGATTGTTATAATAAAAGCCAAAAGAAACAGCGGTATGAGCCTAGATTGCATAGTGATAGAT
>CAYMFF010000234.1:0-1525 GCA_964389575.1 uncultured Chitinophagaceae bacterium
GCCCAAAACTCGGCCAAAACTCTTCCGTAATCTCCCATAGGAACCATTTGAGTGTCATAAGGCTGACCCGTAGCAGGGTTTACTGTATAACCTTCACTCGTGTCTAAACCAGTAAAGAAATCATAGAATTGATCAAAGTCGTCAAAGTTCGTAGGGTATGAAGGAACATTTCCAATGTTATTAGGCGAAATATCAATCATGTTTCCATCATCATGTGCTAGTAAAGATGACCATACTACTACCAGGGCATTTCCCCACTTGTAATTGTCGTCTAAACCTGTTTCTACAGTTAATGAGTCTAAGTGAGGTGGCTGGCCTGGGTCACAGTAAACATTCCAGTCGAAACCATCTCTTTGTTGAACAGTTAAGTCATCATTAGAAAGCGAAAATGGAACTACATTTCCCCACTCAGGACTTAAGAATTCGGGCGTGTTTATAGGAAGCGGATTACCAACTTGATCTATAGCCAGCTGAAGTGTCAAAGGTTGCCATCTATTAGGATCTTTACAAGTCGGGTTACCTGGGAAGTTCGTTACTAGAGCTTCTGATTGAGAAATTGGAACCCATGGTGGTACATTGTAAATAGATTCATAGTACTGGTTATCATAACCATCATCTTCAAACGCGCCATCCTGAAGACCAAATGCTATGATTCTGTCTGCTATGTAATTTCCTAAAGCAGCAGGATCACCAGTAGAGTAATCTAAACTCGTAACATTGATGTCATAGCCTAACTCATCCATATAAGTATCGAATGATAAAAGAACTGCTATTTCATTTACGCTAGGTAAATTAGCATATCTGTGTGATAGCATCCGATAAGCAGCATAGCACAGAGCCTCTTCTTGATCTGCTAGCCTCTGAGCTTCATCAGCAGGAATTGTTATTCCTGTAAACGGTATGTTAAACCCAGCTACAGTATTACCTAAAAAGTAATTTTCTGAATCTTCATCGTATACCGCCCATGCATCATAAAGTGCCGCGTTAACATGCCAAAGGTTTCTAGCTGTAATTGTGGGTCTTGCGAAATCGTTTCTAATCCCGTTTAGGTGTAATTCATTCCATTCTCTAGCTACAGAATGATTCTGCCCAATAGTAAAAAGGCTAGATGAAAGAGCTAGAAGAAAAACAAAGTATTTCATATTTTGAGAAGATTATTGTTCTGTTTACTTTAAAATTGTCCTTATTGTTGCTTTTTGGACGCTAAATTTTGCGCAAAGTTACTATAAAATGAAAGGTTACTCTGTAACTTAGGTTCCTAGGTCAGAAAGAAAATTTGAAGGTAATTTGAGAACATGTGTTACAGTTTACCAGTCTGAAATTGAAGTATTGATAGTTAGGTGGTTAGAAGGTCCGGCTAAGTGGAAAGTGTTTCGCCCGTAAGTAAGGTTGAATTTTTTAACTTTTACGCTCAATCCTCCACTAAATCCAATTGTTCCGGGCTTAGTATCTAAGGCTAGTTCCTTTCTTCTTCGGTAATTGTAACCGAATCTGAGTGTCACATTTTTGCTAATGAGGACTTCTG
>CAYMFF010000235.1:0-1502 GCA_964389575.1 uncultured Chitinophagaceae bacterium
TTCCTTTTGCATAAGCATCAATGGTTGTATTTGAAGTACAATCATTGTAGATGTCAGTGTTAAAAGATGGTTCAAAACATTGCTCCCAGACAATATTATCTACTCTAAAAGCACATCCACTCTCATCTGTAATTTTTACATATTCTGTATCTTCAGTGGATGTAAAACAGATTTCCGCATAATTAGTGTTTGTAAAATTTATTACACCAGATTGAGCAATAAATGTTGAACCATCTCCAATCCAAAATTTCATTTTGGATTCATGAATAGTCGTGTTTGAGCAATGATCTAATTTGACATTAGCGCAAATCTGGGTTCCGGCTGGAATTTGTTGTCCCATATCCCAAACAATTCGAGTATAAATACCCGAATTACCTTTGTCAAATTTTGAACCTGAACCGTCAGGAGCACCTTCGGATAGTGTAGGGCTGATAATTAATCCAGTTGAGCTGAATACTTCAAAAGCATAATTCTCAGTGCATTGAGCACTTGCTGAATTCTGCGGTAAAAGTATACCTGTCAAAAGGACTAAAATAAAAGCAAAACTTCCAAAAACTGCTTTAGTTTTTGTGTAGAAAGTCTTTTCCATTGTAGTTGTAATTTTTAAGTAGTAAAATGTTGTGTTAGTAATATTTTTAAACAAAAAAAGCACGTTAGCGCAAAGCGCTAACATGCTTATGTATAATTTCTTCAATAAATTTCTTAAACCATTAACGAAGCTACAAACTTCATTATACAAGTTTACCATAGTAGTAGTAGTTGAGTGTTAAACCTAAAATCTAACTTAATGGATTTTATGCCTAAATAAAATAATAGTAGTAATACAATAATAAGACTGCAAAAATTTAAATAGTCACATATCCTATTTAAAAAAATTGAATTTCTGAGGATAAACACGTCCGATTATTACTATCAAATATAAAAAATTATTTTCATAAATAATTAAACAGTCGTAAAATATAATTAAAATTAATATATAAATGACAGATAAGCAGCACCTAATCCAAAAATTATGGAAATAATCTTTAAGATAGAAAGGCTATGATTCTTACTATTATCTATTTCAAATAAAATTGTTGTTGAAATATGCAGCAAAGAACCAGTAACGAATGCTAAAGCAGCATGCATTAAAGTGTCATTAAATGCAAAAAAACTAGAAGTCCAAAGGCCAAGTGGTGACATTATACTAAAAATTGCTAATAGCAAAAAAGAAAACGAAAGTTTCAATTCAGATTGGAATAAAATGAAAGCTACTGCAAAACCAGCAGTACCTTTATGTAGTAATATTGAAATTAGTAGATCATTATGAACATGGCCTATATGAGATGAAATATTATGAGCCAAAGGCAATCCTTCAATAAAGGAATGTACACCAAGCCCTAAAATAACTGTTATTGCGGTCCTTTTCACCTTGGGGCCATGAAATCCATGCACATGCCCATGCTCTACTCCCTTTGAAAATTGATCTAAAATAATTTGTAATATGAAACCTAAGAGTATCC
>CAYMFF010000236.1:0-1502 GCA_964389575.1 uncultured Chitinophagaceae bacterium
GTAGCTTTTCTTTTTGAATAGAATAAATTGGCCAAATACAAGCTACGTTTTCGCTGAGGGTTTCTAACTCGGATAATCCTATGCTACCCGAAGTATGAATTACTTTTTTATCTTTTAAAAAATCTGTTTTGGTTAATTCTCTTATGGCATCATCGGGTATAGCTAAAAGGAAGGTAGTTGCTTTACTTTTTATGAAGTCATTAAGATAGGTAGCCTTAAGGGCAGTCGCTAGTGATTTTCCGGTATCTTCGTTGGTTGAAATAACCTCATCAATTATGCGTCCAGCTTCAAGACAACGAGTGCCTATAAAAGTTGCAATATTTCCAGATCCAATTATGGAGAAGTTCACGAGTGTAATTTAAAGATTAAGTTTTCCATAATTCTTCTTTCTCCCAGTTTTCTTTCATACCAACGGCAAAAGGATCTACATTGGGATGTGTATCAAATAGTTCTTTTAGGCGAATTGTAAATTTGTTTTCAGGTTGAATGATATTTACTAAATATTTCATTAGACATAAATGGATGTATAGCTTTTGGTATTCACTTTCCAGAGGAACGCTTTCTATCCATTTATTCGGAGGTTTCGAAAGCAGTTTTGGCTTCCCTGGTAAGTTTCGATTCCATAACCTAGAATGATGAGCACAATAGTTTCTTATTTGAGTAATACTTTGCAACCAACTTGGAAGATAAGTATGATTTACTGCTCCAAAATCTTGTGCTATCGTATTTTTAGATGCAACATCGTTTCTCAAATTACCATAAAGTCGAGATAGACCTCCTAAAGAGGTTAATTCTAATGATTTCCAAGCCGGTGGGAAACGTTTATCTTCTTTATATTGTTTACGATGAGAGCGTATAAATGTGTCTTTGGAGCGTTCAATTTCATCTTGAAGTTTAGCCAATGTTTTAATTAACGCCTGTGTATCCGAAAAAATTGAAGTGTTCTGAATCCACCAGGGTGTAAATTCCATGGATAGATGGTATATCATTTTGGTCCTTAGGCTAATTTCTATTTTTTCAATTATATCAAAAAGTAAAATCCGTAATTTTCTATCAAAATTATACAATTCTATTACGGTGGAAAAATATGTATTTCGTTTGAATAGATGATTCGTTTTATCATTTTGCATTGGCCACCAATAACCAGCTAATCGGTAATAACTTATATTACTTAGGTAATGCTCGGCAATTTCTTCCTTGTCAAATTTCATACCCCTTTCTTTTAATAAAGAGATTTGCTCCTGGATTGATTTAGGGTCTTTATTGTAAATCACAGAATAAAAGTAGCAGTAGTAAATGGGTTAAACAAAAAAAGACTCGCCCTGGTACGCTGTTCAGTGGGTAGCGTGGCGAGTACTGTTATTGCAAATGTAAAACAATTGTAGTACAAATGTTTACTAAATGTGATACGGAATGTTAATGTGAACCCTATTAAGCCCTATTTAGTTAAAAATTAATCACCACACCCAAAGAAGGTAAGGGTTGCCCCGTATTGGCCTGTT
>CAYMFF010000237.1:0-1501 GCA_964389575.1 uncultured Chitinophagaceae bacterium
GGTCTGACCCTCGACGCACCGTACGGTTCGATCAGTCTTGACGAGAACCGCCAGGCCATTGTCGACGCCGCTGTGCAGCAGCTCGTCGTCAACGACGACGGTGAAGTTGTCTCGAAGACTGTGGCCATCGTGCCTGGTGTCGACCAGACCTTCGGTGGTCTGTTCAGCGCCGACACCCCACCGCCATCACGCGATGAGCCGGGCTGTGTCGAGGCTGACCTTCCATGGGTCGGCAATGCCATTCCCGTCGTCGACGGCGTTCCGCAGAACTGATTCGGAACGTACCCGTGACCAGCCAACGCCAACATCCCGACGAGACGATGGGGCAACCTCTCCTACGCCTCGCGTCCGTGCGGGTGGCGTTCGGCGGGCTTCTTGCCCTGGCCGGCATCGATCTTGATGTCGGCCAGGGTGAGCGTCTTGCCATCCTCGGGCCGAACGGCGCTGGCAAGACGACGTTGTTCAACGTGATCGCCGGTGACATCGTCCCGGTGTCCGGGTCGGTCACCATCGGCAATGAAGAGGTGACCACAGCACCGTCTCGGCGACGGCCCTCCCTGGGAGTGGCCAGGACCTATCAGAAGACCAGGCTCTTTTCCGGGCTGAGCGTTGAGGAGAACCTTGTGCTCGCCAGGATCGGCAAGGTTGGCGGGCATCGTCGGCTTCGCAACGGTGCGGCGGTGGCCGATGCCAGGCAACGAGCCCGGGCGGCGGCCGAGGGTGTCTGGTTGCGTGACGAGTTGGACCGACCGGTGGCCGACCTCTCCCATGGACAGCAACGCCAACTAGAGGTGGGTTTGGCCATGATCACCGAACCGTCGCTGCTCCTGCTTGACGAGCCGGCATCCGGCCTGTCTCGCGGTGAGCGAGAGCGCCTGGTGGAGCTGCTTGAACAATTGGACGAGTCGGTGACGATGATCTTGATTGAACATGACATGGATGTGGCACTGCGCGTCGCGGACCGAGTGATGGTCATGGCTGACGGTCAGAAGATCACCGAGGGGAACCCGGATGAGATTCGCAACGACGAACGTGTCCACGAGATCTACCTGGGGACGAGCGCATGATCGATCTCACGGGCGACGGACTGGTCGCCGGATACGGCGCGTCGGTTGTCCTCGACGAGCTGTCGTTCAGCATCGGGTCCGAGTCGGCCGTCATCATCGGGCGCAACGGCATGGGCAAGACCACGCTGTGCAAGGCGCTGATGGGGCTGATCCCCATCCAAGGTGGTTCGGTAAAGCTCGGCGGCAAGGAACTGGCAGGCGCCTCGACCCGCAGCGTCGTCAAGGCCGGTATCGCCTACGTGCCACAAGGTCGGCGTCTCTTCCCCTCGCTCTCGGTCGACGAGCACCTGGCGATGCTGGAACCCGAAAGCCGGGGCAAGCGATGGACGCCGAGCGAGGTCTACCAGCTGTTTCCACGGTTGGCCGAACGTAAAGGCAACGGTGGCGCCGAACTGTCCGGCGGCGAGCAACAGATGCTGGCCATCGGTCGGGCG